>JAQBQJ010000235.1 GCA_028287065.1 Labilithrix sp. | reverse complement strand
TCGCCGCGAACGCGCCCGCGCCGAGGACCGCGACCACCGCCACGATGCCGCCGAAGACCCATGCGCGCCCGCCGCTCTTCGCGGGCACGGGCGCGATCGAGCGCACGGCGCCGGCACCGGTGCGGCCTCCGCTGCTGCCGCTTCGCTCGACGACGGTCGGGAGCATCAGGTTTGCGTCCGAAGGCGGAACGTAGCCGGCAGGCACGGCCTGCGGGTATGCACCCTGCGAATACGAGCCCTGCGAGCCTTGCGGATGCGAGCCCTGCGAATACGACGAGGGCGCGACCGACTGCACCGCGACCGCGGCGGTGCCGCTCTGACGGAGCGCCGACGGCGACGACGGCATGCTCTGGTGCGAGAACGGGATTGCCGGGGCTTCGCCCGTCGTGTGGAGCGTCGCCGTGCGGAGCTGCTCTTCGATCAGCGTCTTCAGCCGCGCGCGATCCTCGCCGAACGCCCTCGCGACGGCGTCGCCGAGGGCCCTCCGTGTGGGGTTGAGACCGAGCGACGTGATGTACGCGTCCAGATCCGCCTGCATCTCGCCAGCCGTCGCGTAGCGATCGTTGCGGTCGTACGCGAGCGCGCGCATGCAGATGGAATCGAGGCGCTCGTCGATCTTGGGATCGACGGAGCGCGGCGTAGGGATCGAGCCCGCGAGCAGCTGAGCGAGGATCTGCACGTCCTGGAGGTTGTGCCAGAGGCGCCGGCCGGTGGCTGTCTCCCAGAGCATCACGCCCACGGCGAAGAGATCCGCGCGCGGATCGACGACCTCGCCGCGCGCCTGCTCGGGCGCCATGTACGAGAGCTTCCCCTTCAGATCGCCCGTGGCCGTCACCGCCGACGAGTCCGCGGCCTTGGCGATGCCGAAGTCGCACAGCTTCACCTCACCCGAGTAGGTGACGAAGATGTTGTGCGGGCTCACGTCGCGATGCACGACGCGTAGCGGCTTACCCTGGAAGTCGAGCAGCTCGTGCGCGTGCTCGAGACCCGTGAGCGTGTTCGACAGCGCGTAATACACGAGCGCGGGAGGCAGCGCCTTGCGGGCGCGACTCAGAGGCTGGCCCTCGAGAAACTCCATCACGATGACGTGCCGATCGCCGTCCTCGCCGACCTCGTACGTCTGGACGACGTTCGGGTGGTTCAAGCGCGCAGCGAGGCGTGCCTCGTCGAGGAACATCGAGCGGAACTCGGCGTCCTGCGCGAGGTCGGGCCGGAGCTCCTTGAGGACGACGAGCTTCGTGAAGCCCTGGGGGCCGCGCGCCGCGGCGAGGTACACCGTGGCCATGCCGCCTCGGCCGAGCTCGGCGAGCCGCCGATAGCGACTGATGTTCTGGCTCGCCCCGATGTCCATCCGCCCGGGCAAGCGTAGCTCATCTCGCGTGCCGACGCTGCCGCGGCGCTTGCGCGCCGCGGCAATCAAAGGGATGACGGCGCATGCTCACCGTCCATCACCTCGAGAGCTCCCGGTCGCAGCGGGTCCTCTGGCTGCTCGAGGAGCTCGGCGTCGAATACGAGATCAAGCGCTACGAGCGCGACGAGAAGACGATGCTCGCCCCGAAGGAGCTCCGCGCGGTCCACCCGCTCGGCAAGTCGCCGGTCGTCACCGACGACGGACAGACGATCGCGGAGTCGGGTGCGGTGGTGGAGTACCTCGTCGAGCGTTACGGCAACGGACGGTTCGTGCCGGCCGCGGGCACGGCCGAGAAGCTCCGGTACACCTACTGGCTCCACTACGCCGAGGGCTCGGCGATGCCGCCGCTGCTCCTCAAGCTCGTGTTCGAACGGATGAAGACCGGGCCGGTGCCTTTCTTCGTGCGCCCGGTCGTGCGTGGCATCGCGGACAAGGTGATGACCATGTTCGTCGACCCGCAGCTGAAGTTGCATATCGAATACATGGAGAGCGAGCTCGCCGAGAATCCGTGGTTTGCGGGAAAGGAATTCTCGGCTGCGGATATCCAAATGAGCTTTCCGCTCGAGGCGGCGGCGGCACGCGCCGCCGCGGGACTGCGAATCCCGCATATCGAGGCATTCCTCGAAAAGATCCACGCTCGGCCCGCGTATCAGCGCGCGCTCGAGCGTGGTGGTCGTTACGAGTTGCTTCGCTGAGCGCGCGAAGAGCTATTTCAACAGACCCGTGAAGAACGCGCCGATCGCCGGCGGGGCATACCCCGGGACGGCATGGCCCACGCCGGTCGTCTCGCAGTACACGACCGGCTCGTCGGCCGGGCACGACGTGTTGCGCTGGCACTCGGGCCGGCCGGCCACGGGCGCCCACGCCGACTTCGTGCAGCCGTTCTCCGCCGCCCAGAAATCGCGCGAGTCGCGCGCGTCGCTCACCGGGAGCGTGTCGTCGTTCGCGTCGTGGGTCATCCACGCGGGCACCGCGCCTCCGCAGCCGTCGGAGAACGGACCCGGCCCCGCGACGACGGCCATGCCCTTCACGTCCTTCGGACGGAGGCACGCCAGCTGCTGGCTGAAGTTCCCGCCCGAGCTGAACCCGGTGACGAACACGTGCGCGCGGTCGACGCAGTAGTCGCGCGCGAGATCGGCGAGCATCGCGTCGAAGAAAGCGAGGTCCTCGTCGCCGGAGAGATCCCAGCGCGTGACCTTTCCGCCGGTCCCGTCGGACCGCGTGCGCTCGAGCGCCTGCGGATACACGGCAAGCACCGGCGCGGCGATCCGGCCCTCGACACCGAACCAGTCGCGCATCTTGAGCGGCGCGGTGTCGCTCGCGCCGTGGAGCACGAGCACGATCGGGAGCGGCTGGCCCGGCTTCGCGCCGCCGCCGGGGACCGAGAGCTGGTACGTGCGCGGCTTGCCTGCCGCGGTCGTCGTGCGCTTCACGACCGAGCCCACGTTCTTCGGCGAGACCGCGCACACGTCGCTCGACGCCGGGATGGGCGCGCCTCTGTCGGGCTCCGGGGTCGTGGTCTCCGTCGTCGCCGCGGCGGGGTGCGCGGGCGCGGCGACGCTCAGGGCGTCGCTCGCGCTGCAGCCCGCGCACAGGACGACGATCGAAGAGAGAGCGCGCATCGCGGACGCTTCTTTCCATGGCCGCGGCGTTCGCGCCAGCGGCCCGCCGCGGATTTCAACCCGGGTTCAGGTACGTGGCGATGGAATCGACGTGCGGGTCGTGGATGTCGAGCTCGAGGAGCGCGGCGTGCAGCTTCATGACGTACTCGGCGTTCG
Source organism: Labilithrix sp. (assembly GCA_028287065.1). GTDB lineage: Bacteria > Myxococcota_A > Polyangia > Polyangiales > Polyangiaceae > Labilithrix. The sequence continues at coordinate 6,321 of JAQBQJ010000235.1, read as the reverse complement.
GACCGCTCGGACCGTGGCTCTTCCGCACCCAGGCGGCGATCTCGCGCTCGTGGAGCTCGCCGAGGAAGTGCGGATTCGTCGTGCTCGCGACGTAGACGAGCGCCTCCGCGAACGGTCTGCCCGACGGCGGCGGGTCGTCGAGGACCTCGCGACGGAGGCGCTCGAACCCGGCAGCCTCGCGCACGTCGAGCTCGGCGAGCACCGCGTCGGCGCCCGAAGGATCGATCCGATAGGCACACCCGCCGCACGCCTCGTCCAGCGAAGGGACCAGCGTGACGACCCGTCCGGGCGCGCCGGGCACGCCGCGGTGGTCCGGCGAGCCCTGCCAGAATCGCCGCGCGAACCCGGGCAGGAACGCGCGCCGGCGCTCGAGGAACGGGAACGATGGCCGAAAGATCAGCGACCCATAGGCGAAGATCCACATCGCGAGGCCGATAGCTTAGCGCGTCAAAAGGGCGTTCGTTTGGTCGGCACAGGGCGGTGTGCGACCATACGAGGCATGGCGAAGCCCGACCCGCGCGCGGATCCCTCGTCCTTGCCGCCGAGCGCGAAGGAAGACTTCTCGGTCGATCGCGTGGCTGTGCCCAAGACGGCGAAGCGCGCGACGACCGCCGAGCCGCAGCCGGAGCCGGAGCCCGCGGGCACGATCGAGCTCGAGTCCTCCGTCGTGCCGGTGCGCGACCCGGGGCTCGCGAAGGAAGCGAAGGAAGCGAAGAAGGTCACGAGCCGTGACCCGCGCTACGAGCCGCTCGAGAAGCTGCTCGACCTGAACGACTGGAAGAAGATCGCCGACGAGCTCGGACCGATGACCGACGTCGGCAAGCTCCCGCCGAACCTCGGTCTCCTCGCGGCGCTCGCGCACAACGAGCGCGCGAAGGACGGCGATCAGGACGCCGCTGCGACCGCGATCCGTTGCATGGCGGGTCTGCTCGGCGTCGACGAAGACAGCCCGATCGCGCGCGTGCTCGCGCGGCGCATGCTCCGCAAGAACCCGGTGAAGCTGAGCGAACGCCAGGCTCCGCCGGCGCGGACCTCGTTCCTCATCGTGGTCGTCACGCTCGTTCTCGGCGGCGGCGTGGGGTGGCTCGCGTCGCTCGGCAGCTGGTCTGCCGTCGCGCACGCGCTTCACCTTCGCTGATCAGGGGAACTTCGCGACTGTCGTCGCGCGTGCCTCGGCGGCCTCGCGATCGAGGCGGATCACCTTGCGCCGTGCATCGCGTGCGTTCGCGACCGCGAACGCACCGAAGAAGAGCGTCGCGACGACCGATGCGATCCAGTCGACGGAGTCGCCCACGTGACGGCCGGCGAGCTTCCAGCCGACGAGACCGACGACGAGCAGGCCTCCGATCGCCATGCCCTTCTCGAGCTCGGGCCGCTCGCCCGCCGTGCGCATCGCGAGGCTGCGGAGACCGAAGAAGACGTTTCCGGCCGTACCGACGATCACCGCGGCGACCGGAGAGAGCGCCGACGTCATGACCGCGGCGAGGACGCCGAGGTCGAAGAGGAACAGCGGTGCGATCCGCGGGATGGCGCTCGCGCCCTTCCGCGAGACGACGCGCGTCACGTTGTGCAGGATGCCGACCGTCGCCGTCGCGCACACGAAGCCGATCACGGTGAGGCGCGCCGTGACGGGACCGGCGTGGACCGCATCCCAGATCCCGAACCCAAAGGTGGCGCTGACCAGGAGCACCGTCGAGAGCAGCATGACGGACTCGATCTGGTTCAGGAGACCGAGGCTGAAGAGGCCGGTCTCGGCCTGCTCCCAGTACGTCGCCGCGCAGGCCGCGGGCACGACGAGCGCGATGCCGACCCACCAGACCGGGGGCGCGTCGATCGAGATCGCTGCGGCGTACGCGATGTACGTCGTGTTCAGCATGTCGAGCCCGTGGTCGAGCAGCTCGCCCATCGCCGACGTTCGGCCCGTGCGCCTCGCATGCGCGCCGTCCGCGTTGTCACACCAGTTGTAGAGCTGGAGGCACACGACCGCCGCGATGAACGGGGTGCGGATGCTCCCGCCCGCCGGGACGGCGACGCCGAACGCGAGGAGGATGCTGACGCCGACGAGGCAGATCAGGTGCCCGATGTGCGTGATCGAGTTGGGGTCGACGCTCTTCGGGATGAAGCGAATGAGCGGCTCGACGACATACTTCTTGTAATGGGGCAGGAGGACCGAGCGATCCTTGACCGTGTAAACGAGCCCCGCCTCCGCCATTCCACCAGTCTGCGGCCGGCGTCGCTGCGACGCAATTGCGTAACTGCGTTTCCGCGCCGCGACGGGTCGTTCGCAGCTCGACCAGCGCAGCTAGCGCGTAGGGACCTCGTTCCCGGCGGGGCGCGTCGTTCGCCACCACGCTCCGGCAAGGAGCAGCGCGAGCAGGGTGACGCCGGCGATGATGTCGAACGCGGCGCTCCACCCATGCCGCTTCGACACGCTTCCGAGGACGAAGGCCGCGAGCGACGCGCCGACGTATCCGACGCCGTCCACGATGCCGGCGGTCGTCGCGGCGCCGCGTTTTCCGGCGACGTCGAGCGTGATCGCGCCCGCCAGCAGCGAGTACGGCCCGAGGAGGAAGAGGCCCGCTAGCCCGATGATCGCCGCGGCGCCGAGTGGATCGGCGACGTGCGCATGCGCAAGCGCGAGCACGGCGAGGAGGAGCGCCGCGAGCGACGCGGTCATGATCCCGGCGCGGCGGCCCGGTCCCCAGCGATCGCTGAGCCGACCGATGACGAGCGAGCCCGTCATCCCAAAGACCCCGAAGAAGGCGCTCTTCGCGATCGACCCCGAGAGCGCGGTCGTGCTGCCGGCCGCCGTCGCGACGTCGTAGAGGTAGCGCGGCGTCCACGTCATGAAGCCGGCTCTGACGAACGTGAGCAGGAAGGACAGCACGACCGCCATCCAGAACCCGCGCTCCTTCACGAGCCGCGCGAGCAGCGAGCGGAGCGGCTCCTTGTCCGCGTCGGCTTCGGCCTGCTTCGTGAGCTTCGCTTGCGCCTTCGCGTCCGTCGTGGCGCGCGAGCTCGCGTCGTGCGGGCTCCCTTTCAGCGCGACGATCACGATCGCCATCACGCCCGCGAGCAGCAGCGGATTCACCACGAACAACATTCGCCAGCCAGCGCCCGACCGCACGAGCGCCGCGCAGAGCAACAGCGCGGCGACGTTGCCGACGTCGTAGCTCGTCGAGACGATCCCCATGACCGCGCCGCTGCGCTCGGGAGGGAACCAGCGCGCGACCACGTGGACGACGCCGCCCCATCCGCCGGACTGGCCGAAGCGATTGAGCACGACGAACGCGCCCATCACCCAGAGGGCCGTGCGCGTCCCGACCACGCGAGGCCAGTCGAGCGCGCCGACGAGGAGCGACGCGACGACCGCCGTAGCCATCGCGACGACGAGGATCGTCTTGCCGCCGACCACGTCGCCGGCGGCACCGAGGAGCACCTTTCCGACCGCATACGCCGCGAGCGCCGTCGCGAAGATCGCGCCCGTCTGCTCGTTGTCGTAGCCGTACGCGACCGCGAGCATCGTCCAGGCGGGCTCGATGTTCGCGCGGCAGAGATAGAGCGACGCATACGCGGCAACGAGCAGCACCAGGAGCGTCCGCTCGCGTCCGGTGCGTGTCGCCATCGGTCGTCAGGGTACTCCGAGAACGAGGCCGAGGCCTGTGACGGTTCCGTTCCGTGGCCCGGGTGACATCGAGCGTCGATCCATGGCAAGACCGGACCGTGCCTCTCGTGTTCGAGCCCGAGCGCCGCGCATTCTTCGCGTGGGGCGATGCGACCGCGTCGCTGGACGCGCTCGCGCGCCTCGGATCGCGCGGCGTGCTCGACGTCGTCGCTCCGCCCGGCGAGCGTGTTGCAGCCGAGGGCACGTATGTCGATCTGATCGAGGGCGTGTCCGAGCTCGCGGCCATCGCCGCGGCCGACCTCGTCGACGTCGGGCCGTCGACGGCGGCATGGAGCCTGGCGAGCAAGCTCGCGCTCGATCTCGTCGCGAGGGAGCGCGTCGTGCCGTGGGCCGACGAAGGCGAGGCGCGATGGGCCGCGGCGCTCGGACCCGACGACGCGCGCGAGGTCGCGGCGCTCGCGCGGGCGATGCCGCGGTCGGCGCATGCAGTATGCATGCAAAAAGACGAGGTCTGGGACCCGGAGACGTTGCTGCGTGCGTTCCTCGACGCGACGGCCGATGCGCTCGTGCGTCGTGGCGCTCGGACGGCCGGCGTGATGCCCGTGCTCGCGACGGAAACGAGCGGATGGGAGCGCAGGTTCGCGCGCGCTCTCTCGTCCGACGATGCCTCCTTCGAGCCGACCGGGTTCGGCGAACGCACGGTCCTCCGCGAGCTCTCGCGGTGGAGTCGGCCGGCACGCGGCGCGCGCGACGAGCCGCGCACGTGCTTTCGGCTCGAGCTGCCCAGCGAAGAGGAGGAGTCGTTCGTCATACGGCTCCTCCTGCAAGCACCGGACGATCCGAGCCTGCTCGTCGACGCCGACGAGGTGTGGGGCGAGAAGAAGGGAAGGAAGCTCGCGAAGCTCGGTCGCGCGTTTCGCGATCCCGAAGAAGCGCTCCTCGCGGGCCTCGGCGCGGCCGCGCGTGTGTTCCCGCCGCTCCGGGCCTCGCTCGAGGAGGCCACGCCGCGCGCGCTCTTGCTCGACGCGCACGAGGCATGGAGCTTCCTCGCCGAGGGCGGACCTGCGCTCGGCGAGGCGGGCTTCGGCGTGATCGTCCCCGCGCAGCTCACCGCGGGAGGTCAGCGGCGGCTTCGCTTGCGGATGCGCGTCGGCGAGGACGACGCCGAGATCCTCGCGCCACGAAAGGGGACGCGGACGGCCGGGAAGGTCGAGGGCGCGGCCGGGCTCGCGATGGAGGACCTCGTCGAGTTCGAGTGGCAGGCCGCGATCGGCGAGGAGGCGCTGACGTCGCGCGAGCTCGCGGCGCTCGCCGATCGCAAGGCGCCGCTCGTGCGCTTTCGCGGCGAATGGGTCGCCGTGGACCCGCGCGAGCTCGCCGAGATCAAGCAGCGCGTCGCCGAGGGCAAGAAGCGCGTGCGCCTCGCCGATGCGCTGCAGATCGTGCTCGCGGGCGAGACGACGGTCGACGGCCACGTCGCGCCGGTCGTCGCAGAGGGCACGGTCGCGCGGCTCCTCGAGAAGCTCCGCACCGCCGCCAACGCTCCGGAGCGCGCACCCGACGCGCTCGAGGCGAAGCTTCGCCCTTATCAAGAGCGCGGGCTCGCATGGCTCCGCACGATGGCCTCGCTCGGCCTCGGCGGGTGCCTCGCCGACGACATGGGGCTCGGCAAGACCGTCCAGGTGCTCGCGTTCCTGCTTCATCGCGCCGAGGTGGCGCCGGCGGACGCGCGGCCGACGCTGCTCGTCGCGCCCACGTCGGTCGTGGGCAACTGGGAGCGCGAGATCGCGCGCTTCGCTCCGTCGCTCGCGATCGTCCGTCATTACGGTGGCACGCGCGCAAAGAGCGCCGATGCGCTGGCGACCGCCGCGCAGGAGGCGGGAGCGCACGCGATCGTGCTGACCACGTACGGGATCGCGCGTCGCGACGTGAAGACGCTTGCGGCGGGCACATGGTCGACCGTCGTGCTCGACGAGGCGCAGAACGCGAAGAACGCTGCGTCGGCGACCGCGAAGGCGGTGCGCGCGCTCCCGGCCTCGCACCGCTTCGCGCTCACGGGCACGCCGATCGAGAACCGCCTTGCGGAGCTCTGGTCGATCCTCGATTTCGCGAACCCGGGGATGCTGGGTGGGCTCGAGGCGTTCCGCCAGACGTTCGCGGTTCCCGTCGAGCGCTACGGCAACGCGGAGGCCGCGGACAAGCTCCGTCGGATCGTCGCGCCCTTCCTGTTGCGGCGTCTGAAGAGCGACAAAGCCGTGATTCGCGACCTCCCGGCCAAGAACGAAATGGATGTATTCTGCACGCTCACGCGCGAGCAGGCAACGCTCTACAAAGCCGCTGTCGACGAGGAGATGCGGCGCATCGCGAAGAGCGAGGGCATCGAGCGGCGCGGTCGCGTGCTCGCGCTGATCACGGCCCTCAAGCAGATCTGCAACCACCCCGCGCAGTACCTCGGCGAGCGCGGCCCGCTCGCGCGCCGCTCCGGCAAGCTCGCGCGCATCACCGAGATGCTCGAAGAGGCGCTCTCCACCGGCGACAAGGCGCTGGTTTTCACGCAGTACCGGGAGATGGGCGATCGCCTCGTGCGGCACCTCGGCGAGGCGCTCGGCGTCGAGGTGGTCTTTCTCCACGGCGGCACGTCGAAGCGCGCGCGCGACGCGATGGTGCAGCGCTTCCAGGAGGAGCCGAAGCATGCG
>JAQBQJ010000503.1 GCA_028287065.1 Labilithrix sp. | reverse complement strand
CACGAAGCTCCTCTCGAAGCGCGAGGCGGTCTCGGCGCAGATCTTCGACAAGCTCCGGTTCCGGATCGTCACGCGCGAGCGCGACGACATCTTCCCGATCGTGCAGTTTCTCCAGAAGAAGCTCTTTCCGTTCAACTACGTCATCCCGAGCCAGAGCATCAATTCGATCTTCCAGTTCAAGCGGTACTGCCAGCAGCAGGACCACCTGAAGTCGTACCTGGCGGACATGCAGGCGGGCGCGGACGAGGACTACACGCCGAGCGACAACGTCTTCTCGGCCGACAACTACCGGGTCATCCACTTCGTCGTGGACATGCCGGTGCGGCTGCCGCGCAAGCTCCTCGAGCGCGCGCCGTCGAGCGCGTGGTCGCTCGGTCCCGTCGTCTTCGTCATCTGCGAGTTCCAGGTCATCGACCGCGAGACCGAGCAGGCGAACGAGCAGGGCGAGGCGTCGCATGCAAAGTACAAGGATCGCCAGAAGAAGGCCGTGATCCGCCGCCTCCAGCTCGGCATGCGCGAGATGAAGACGGCGGTGACCGCGCCGAGGCCGCTGCGCGAAGAGCCGCCGCCGCCGAGCGTCCGCAAGCCGGCCGAGCCGCCGAGCACGCGCAAGCCGCCGGAGGGCGAGCGGAAGCGCCCGGGCGGCCCGCGTTCGTCGCGCGGGTAGCCGTGATCGATCGCTCGATCATGTGGGCGTCCCCGTCCCCGCAGCGGTTCCGTGCGGAGCCGTTCTCGGAGTTCGTCCTCGAGCTCGCCGGGCTTTGGGCAAAGTGACTCTGCGTGAGAGCTGCGGCGCCGACCGGCGCTAGAGTCACCGTCGATCGCTGACGTTCATCATCCCTGCGGATGATGAGCACTGTCACGTAGTAGGTACGCCGGCGCTCCAACGTGCGTCGGCGGCCGTCGCTGACATCCTGCCGCGGAGGGGGCCATTTGCCGTTCGAGATCTTGGTCGTCGACGACGACGCGCTCGTCGCGAGAACCGTGAGGCGCATGCTCCCGGCAGACGTCACGGCGAACTACACGACGAGCAAGGCGCGCGGGATCGAGCTCCTCCGCGATCACGAGCAGGCGTGCGGACTGGCGCTCATCGACGTGAGGCTTGGCAAGGAACGCCTCGCCGGACTCGACGTCCTCGACGTCGCAAGTGGGTCGAACGCAACGCCGAAGGCACACCGGCCGACGTCCTCTAACTGGTCGTCGACGCCGCGCGTAGACGAAGCGCGGTGGCCGCGCCATTCCGTTGCGCCTCCGATTCCCCGCGAGGGTCGGAATCGAGGAGGCACTCAGACGCTACGCGCTGCATGCAGAGCGCCTGCCTAAACCCGCTAAGACGAGCTTCGCGCTGCGCAGTTTCGCAGAGCCGCTCTCCGTGGCAACACGTCCGGCTAGTCGCGCACGAACCGAATGATCACCGGCAGGAAGAAGATGAACGTCGCCACGGCGAACGCCGCGCAGTTGATCGCCATGCCGAGGCGGAACGTCTTCGCGTCGTAGGCGCGGAGCGCGGCCTCGTAGAGCGGCACGTCCGGCGAGCGGCGGCGACGCAAGGACTCGAGCTCGCTGCGGAGCTCGAGCTGCCTCATGACCACGCGGACGGCGTACATCGGCGCGTGCTTGATGCCCGTCGGCGGCGCCGGGTACTTGGCGATGACCGCGGCGGCCGACGGCTTCGCGGGCGGCGGAGGCGGCTCGTTCGCGTGCGACGCCGCCATGTGCGGATCGCTGCCCGGGCTTCCGCCGTGCGCCGCAGGCAGACGCCCGCTGGAGCTCACCGGAGGCATCCCCGCATTCGAGCTCGAAGGCGGCGGCGCGAAGCCGTGGTGCCCGTCGCTGGCCGGCGATCGCGGGACCGACGGCGGCGGCGCGGCGGGATGCGCGCCGCTCCGTGCCGCGGGAAGGCTTCCGCTCGATCCCGGTGCCGGCGCTGCGGGCGCAGGCGCCTTGTCGAGCGCGAGATCCGGGACCTGCGGGCGGGCCGGCGCGTGCGGCAGGTCGAGCTCGAGCGCCGCACCCGGTCCGGCGTCGTCTCCGTAGAGCTCGTCGTCGAAGTCGATTCCGTCGCCGCCGTAGCTGGATGCAACGCCGGTCCCGACCTGCGCGCTGCCCTTCTCGAGGTCCAGCGGGCCACCCGGGAGATCGTCCGCGTCGAAATCGTCGTTCAGCGTGCGACTCAAGATCGTGAACCCCTTGCCGAGAGAATACCGAAACCGCAGGGGATGGCTTCGCTTTTCAGCCTTCTTGGGCTACCGTGCGCGCGGCCCACACATGCGACTCTACAGCGCCAAAGTCCCGTCGATTGCCCAGGAGGTCGTGCGTACGCTCCTGTCGTCGAAGGACATCGATCTCGAAGACGCGGGGGCCCACAAGGAGGTCGTCGCCGACGTCGAATCGGTCCTCCGCAGCTATCTCGATACGGAGAAGATCGTCGACGAGAAGACGCGCGATCTCCTCGAGCGCACCGGGCGCGGCACGAACGAGTTCGGCAAGGTGCGCGAGCAGATCGCCGAGCACCAGGGCATCAAGGTCGGCGACGAGACGCTCGACTTCCTCCTCGACCAGGTGGTCGCGATGCTCATGCACTCCTCGCACGTCGAGGAGGTCTACGCCGAGGACGTCGTCCTCCGCCGCCACATGGCGCCCATCTTCAAGAAGTACATGCAGGTCGACACGGCCCTCGACACCGAGGTCCGCGCGCAGATCAAGCATGTGAAGGAAGGCACGTCCCAGTGGGACATCGAGTACGCGCGCGCCCTCGAGACCGTCAAGCGGAGGCGCGGTCTCGGCTGATTGCGCGCATTCTTAGACCGTGATCCGCCGACCGACAGACCCGGAGAGGTAGCGCATGCGAAGCATGACCGGGTTCGGAGTCGGCGAAGCGCCGCTCGCTGCGGAGGGGAAGACCACGCCTTCCGGCAAGCTCACCGTCGAGATCCGCGCGGTCAATCACCGCTACCTCGACGTCCGCGTCCGTGCGCCGAGCCAGCTCCCCGATCTCGCGAGCGTGGTCGAGGCGATCGCGCGCGAGCGCCTCACCCGAGGTCGCTTCGACGTGACGGTGCGCATCGAAGGCGCCGCGCTCGGAGCCGTCACGCTCCACCAGGAGCGCGCACGCAGCGTGTTCGCGTCGCTCGTGGCGCTCCGCGACGAGCTCGCGCCCGGCGTCGACGTCCCGCTCTCGCTGCTCGGCGCGGTGCCGGACCTGTTCGTCCCGTCGATCGAGCAAGCAGGCGACGAGGTCCGCGCCGCGCTCTCCAGCGCGTTCGACGCCTCCCTCGAGGCGCTCGACGAGATGCGCCTGCGCGAGGGTCTCGCCCTCGGCGACGACATCTTCGGCCGCCTCGTGACGGTGCGGAAGCTCGCGAAGTCGATCGCCGAGCGCGCTCCGTTGGTCGTCGAGATCTACAAGAAGAAGCTGAAGGAGCGCGCCGAGCGGCTCCGCATCGCCGCGGATGTCGATGTCGACGCCGGGCGCCTCGAGCAGGAGATCGCCCTCTTCGCGGACCGCGTCGACATCTGCGAGGAGCTCACGCGGCTCGAGAGCCACACGTCGCATTTCGAGACCCTGCTCGCGAGCTCCGATGCCGTCGGCAGGCGCCTCGATTTCCTGCTCCAGGAGATGGCCCGCGAGGCGAACACGATAGGCTCGAAGAGCCAGGACGCCGGGATCGCACACTCCGTCGTCGAGCTGAAAGCCGAGATCGAGCGCATGCGCGAGCAGGTTCAGAACGTCGAGTAGCTCGACGAGCCTCCTGGTATGATTCTGTCGTGATGGTCGACCCCTTCCTGCTCCTCATCCTTTCGTCGCCGAGCGGCGCCGGGAAGACGACCCTCACCCGGAAGCTCCAGGAGCGCTTCCCTGCCCTCCGCTTCAGCGTGTCGCACACGACGCGGAAGCCGCGGACGAACGAGCAGAACGGGCGCGACTACCACTTCATCGAGCGCAACGATTTCGACGGGCTCGTCGAGCGCGAGGCCTTCGTCGAATGGGCCGAGGTCCACGGCAACTGCTACGGCACGTCGCACGCCGAGATCGAGCGCGCGCGGTCGGAGCCCGGCTGCGCGGGGATGATCTTCGACATCGACTACCAGGGCGCGCGCCAGATCCGCGCGAAGCAGCCCGATGCGGTCGCCGTCTTCATCCTGCCGCCATCGATGATCGAGCTCGAACGCCGCCTCCGCGGCCGCAACAGCGACAGCGAAGAGGTCGTACGGCGCCGCTTCGAAGCGGCGAAGGTCGAGATCGAGCACTACGGCTTCTTCGATTACCTCGTCGTGAACGACGACATCGAGAGCGCGTTCAAGCACCTCGAGGGCATCGTGCTTGCCGAGCGCTCGCGTCGCCTGCGCCGTGCCGACCTCGCCGAGCGGCTGCTCCGCGCGGGCAAGCTCTGACCGGTCACACGGTCACGACGATCGCGCAAAGCGCCGCGAGCACGGCGACGACTCCGGCGTAGGTGAGGAGCGTCTGGCGATCGCCCTCGACCGGCGCGTTCTTCTCGAGCGCACGGAACGCGGCGCCGAGGAGGAGCAGCACGAGCACGCTCTCGCCGCTCGCGAACCACACTGCGGCGAGCGCACCGACGGCGGCCCATCGCTGCTTGCGTGAGAGCGCGCGGAAGGCGCGGCCGCCGTCGAGCTGCCAGATCGGCACCAGGTTGAAGAGGTTGATCCACGCGCCGGTCTTCGCGATCGCGAAGAGCATCGGCGAGCCGGTCACGGCCGCGAGCGCAGCGGCGAAGAGCGCTGCACCGAGCCCGTAGATCGGCCCGGCAAGGCCCACGCGCGCGTCCTCGACGTTGTTCGCCGGATACTGCTTCAGCCGCACGAACGCGCCGAAGCCGGGGACGAACATCGGTGCGCTCGCCTTGATGCCGTACTTGTTCAGCGATGCGACGTGCCCCATCTCGTGGACGTAGAGCGAGAGGAGGAGCCCCGCGGCGTACTTCCAGCCGAACGCCACCGCGTACACGCCGAGCGACACGGCCATCGACAGGACGGTGCTCAGCTTCGAGAAGCCGAGGAGCAGGAGCTTGCCCTTCGTGAGCACGAAGGCGATCGCGAGCTTGAACTTCCAGAGCAAGAGCGCGAGACCGGTGGCGCCGGCGGCGAGCGGCTTTGTCTTCTTGCCCTTGCTGTCCGTCGTTGCGGGCGCGCGTTCGCTCGCGACGCCTTCGGAGACTGCCCGGCTCAGCGTCTGGAGCTTCGCGACGACCTGATCGTGCTGCTTCGACCGCGGCGGAAGGAGGACGAGCGCCGTTCGCCACGCGGCGAGGGCCTGCGCGTGATTGCGCTCGTTCGTCGCGCGTTCCGCCGTCTGCGCGAGCTCCTTCAGTGTGTCGGCGTGGACGAGGCGATGGCAGCGCGGACACGCGAGCTGCGGCGGGCCGACGGCGGCTCCGCACTCGGTGCAGGCACCCGCCCTTGGCGCGAGCGCTTCCATGTCACGTGCCGGTGGAGGGAAGCGGCTCTTCGCGACGCGCGCGCTTCGTGCGGAGCGGCCCCTCGAAGGCGATCGGAACGGGCTTGTTGAACTTCCACGCTTCGTAGAGCGCGATGCCGATCAGGAGGATGCCGATGATGTTCGATGCGCCGCTCAGGAACGGCGCGGCGAGCGAGATGCCGATCACCACGACGAACGCAGCGACGAGCCCGAGCGGTCCCATGTGCTCGCGAGGCGCGGCCGCAGGATCGCCCGGCGCGGCGGAGGACGCGCCCGGCGGCGCCGCTTTCGGGGTCGCGGTATACGCCGCCTCGGCGGGTCGGGTCGCTGCGGTGGGCGCCGTGGCCGGGGCGGTCTTCGCGTCGTCGCCGGGCTCGGAGAGGCCTTTGATGACGAGCGGCACGTACGAGCCCGTGATCGAGAGATACGTGAGCAGCATCGCGAGCGCCTGGTAGCGCCGCGCGCCGGGACCACGCGCGCCGTGCCTCACGGCCTTGCCGACGACGTAGCCGATCGCGATCGCGACCAGGCCGATCTCCATGCCGGTGATCCGCGCGACCGCGTACCACGCGATCGAGCCCGCGATCGCCGCGCCGAGGCCGTAGCCGGCGGCGCGCATGAACGCTCCCGCCGTCTTCGACTCCTTCACCTGCGTCGCGAGGAGGTGGTGACAGTCGTCGCAGGCGATCGCGGCGTTGATCGTGAAGTACTCGTCGCCGAGCGGCCGCTTGCAGATGGCGCATGCCGGCGCGGCGTCCTCCGGCGCGGCGAACTCGGCGCGGTCGAAGGCGAGCGGCTCTTCCTTGGCCTCGGTCGATGCGTCGGACATGTTCCCCCCTCGCAGAGCTACGTCGGCTCTGCGCTCTTCGTCTCGGTCTCGGTCGTCGCGCCCGTCACCGCCGGGGCAGGCGGCGCGCCCGCATTCGACGCGCCCGATGCGTCCGATGCGTCCGACGCGAGCAGGCCGTCGGTCGTCGCGTTCTCGGTGACCAGAAGTGGCTCGGTCACGGGCTCGATCGGGACGTCGGGCGTGAGCGCCGCCTTCTTCGCGTTCGCGCCGCGACGCGACGTCAGCATGTCGACCGCCATGAGCGCGACGCCGACGCAGATCGCGATGTCCGCGACATTGAACGTGGGCCAGTGGTCGGTGACGATGTGACCGGGGTACTTCTTCTGGATCAGCTCGTTGAGCTTCTTGATCCAGTCGGCGCGGTAATCGATGAAGTCGATGACGTAGCCGTAGCGGATGCGGTCGAAGACGTTGCCGAGCGCGCCGCCGAGGACGAGCGGGAGGCCCCATTTCAGCGCGTGCTGGCGCGGCTGGAGCCGGCGATACAGCGTGACGATGAACGCGATCGCCGCGACCGAGACGAGCAAGAAGAACGGCCTTCGCACGTTCTCGCTCTGCCCCTGGAGGAGGCCCCATGCGCCACCCTTGTTCTTCGCGAGGACGAACATGAGGTGGTTGTCCGAGACGTTCACGTAGCCCGGATAGCCCTCGAGCTTCTTCTCGGCCCAGAGCTTCGTGATGATGTCGGACGCGAGCGACACGATCGAAACGACCGCGAGAAACGTGGGCGAAGGACGCGGTCCGAGGATCGTCTCGGGGATGGCGCGCGCGGTCCCGGCGGGTCGCTCGAGGCGCGGGACACCCGGCGCGATCGGCGGCTCCGCCGGCGGAGGTGCGGGCGCGTCCGGCGCCGGCGGCGAGGAGATGCCTTCCCCTTGCGGGGCCTCGGGGGCCTCGGTCTCCTTCGCGGGCGGCGGAGCGGTGGCGTCGCTCGAGGGATCTGCCGTCGGGGCTTCGGTCGGGTCGGTCATCGGCGCGGATGTTCAGCGTCGTTTTTACGAGCGCGCTGGGCGGAGCGGACCGCGAACCGTACTCAATCGCCCGGAGCGTGTCACCTCCTGTCCGCTTGTTCTCGCGACGAAAGACTGCTTGGATGTTCAGGTCATGCAAGACCGTCCGAAGAAGAGCCGCATCCCGTGGAAGACCGCACGTGGCGTGGATGCCGTCGTCGAGGACTGGCTCGACAGCCGGATCGTCAAGCCCTGCCTGACCGCGGACGAGACGGTGCCCGGCCGCGATCCGAAGACCGCCCCGCTCCCGCCGGGTCTGCCGACGCAGCTCGCCTTCGCGCTGCGAGGCCGCGGCGTGACGGAGCTCTACGAGCACCAAGCGCGGGCGTTCGTCGCCGCGCGCGATCCAAGAACGCGCGCGCTCGTCGTCGCTACGCCGACCGCGAGCGGCAAGAGCTACTGCTTCCACCTGCCGGTGCTCGCGCGCATGCTCGAGGACCGCGACGCACGCGCGCTCTACCTGTATCCGACGAAGGCGCTCGCGCGCGATCAGGAGGCCGGCCTCCGCGAGATCATGCGCGCGAGCGGGCTCGAGTCCGGTGCGGTCGTCTACGACGGCGACACGCCCGGTGATGCGCGCCGCGCCGCGCGCGAGAAGACGGGCATCGTCCTCACGAACCCGGACATGCTGCACGCCGGCATCCTTCCGCATCACACGGCGTGGGCGCGCACGTTCCAGAATCTGAAGTACGTCGTCGTCGACGAGCTCCACACCTACAAGGGCGTGTTCGGCTCGCACGTCGCGAACGTCCTCCGGCGCTTGATGCGCGTCGCGAAGTTCCACGGCTCGAATCCCGTGCTGATCGGGGCGACCGCGACCATCGGCAACCCGCGCGAGCACGCGGCGCGGATCTTCGGGATCGATCCCGCGGACGGAGATGCGCTCACGGCGATCACCGAGAACGGCGCGCCACAGGGCGAGCGCCGCGTGTTCATGTTCAATCCGACCGTGGTCAACGCGGAGCTCGGCATCCGCGCGAGCTACGTGAAGCAAGCGGTCATGCTCGCGACCGATCTGGTGCGCGCGCACGTGCCGACGATCGTCTTCGGGCAGTCACGGAACAACGTCGAGGTCATGCTGCGCTACCTGCGTGACAAGGTCTCGCCCGACA
>JAQBQJ010000495.1 GCA_028287065.1 Labilithrix sp. | reverse complement strand
GATGGAAATGGAAATGGAAATGGAAATGCCGGAGCTGCCGGGGGGGACGGGCGGGACGGGCGGGACGGGCGGGACGGGTGGGACGGGGGCGTTTCCATTTCCATTTCCATTTCCGTTCCCTGTTTTCTCTTCCGATCTCCCCCCGGGTGGTGGGGTTCAGGTCAGCCGAGAGACGAGAGGAGAGAACAGGTGATGGAAATGGAAATGGAAATGGAAATGCCGGAGCTGCCGGCGGACGGGGCTGCCGGGGGCACCGGGGGGCATTTCCATTTCCGTTTCCATTTCCATCACCTGTTTCTCTCCCGGATCTCCCCTCGTCGTTGACTTCCAACCCCCCTTGGCACTAGATGACACCGCCCACTTCCCTGGAAAATCAGGCTCTTAGTAGGCACAAGCGAATCCAAGAGAGGCTCGACACGTGATCTCCACTTACGCGCCCATGTTCCTGATGATGGCCGTCGCGAGCTTGCTCGCCGGTCTCTTCTTCATCGGTGCCACGTTCCTCGGCGGCAAGGTCAACAAGACGCGCGAGAAGATGCTGCCGTTCGAGTGCGGCTCCGAGAGCTCCGGCGGACGGCACCTCAAGCTGTCCGTGAAGTTCTATCTGACCGCGATCCTCTTTGTCGTGTTCGACATCGAGTCGGTCTTCATCTACCCGTGGGCGATTCAGTTCAAGAACCTCGGCTGGACCGGCCTCGGGTCGATGTTCGGATTCCTCGCCGTGGTCGTCGTCGCACTCGTCTACGTCGTGAAGAAGGGAGCCCTCGAATGGGAGAGCTGAAACAGGTCACGCTCGACGCCAGCGAGAGCTCCGGCTTCGCCACCACGAAGCTCGATGCGCTCCTAGGCTGGGCGCGCAAGTGGTCGCTCTTCAAGTATCCGTTCGTCACGGCGTGTTGCGGCATGGAGTTCATGTCGCTCACGAGCCCGCGCTTCGACGGCACCGCGCGCTTCGGCGCCGAGGCGCCTCGCTTCTCGCCGCGCCAGGCCGATCTCCTCTGGGTCGTCGGCACGATCAGCCAGCGCCAGGCGCCCGTTCTCAGGCGCATCTACGAGCAGATGATGGAGCCCAAGTGGGTGCTCGCGTTCGGTACCTGCGCGAGCTGCGGCGGCTTCTACGACAACTACACGACCGTCCCGGGCATCGACAAAATCATCCCGTGCGACGTCTACGTTCCCGGCTGTCCGCCGCGCCCCGAGGCGGTCATCGACGGACTCATGCTCCTGCAGGACAAGATCGCACGTGGCGACAAGACGCCCGGCGTCGTGAAGCCCCGCGAAGATCCGGCGGCCGGCGTCGTCACGCTCCGTCGTAGCAAGGATTCGGTCCGATGAGCGAACGCGTTCTCACTGTCCTTCGCGAGAAGTTCGGCGACGCGATCGTCGAGACGCACTCGCGCCTCGGCGACGACACCGCCGTCATCGCCCCGGCACGCTGGAAGGAAGTCGCGCGCTTCCTCCGCGAAGATCCGCAGATGTCGTTCGACATGTTCGTCGACCTCTGCGGCGTCGACTTCCCGGATCGCGAGCCGCGCTTCGAGGTCGTCGTGCACCTCTATTCGATCGCGCGCCGCCATCGCGTGCGCATCAAGACGCGCATCGGCGACAGCGAAGGCGACGATGCCGTCGTCGACACGCTCGTCGAGATCTGGCCCGGCGCGAACTGGTTCGAGCGCGAGTGCTTCGACATGTTCGGCGTGACCTTCCGTGGTCACCCGGATCTGCGCCGCATCCTGATGTACCCCGAGTTCGAGGGTTATCCGCTGCGCAAGGACTACCCCGCCGACCGCACGCAGCCGCTCGTGCCCTACCGCACGGAGGCCGAAGCAGGCCTCCCGCTCGAGAAGCTCGCGCCGTTCGGACGCGACGAGGGAATGCCGTTCCCTCATCGTGGCTACACCGTGGATCGCGGAGAGAACTGACATGGAGCCCATCGACCTCGACCTCGACGAGAACGAGCTCGAGCTCCCGTCGGAGCCGATGCATCTCAACATGGGTCCGTCGCATCCCGCGATGCACGGCACCGTAAGGATCGTCCTCGAGCTGTCCGGCGAGACGATCGTGAAGAGCGACGTGCAGATCGGTTATCTGCACCGCGGCAAAGAGAAGATGTGCGAGCGCGGGACCTGGACCCAGGTCTTCCCGTACGTCGATCGCCTGAACTACGTCTCGCCCATGCTCAACAACGTCGGCTACGCGCTGGCGGTCGAGAAGATGTGCGAGATCCAGGTTCCGGACCGCTGCCAGTGGTACCGCATGATCCTGGGCGAGCTCGCCCGCATCTCCGATCACCTGACGTGCACCGGCGCGATGGCGATGGAGCTCGGCGCGTTCACGCCGTTCCTCTGGTTCATCAAGGCGCGCGAGATGATCTGGGACATCCTCGAAGAGGAGACCGGCGCACGCCTCACGCACTCCTTCGGTCGCATCGGCGGCATGGCGGCGCCGCCCACGCCCGCGCTCAAGGAGATGTGCCGCGGCGCGATCAAGAGCATCCTCTCCCTCGTCGAAGAGGGCGAAGGGATGCTCCTCAAGAACCGCATCTTCCTCGATCGCCTCGAGGGGATCGGCAACATCTCCGGCGCCGACGCGATCGCGCTCTCGTGGACGGGCCCGTGCCTCCGCGCGAGCGGCGTCGCGTACGACGTGCGCAAGTCGCACCCGTACCTGAAGTACGACGAGGTCGACTTCGACATGCCGCTCGGCAAGAACGGCGACAACCTCGATCGCTTCCTGATCCGCCTCGCGGAGCTCCGTCAGAGCGCGAAGATCATCCTCCAGGCATGCGAGCGCATGTCGGACGACGGTCCCGTGAACTGCGACGACCCGCGCGTGATGCTCCCGCCGAAGAACGACGTGTACACGACGATCGAAGGCACGATTCAGCACTTCAAGCTGATCATGGAGGGCGCGAAGGTGCCCGCCGGCGAGTGCTACTCGTACACCGAGGGCGGCAACGGCGAGCTCGGCTTCTACATGATCTCCGACGGCAGCGGCACGCCGTACCGGTGGCGCGTCCGCCCGCCGTGCTTTCCGATCACGGGCGGCCTGTCGAAGCTGATCAACGGCGCCATGCTCAGCGACATCGTCCCGACGTTCGGCTCGCTGAACATGATCGGCGGCGAGTGCGATCACTAGTCTCGACGAGGGGGCTCCGCCCCCTCTGACCCCGAGACTCTCCCCCTACTTCTTCTCGATCATCTTTTCCCACTCGGCCTTCTCCGCCGTCTTCGGGCACACGCCCGGGCCGCCGATGACGGCGTCGAACCCGACGCGGAGCGCTTGCTCGTTCAGGTTCTTCGACTCGGCGGGCATCAGCGGGTCGAGCTTCCACGCCTCCTTGTAGACCGTGAGCGCGGCGGCGCAGTCCTTCGCGCGCGCGAGGCACTTCGGGGCGTTGGTGCGCACGTTCGCGAAGACGAGCTTGACCGGATCGTCCTCGTCCTTCGGCTTCACCGTACCGACGAGCCGCTTCGCGACGTTGTACGCCGCCATGCAGTAGGCGACGTCCTTGCGCTCCTTGTAGGCGGCGTTCTCGAGATCCGCGCCGGCCTTCAGGTACTGATCGCGCGCGCTCATCGTGCCGCCCTGGCAGTACTGCGTCGCGGCCTCGTCGGTCTTGCGATCGAGCTCGCTCGGGCCCACCGTTGCGCCGGCGGTCTTCTCGAGCGACCGCTTGAAGACGTCCCTTCCTGCCGGGCACTGGCCCGCCAGCATGAGGCACCGACCGCGCGCGCTCGAGAGGTACGAGCCCGCGCTCGTCGACATGCCGCTCGGTCGCGGATCGAGCTTGTCGTGCGCGTCGAGCTCGGCGAGGCAGCCCGCGCCGTCGCGCGCGCCCAGCTTCGTCTCGGCCGTGCGCGCGTGCTCTTCGGCCTCCTTCTCGCGCGCGGTTGCAGCTTGCAAGCGGCCCGCGAGGTTCTTTCCGTCGGGCGTCTCGGGCGCGCGAGCGTCGCGTGCATCGGCGCTCTCGTCACTCGCGATCTCGCGCAGCGTGAGACGGATCGGCGCCTTGCACGTCTGCACCTCCTTCGCCGATTCGCCGCGGCACGAGGCGAGATCGCCGCCACGCTTTTCGGCCTTCGACTGTGTCGTCCGGCTCGCGCCCGCGCCGAAGCCCCACATCGTTCCGCCCGCTTCGCCCTGCGCGTGCGACTGCGCGCCGAGCGCGAACGCGCCGAGGTTGTACGCGTACACGAAGTGCGTCGCGTTCTTGCAGCCGGGCGTCTTCGCGAGATCGGCGCGGTGGATCGTGTCGCGCGTGGCCGAGCGCGTCCCGCTGACGAAGTACTCCATGTGGAACTTCTCGCCGCCGCGCACGCGACCGCCGAGCTCCGCGGCGCCGAGCGGGAGCTTCGCGTAGAGCTCGCCCTCGTTCGCCACGTCGATCGACTCGAGCGAGCCGCTGGTCCACTCGACCGGCTTGTACGAGCCAAGCGAACCCTTGACCGAGTCGCTCACGCACGAGTCCATGACGACGAGGTCGCAGCCCTGATAGCGGACGAAGACGACGTCGTTCGCGGCGCGCGCCTCGAAGCTCGACATGTCCGTCGCGTCCCACTCGATGATGAACGGGCGCTCGTGGCCCTTCGGGTTGCAGCGGTTCTGACCGGCGAAGGTCTCGCTCATCTTCGACGCCTGCACGTCGGAGGCGCTCTTCGAGCCCGGCGGCGAGCCGCTTCCCCCGCACGCGATCGCGAGGGCACCGCACGCCACGACGACACCAATCGAGCGACGCATCATGGCTCGGACGCTATCATCGACTCGACCATGGACGCTGCCGCCCCTCGCGCCGGTCGCCACCGTCGCCTGTACGGCTCGATCCCGCACCTGCCGGGGTCGCGCGCCGCCAGCGACCGCACGATCTCGCCTGCGCAGGCGCGCCGTTGCCTCGATCCGCGCGCGTCGCGCGACGGAGAGGTCGTGATCGTCCAGGAGAAGCTGGACGGCTCGTGCGTCGCGATCGTGAAGGACGCGAGCGGGCGTCTCGAAGCACGGGGCAGGGAAGGGCGCCTCGCGTCGGAGTCGGGGAACGAGGCGCGACGGATGTTCGCTTCGTGGGTCGCCGCGAACGAAGAGCGTCTCGCCGGCGCGCTCGAGCCCGGCGAGGTGCTCGTGGGTGAGTGGCTCGCGCTGGTGCACGGCACCCGCTACGAGCTCGCGCACGAGCGGTTCGTGCCGTTCGATCTCGTACGCGGAGAAGAGCGCGTGCGCGCGTGCGTCGACGAGCTCAGAGCGCGGATCGCAGAGACGGGCCTCGCGTCGCCCGCCGTGATCCATCGTGGTGCGCCGATCCCGATCGATGCGGCCTCGGCCTTGCTCGGAGCTCACGGCCGCCACGGCGCGCTCGATCCGCCGGAGGGCCTGGTGTACCGCATCGAGCGCAACGGACAGGTGGTCCTCATCGCCAAGTGGGTCCGCCCCGACAAGGTCGACGGCTCGTATCTCCCGGAAAATACCGGCCGTGATGCGCTCTACCATCGTGAACCGGGGAGCTCGTCATGAAGTCGGTCGTCTTCGTCACCGCGAACAAGAGCAAGCATGACGAGGTGCAGCGCCTCCTCGCCGGCCTCGATATCCGCTGGGAGCGGCTCGATCTCGCGCGGCCCGACACCGACGATCTCGAGGCGATCGCGCGCGGGCGCGTCGTCGAGGCGTACGGTCGGCTCGGCGTGCCGTGCTTCCTCGAGAACACGGGGCTCTGGCTCTGGGATCATACCGGTGCACCCGGCGCGTCGTTCAAGCGTGCATGGCGCGAGCTCGGCGAGGAAGGCTTCGCGGCGAAGTACGGTGGCTCGCGCGGCGTCGCTCGCGTCGTCGTCGCGCTCGCGGAGTCGGCCGATCCCGATGCCGTGCGGCTCTTCTCCGGCAGCGTCGCCGGGCGGCTCCTCGATGCGCCGCGCGGCGACGGCCGTTACGGCTGGGACCGCCTCTGGGTCCCCGACGGCTACGAGCGAACGCTCGGCGAGATGGCGAGCAGCTCGTACGTCGTGAACATGCGGGCGTTTCCGTACCTCGAGCTCGGCGACGAGCTGCGCGGGCGCACGACCGCCGGCACCTTCGAGGCGCACGTCACCGTCGCTGCGCCTGCGGGCGGCGACCTCGCGAAGTTCCGCGCCGCGTGCGAGGAGCTCGGCGTGAAGTGCATCAGCATCGAGCTCCCGGAGGGCGATACGCCGGTGCAGCCGATGACCGCGTCGTTCCATCGCGGAGAGCTGCTCGACGTGCAGCAAGAGGTCGTCGCGATCGCACGCGAGCTCGTGCGGCGCGGGTTCACGGTGGCGCGCACGAAGATCGAAGCTCATGGTCGCCTCCAATGGACGCCGGAGACCGACGAGGAGGCTCGTCGTGGGCCGTCGACGAGCTACTTCGAATTCCACATGAAGCTCGCTCTGCCGGCACACGCGGATCTCGCGGCGATCGGACGTCGCTTCAAGGAGCTCGGCGCGCACCTCTCGCGGAACGCGCATCGCGCGGCCGGCGCGGACGGTCTCGCCGAGCACTTCGTCACGGTGCGCGCGTATGGCGTGGGTCGCGCGACCGCCGAGGCCCGCTTCGCGACGTTCTGCGCGGAAGTGGAGCGCGCGGGCTACGTCGTGCGCAATCGCATCCGCGAGTACACGGTGTTCGACACGAACGTCGCGCTCGACCGCGGGTGGATCGATCCGTGAGCGCGCTGCGCGCCGTGATGCTCGGATGGCTGCGGCGCGTCGCGCGGTCGCCGCATCGCGATCGCCTGGTGCTCCGAGGCTCGCTGCTCACGAGCGCGTGGTGTCCCGGTCGGCCGGCGGCGGACGTCGATCATCTGGTGGTCGAGGGGTTCGAGCAGCCTGAGGCGCGCGCGCTCGTCGAGGAGCTGCTCGTCGCGCCCGACGAGTCGACGACGTTCGACGCCGCGACCGTCTCGCATACGGTGATCTGGGCGGAGACGCCTTCGCCGGGCCTGCGAACGAAGGTCGTCGGACGCGACGACACCGGCGCCGAGGCGCTGCTGCAGATCGACGTGGGGCAGGGCGATCGCCTCGTGCATCCGCCGGCGCTCGTGTCGGTCGAAGGCAACCCGCCGGTTCTCGCCGTCACGCCCGAGACGATGTTCGCGTGGAAGACCGACGGCCTCTTCGAATTCGGCCACGGCTCGTGGCGCGCGAAGGACCTCTACGATCTCTGGCTCCTCGATCGGCACGTCCCGATGAACGACGACGCCCTCGTCGTCGCGGTGCGTGCGGCGTTCGAGAGCCAGGGGATGGAGCTCTCGGTCGCCGATCGCTTCCTCTTCACGGAGTCTTGGGGCGCGAGCCGCGGCAGTCGCCGACGCTGGGAGAGCTTCGGCCGCAGATCCGGCGTCGCGAGCACGATGCCCGAGATCCTCGACGCGATCGCGCAGGTCCGCCGCCGTCTCGTCCCCATCTTCGCGTGCCTCGGCCACACGAAGGCAGGTGCTTCGCCCACCGAAGCATCGGCCGCCCCGAGGAGCTCCGTCCCGGAGGATGCTTCGACCACCAAATTGGTGGTCGAAGGATCTCGCGAGCGGGTGGGGCCGTCCCCCGAGGATGATTAGCCCACGCGGCGCCCTCACACGCGACGTAGCGGGCCCTTCGAGATCGCGGCGAAGCGAAGCAAGAGCAGGCCGCCGACCAGCGCGAGGCCGACCAGGAGGCCCCACCACAGACCCGGCGCGCCCATGCCGATCCCGAAAGCGAGGAACAGCGCGAGCGGGAAGCCGACCAGCCAGTGCGCGGCGACGTTCACCACGAACGCGAAGCGGACGTCGCCCGCGCCGCGGAGCGCGCCCGCCGCGACGCCCTGTACGCCGTCGAAGAGCTGGAATGCCGCCGCGATCCGAAGGAGCGAGACGCCCAGGTCGAGGATCGCCGGGTCGTCGGTGAAGAGCGCGACGAGCGGGCGCGGCGTCGTCAGGAAGACTGTGCTCGAGCACGCCATGAAGCCCGCGCCCATGCCGATGCCGATGAGGCCGGCGCGTCGTGGCGAGCGCCGCTCGCCGACCGCATGGCCCACGCGCACCGCGGTCGCGCCGCTGACACCGAGCACGCCCATGAAGGTGAAGCTCGCGAGACCGATCGCGATGTGATGCGCGCTCACGGCCACCTTGCCGAGACGGCCGGCGAGGACGCCGACGACGGAGAACACGCCGATCTCCGCGAGGAGCTGCAGCCCGATGGGCATGCCGAGGCGAAGGACCTTCGCGACCGTCACGCGCGTGGTCTCGCCGGGCGAAGCGCGCGGACGCATCGGGACGATGACGACGAGAACCAGCGCGACGAGCACGAAGCTCGAGATCGTGCTCGCGAGGCCCGCGCCGAACGCGCCGAGCGACGGTGTACCGAGGGCGATGCGCCCGAACCGCCCGAGCGGGATCTCGCCGCGCACGAGGACGTTGCACACGATCACGTTCACGACGTTCGCGACGATCGCGGAGACGAGCGCCGGCCAGGTGCGCTTGTGCGCCTGGAGGAACGTCTTCGACGCGAGGAAGATCGGGAAGAGCAGGAGGCCGGGCGTCTGCGCGATCAGGAACGCGCGACACGGAGCGACGAGGTCGGGCTCGATCCCGATCGGCACGAGCAGCCACGTCGCTGCGATCGTGACCACCGTGCACGGCACCCACAGCAGCGCGCAGGCGGTCGCCGTCGCGACGAACGCGCGCCACGCGACGTGCGGCTC
>JAQBQJ010000490.1 GCA_028287065.1 Labilithrix sp. | reverse complement strand
TCCTCGAGTCGACGCCGAGCGCCAAGGACGGCGGCACGCGTCCGACCGATGCCGGCGCCGCGTCCGACGCAGGAACGACGAGCGCGCCGGACGCGGGCGCGGCGACCTACACCGCGCGCTGCAACGGCTATCTGCAGAGTGAGCGTGAGCACGAGGCGAACGACACGATCGCCGGCGCGAACATGCTCGACTACTTCACCTGTGCGGGGATCAACTCCGCGAACGACGTCGACTACTACGTGTTCGACTCGGACAGCTTCGTGCAGCTGACGTTCGATCCGGACGACGACGCGGCGATCTCGATCAAGTCGCCGTCCGGCGTCATCTCCTCGGCGCAGGGCGGCGCCACCTATCGCTCCGGCGAGCGCGGCAGGTACTTCGTCGCGATCGACTCTCCGGGTCACAAGCTGCAGACGTACTTCATCGTCCGCTGACCGCGGACGTTCTCGAGCGGCGAACGCGCGCAGCCAGTGCTGCGCGAACGGGGTCGCTCGGCTTTTTTCGGAAACCTCGGGACACACGAAGGGAATGAATCCAATGAACACGGCAACGATGCTCGGATTGGCGGCTGCGGTGATGGCCATGGCGACGGCGGCGTGCAGCGCCGACACGACGGACGAGAAGACCGGAAAAACCGAGGACCACTTCGACGTCGCCTGCGTGCGCAACATCCAGGCCCCCACCGGCTCGCCCGCGTGGCGCGATGCGCTCCAGGCCTGCCTCAGCGATGTCGGCGCCGGCGGCGGTGGTGGATACACGCCGCCTGCTCCCGGCGGCGGCGGCGGCGAGAGCTGCTCCATCTCGACGAGCTGCGTCAACGGCTCCTGCACGTGCGGCTCCGGCCCGAACGAGGGCGCGGCATGCGACGGCGCCATCGTCACCGGCGCGAGCGCCTGCAGCGTCCTCTGCCACTACTGCCAGTGATCACCGACTAGCGACTGCGCTCGCTCGGGACGCCCCACCTCACCTCTCACGTCCCGAGCGAGCGTGCTCGCCCTTCTTCTTCGTCTTGCGAGACCGTCATGAACAACAAGCCCCTCGTCGAGCTCGTAGACGTCGATCACCAGAGCCGCTCCGGCGACATGATCATCCGCGGCGCGACCCTCCAGGTCCGGCGCGGCGAAACCGTCGCGATCCGCGGCATCGCTCGCTCCGGGAAAACGACGCTCCTCCGCCTTCTCGCAGGCGTCGTCGCACCGACGCGCGGAATGCTCCGCTACGGCGGCGGCGAAACGCGTACGGAGTGCGGAATCGAAGGCCTTTTCCGCTCCGAGGGCGTCGCATTCCTCTCGCAGCGACCGTCGTATCTGCTCGGCCTCACCGCCCTCGAGCACATCATGGTCGGCCTCTTCGCTCGGGGGCTCCGCGACGAGAGCCTCGTGAAGACCATGGCCGCACGAGGGCTCGCGGAGAGCAACGCAACGCGCATGTCCTCGATACTCCTGTGCGAGCTCTCGCCCGGCAACCGACGCCTCGTCCTCGTCGCCGAGGCCCTCGCGCTCGACTCTTCCCTCGTCTTCGTCGACGAGGGCTACGGCGCGAGCATCGGCACGCTCGTGTCGCCGCGACGCACGCTCGTGATCGCATCGAGCACCGACGTCGCCGTCCCGGTGGACCGCACGTTCGCGATCGACCGGCACGGGATCGTCCACGTGCTCGAGCCCGAGGTCGCGCCCCATTCGAACGCGCCGAACGCCACCGAAGCCGCCTGAAGCAAGCCCCGAGGAACATCCGATGAACAAGCTCGCAACCATCGTCTCTCTTGCCCTCGCGGCCGTCACGATCCCCGCATGCGCGGCCGAGAGCGCCGACGAGCCCTCGGGATCGACCTCGTCGGAGATCATCGGCGGCGCGGCGGACTACGCCCATCCGTCGGTCGCGTACTTGCGAAGCGTCGTGCAGACGGACATCCGAGGCAACGCGACGTCGGTCGCGGGCTGCACGGCGACGCTCATCGCGCCTTCGGTGATGGTCACGGCCGCGCACTGCACGACCGGCTCGCGCCTCTGGAACGAAGTGAATTTCGATCCGAAACCGAACGTGTTCGCGCCGTTCGGATCGCAGGGTTGGATCCCTGCGGCGCTCGTCGCGCACCCGCTCTACGACGGCGACTCCACGCACGGCCACGACGTCGCCGTCGTCCTCCTCCGGGGCGACGTGCAGTGGCCGCTCGTTCGCCTCGGCGCTCCGCCTCCCGTCGGCTCGACGCTGACCGCGGTCGGCTACGGCATGGTCGTCTTTGGCAACGACGGAACGGGCTCCGGCGAGCGCCGCGCCGTGTCCGTGCCGCTCCTCTCGCTAGCACCCCACGAGATGACCGCAGGACGGGACGGGCAGAGCACCTGTCATGGCGATTCGGGCGGACCGCTCTTTGCAGGTGAAACGCTCATCGGGATCACGTCGTACGGCGACACGGTCGATTGCCACGACTCGGCGCACTTCATGCGTGCCGACGACAACATCGACTTCCTGCGCCGGTACGTGCCCTCGCTTTGAAAAACCGCCCGCTCGGAGGTCCTCATGGGACAGAACATTCGCCGTCGTGACGTGATTCGTGCCGTGCCGCTCGTCGTCTTCGGATCGGCTGTGGCGGGCTTCGGCCGCTTCTTGCTGGGCTGCTCTTCGGACGGCACGCCGATGCGGACGCAGGGACCGACGAAGGGCGAAGGCCCCGCAACGGACAAACCCACGGACGGCGACGAGTTCACGCCGGGAACGGGCGAGCCGCCCGTCGTCGCTAGCGAGGAGCCGCCGAAGGTGCCGAACCCGCAGTGGGAGTCGCGCGCGAAGCAGCTCGAAGGCGAGCAGCAGCGTCTGTACGGCGCGGTCTTCACGCTCGAAGCGCCCGGCCCGATGGTCGGCAAGCAGCGCAGTCACGTGCCGCAAGCGCACGTCACCGTCGAGAACGCGCTTCCGCGCGTCACCGTGCTCGTCGAGCACGTGATGGGCAAGAACCTCCTCGAGGCCGGCGCGCCCGCCGCCGATGCGACGGTCGACGCTGCGGAGGCCGGAAAAGCAGACGCTTCGGCCGATGCCGCGAAGGAAGCGGAGGCCGGTCCCCCGGTGGAAGCGGGCGCAGCGCCCATCCACTACATCACGACCGTCTATCTGCGCGCCGTCGTCGCGGGCAAGGACACCGTCGTGGGCCTCTGGGAGTTCGCGTCCGACGACGCGGCGCCTCCCACGGTGAAATTCACGCTGCCGGCCGGCGTGACGAGCGTGGTCGCGTACGAATGGTGCACTCTGCACGGACTCTGGAAGAGCGCGGCGTTGTCCGTGTAAAGCCTGCGGCCACGGCGTATGTGTCCCTTGGATCGGGGACGAGGAAAGAGAGCGAGGCTCTCTCTCCTCGTCCCCGAGCTCCGTTTTGTCCCGGCCGATCGAGCGGCCCCTCGCCGTGCGCCGGCTCGCCCGACGTGGGACCCGACGGCTCCCATGGGATCGGAGGCGATGGTGGTGCGTTCCCCAATCAGTGTCGCTGGCATGGAGACACTCCGCGCTGCAGCGGTCGCGATGGACTGGAAGCCGATCGCACCAAACCCCACGAAAGGCGTCACGCGCGCAGATGCAAGGGGATGAGGGCGGCTGGCGCGCTCGCTGCAATGAGTGGCTTCGAGGTCGCTGTACATGAGCCAGAACGAACCCTTCGTCTCTTTGTCCTCGCTCGAATCGGACCTGCGAAATCGCATCGAAGGCGAGGTCCGCGAGCTGGAAGGTCGGCGCGCGCGCCTCGAGGCCGATGCACGAGCCGCCGACGAGTTCGTGCGCCGCGTCAGCTCGATGCTCCCGCCGCCGGCGCCCGCCGCGGCGGCGCTGTTTCCGTCGCTCGCGGCCTCGCGCCTGACGGTCGCGCAGAACGCGTATGCGCAGCTCGCCGCGCTCGGTCTCGAGCCGCCGCCCGCGCTGCGCGAGGCTCCTGCGCCTCGCCCGGCGCCCGCGCCCGTCGCCGTGCCGACGCTCGCTCCGGTCGCCGCGCCGACGCTCGCGCCCGTCGTCTCGATCCATCGCGCGCGTACGAGCTCGATCGCCGGTCTCGCGGCAGCGGCCGCCGTCGCGATGTCGCTCGCCGCGCTGTTCGTGTCGACCGGCCATCGCGCGGAGATCGCGAGCGCCAGCGCCGCGGAGCTCGTGACGGCGTCGCCCGCTGCCACGACGCGCGCGACGTCGTGCGCCGACGCGGCGGACGCCTCGAAGCGAGCGCCGGCGACCGCTGCAGCGAGCGCGAGCGCCGCAGCGAGCGCGAGCGCGGTGG
>JAQBQJ010000484.1 GCA_028287065.1 Labilithrix sp. | reverse complement strand
TATCACACGCGCGATTTGTTCCCCGGCGACGGGAAATGGGCGTTCCCGCTTCCGGCGCAGGGCGAGGCGATCGCGATCGGCGAGGTCGGTGTGTACGAGGATGGGAAGCAGGTCGACGCGCCGTCGGGGTCGACCGATCTCGTCGTATTCACGTACGGCAACGGCGTGCCGATGGCGCTGCGCACTGCGAAGAAGCTCGCCGACGAGCGCAAGGTGCGCGTTCGCGTCGTCGATCTGCGCTGGATCGCGCCGCTGCCCGAGGCCGCGATCCGCGGTCACGCGGAGGAGGCGCGCGCGATCCTCGTCGTCGACGAGTGCCGTCGCTCGGGGAACGTCTCCGAGGCGATCGCGGCCGCGATCGCCGACGTGCAAGACAATTCGTTGCGCTCGAAGCCGTATGCGCGCGTCACCTCCGCGGACTCGTTCATCCCGCTCGCGGAGGCGGCGAACCTCGTGCTGCTGCAGGAGGCGGAGATCTACGAGGCCGCCGTGGTGCTCACGAGCTGAGCGACGCGAGCGCGGCGCGCGCCTCCGCGGCGACGGCGCGCTCCTCGTCGCCGAGCTCGCTCACCGCGTCGGCGATCGCCCGTGGATCGTCACCGGCGAGGATGCGCTCGCGGGTGCTCGCCGTACCGACGAGGAGATCGAACGCGGGGATGTCGTCGACGAACTCGTAGCGCTCGGTGCGGAACGCGAAGTCCTTCGGGGCGGAGTGGTGCGCGAGCGCGATCAGCGCGACGTACGTCGCGAATGGTCGGAAGGTGCGCGGGTCGGTCACGTGGATCTGCACGCCGCCGCAGCTCTTCTTCGCGTGCTTGTGGAACGTGGGCTCGAAGCCGAGCGGCCTCGCGAAGAAGCCGGGTAGCCCGGTGCCGGCGAGACGTTCGGCGAGCTGCTTTCCGGAGACCCACGGCGCGCCGGTGATCTCGAACGGACGCGTCGTGCCGCGACCGTCGGAGAGGTTCGTCCCTTCGAGGAGGCATCCGCCGGGATAGACGAGCGCGGTCTCGTACGTCGGCATGTTCGGCGAAGGCATCACGAACGCGCGGTCCCACGCCGAGGCGTGGTGCTCGCGATCGAGGCCTTCGATCGCGAGCACCTGAACGAGCTCGGCATAGCCCTCGAGCTTCGCGCGCCACGCGACGATCTCGCCGAGCGTGAGGCCGTGGCGCGTGGGCACGCGCTCGAGGCCCACGAAGGACAGAAAGCGTGCATCTTGCAGCTTTCCTTCGACTGCCGTGCCGCCGATCGGATTCGGCCGATCGAGGACGAGGACGCGCACGCCCTTGTCGCGGCACGCACGCGCCACGAGCACGGCGGTCCACACGAACGTGTAGTAGCGGGCGCCGACGTCTTGCATGTCGATGACGACGACGTCGAGGCCGTCGAGATCGGCGGGCTTCGGCGAGAGATCCGAGAAGCTCTCGCCATAGAGGCTCACGATGCGCGTGCCACGCTTGTCGTCGGTCGCGTCGCCGACGCCGATCATGTCCTGCGCGTGGCCCGCCCAGCCGTGCTCGGGGCCGAAGAGAACCTCGGGGACGATGCCGAGCTCGGCGAGGACGTCGGTGATGTGGACGAGGCCACGCGAGACGGACGCCGGATGCGCGAGCAGCCCGACGCGCGATTCGCGGAGACGAGCGACGAGATCGGAGCGCTGGACGAGACGATCGAGGCCGGTTTGCACGGCGCGATCCTACATCGACGACGGGCGCGTGGTCAGGGGCCGGTCGAGGGCGCTGGCAGGAGGTCGTGGAGATCGATCGGCGCGGGAGGCGGAGAGTCGGAGGAGGCGGGGTCGACGGACGGGAGCTCGGATGGGGACGGGGCGAGGGTCGAGGCGGGAGCGGACGCGCGAGCCGGAGCGGGAGCGGACGCGGGAGCCGGAGCGGGAGCCGGAGCGGGAGCGGGAGCGGCGCGCGACGGGAGGGACGGAACCCGCGCGGACGGAGCGGCGCTCGCGGGCGCGTGCGGTTTGGGTGGGGTCGTGGTGGCCGTCGCGGACACGGTCGGGGTTGGTGCCGAGTGCGTCGGGACGGCGGACGGGGCTGGCGGAGAGGCGGACGGCGCGGACGGAAGCGACGACGGCGAGGCGAGGATTGCGGAGCTCGGCGTCGTCTGGCGTGCGTCGTCTTGGGTGAGGAGCGCAAACATGCCCGCGAGCGTGCCGACGGCGACGCCGCCCGCAACCCACGACATCGCGCGGCTCTGGCGCCGGGGCGCGGCGAGCGTCGACGAGAGCGACGTCGCGACGCGCTCCGACTGCGTGGCCGTGCGAGGACGGATGCGCATCGACGACGAAGACGACAGCTCGAGCGGGATCGCGTCGTCGAGCTCTGCGCTCGTGTTCGATTCGGGCACGAGCGCGTCGCCGGACACGGCGCGCACGAACGCGTCGCCCGCGGCTTTCGCGGTCTGGAAACGATCGCCCGGCTCGCGAGCGCACGCGCGCGCGAACCACTCGTCGAGCTCGGGCGGGAGCTCCGGGACGACATCGGTCATGCGCGGCGTCGTCGTGTGAATGGCGAGCGCGATGCCACCGACCGTCGCACCCTCGAACGGGCGCGCGCCGGTGAGCGTCTCGTACGCGAGCACGCCGAGCGACCAGATGTCCGTCCGCCAGCCGACCCCCTCGCCGAGGATCTGCTCCGGGCTCATGTAATAGGGCGTGCCGACGAGGTGCCCTGCGGTCGTCGTATACGGCGCGGACGTGGCGTCCTTCGCCGTCCCGAAGTCGAGGAGCTTCACGAACGGCTCGCCGCCTTCGACGTCGCAGAGGAACACGTTCTCCGGCTTGAGATCGCGGTGCACGACCCCGACGCGATGCGCCTTCGCGAGCGCCTTGGCGAGCTGCGCGACGACGATCGCGGCCTCGCGAGGCGCGAGCCGGCCGCGCGCCGTGAGATGCGCGCCGAGATCGTGGCCCTCGAGGAGCTCCATCACGATGTATCCGAGCCCGCTCTCGGTGACGCCCGAGTCGAACACCTGGACGACGTGCGGGCTCTTCACTGCCGCGGCGATCGCCGCCTCCCGCGCGAAGCGCGCTGCCGCTTCGGGGCTGCTCTCGAGCTCGCGCGCCATGAGCTTCACGACGACTCGCGTATGGAGCGTGAGATGGTCGGCGACCCAGACCTTCCCCATGCCGCCCTGCGCGAGCAGCTTCACGAGCCGCACGCTGGGTGTCACGAAGTCGCCGCTGTCGAGCTCGTCAACCATGTGTCACTGAACCGCGCAGTCTAGCGCGTGCTCGGAGACCGGCGAGCTTGGAGGACCGGTCGCGCTCGCGATCGCTGCGATCGCAAGCAGCGCCTCAGAACAGCCCGATCATTCGCGCGACCACGAGCGGAGTGGCACCGAGCGCCGCAGCCGCGAGCGCGACCGCATCGAGGCTCGCCGCGAAATCGGTGCGCGCGTTCCGGAGCTCCTCGAGCGTCCCCGGCAGCGCGATCCCGAACACGGGCGCGCCCGTGGTGCGGTACGTCGGCATCGTCTCGGCGCGCCGAGCGAGGATCACGTCTCCGACGGGGAGCTCTGCGGCAACGTCGACGCGAATGGTCTCGCCGGACGCGAGCTCGACCAAGCCGGCGCCGTGGTGCTTCGCGTCGGCCCCCTCGAAGCGCGTCGCGCGACGGCGGATACGCGACGCAGCGAAGGCAAACGCGGCACCGAACAGCGCGCCGAGGCCGGCGCCGAGGGTCCACCCGATCGGCGGGCCGATGCGATCCGCGACGTCGATCGGGGAGAGCGACACTCGCTCGCCGTTGCTCGGGTGGAACGCGACGGTCTCGTAGCGCGAGCGACTGGATGCATAAGGCCACTCGACGATCGCGAGATCGTGGCCGACATCCATGCGCACGTGCACCGTCGGGCATCCCGTGTAGGTCGGGGCGAGGCTGCGCCCCTCGGCGAGGCCTGCGATCCCGCACTCCTCGGCCCGAGACGGCGCCGGCTCGGCGGACGCCGACTCCTGCGCGGGGACCGGATAGTCCGCGTGCGAGAGCACGTAGCGATAGGTGCGGCCGGCGAGGGCCACCTCGGAGTCGACGTTCAGGACCGCGACCTCTGGAAGGGACGCCACGTACGTATCCGGATCGGGCCGCCCGATGCGAGGAACGGCGAACGCGAACGCGATCGTGGAGAGCGCGACCGCGCCGATCGCCGCGAGTCGAAGCACACCGTTCGTGCGGCGGTGCGCGAGGCCCGAACCGAGCAGCGCGCCGAGCACGAGCAGCACGCCGCCGCCGATCGGCAGCGCGAGCGCCATGAGCTCCATCAGACCGGTGCCGCAGCGGATCGGATGCTGGTCGGCGATCGCCTCGCCGACCGCCTGCCAGGCGCAGACCGCAACGAGCGGTACCCACACCACCGCGTGCGACGCTGCGAAGACGCCGGCGCGCGGACGCCGGCGCCACGTGACCGCGACGAAGACGGCGAGGAACGCGGTGCAGAGGACCGTGAAGATTGCCGACCTGCTGAGCTGCGGCTCGACGTGGTCGTCGCCGATCACCATCGCGAGCCCGGCGACGAACGGCAGGAGCAGCGCGGCGGGCAACCCACCGAGGAGCTGCCTCGGGATCAACGTCGGAGGGCGCTCCATGAACGCGTTGGACGCACGAGCGGCCCGAGTTAGTCCCTCCTCTTCGTGGGTCACCCACGTTACCCAGTTGGACGCCGCAAAATGTGCATGGCCGCGAGCTCGGGGCCGCGATTTCCCGAAGAAGTGGTAGACTGAGGTCTGAACTTTTTGCGCCCGAACAGTGGATAACCCATGCGCCGCGTCCTGGTCGTCGACGACGAAGAGAACATCCGCCTCGTCCTGAAGACGCTCCTGAAGCGTCACGGGTACGAGGTCGAGGTCGCGGACGGCGGCGAGAGCGCGCTCGCCCTCGTCGACTCGTTCGGTCCCGACGTGATCCTCACCGACGTGCGCATGCCGAAGATGGGCGGCCTCGATCTGCTCGCCACGCTGAAGGCGAAGCAGAATCCCGCGACCGTCATCGTGATG
>JAQBQJ010000483.1 GCA_028287065.1 Labilithrix sp. | reverse complement strand
GCCGCGATTTCCCGAAGAAGTGGTAGACTGAGGTCTGAACTTTTTGCGCCCGAACAGTGGATAACCCATGCGCCGCGTCCTGGTCGTCGACGACGAATAGAACATCCGCCTCGTCCTGAAGACGCTCCTGAAAGGACGCCCGCCTTCGATGAAGCGTCTACCGACGCCGCCGCGTACGTGTGTTCCCGCGCGCGGACGCGGACCCATCGTCTCGTCCTTTGGTCCCATCCTGGCCTATGCCCGAGATGCGGCCACGAGCTGACGAGGGGCGAATCGACGACGCTTTGGGACTGAGCGCCGTTGGCGGCGAAGCGCGACGTCGCGGCCGGGTCGCTCGCGAAGTGACGCACCGGGGTGATTACCCGCTGCTTGCTGACGATCGGCGCCGTCCGCCGGCAGGGCGACGACCTGCGCGGAGGCCGTGGCCACGGGAGCGCCGGCGAATGCGAAGAGAACGATCGGACTCGACGAGAGCGCGCGCCGCGGCTCCGAGGGCGACGGCCTTCGACGGAGCGCCTAGCGACGCCGGCTCGTGATCACGGCGTCGACGGTGGCGCGTCCTGGAACACTCCGTACTGGCACCGGCCCACGCCCTTTTCGGCGAGATAGCGTGCTCGGTCCTTCGTGCTGTTTCCGTGGCCCTGACATGTGCCTTGTCCTGGAATGCAGACGACTGGCCGCTCGCCCCGCCCGGCGCGAGGCCCGCAGTCCGTGCCATTCTTCGCGCCGCATACGCCGCCGACGCAGCCATCACGAACGACCTCCTTGTCGGTCCATTGCGAAGATTGGCAATCACAGTATTTCGCACATGCCTCGCCGTCGGGCTGTGGATTGCCTGCGCATGCGCGGGCGGGGAGCGCGCTTGTGGCGGCAGCGTTGTTGCGCGGCGCGGCGGCACCCGCGCTGGTGCTCACGCTCGGCATGGAGCTGGGCGGCTTGGAGGCGGCACCAGCCACCGTGTCGCTGAGCTGCTGGACTGTACCCGCGATGGCTTGCGCCGTCCGCCTTCGCTCGGCGGCCGCAGCGCGTGAGCGCGCATCCGCGGCTTGTATCGCCGCCTCCTCGGCACGGCGCGCCTCGCGCTTCTGCGCGGCGCTGAGTGCGGCCTCGCGCTCGGCTTTCGCCCTGTCCTCGGCGGTCTCGCGATCGCGCTGCGCTTTCTGGCGCGCGTCTCGCGCCTGGTCCTGGGCTGTGAAACTCGCCATATAGCGAGCCTTGTTCGCATCGCTCTCGGCGGCGACACGTGCGTTGTCGGAGCTGAGCTGGGCTTGCTTGCGGGCATCCGCGCGGCCCTTCATCTCCTGCTTCTCAGGGCCTTCCTTCATCAGGCTGGCGTACAGGCCACACGCCGCCCACGACCAGCGTGCGCTCGTCATCTCGCAGGCCTCGCGGAACATCGCTGCGGCCTTCGCCGGATCTTTCTTGATGCCGATGCCGTCGCGAACGAACAGCGGATAGGTGGTCGCACCTTGGACGTTGACTGGACTCTTGTGATCCCAAAACCACTTTGCCGACGCCAGCGCGGCATCCGGATCGCTCTTCGAAACGCGATAAAGCAGGAACCAGGCATTGCATGATTCCGCGTCCAGGGTGCACGCGCGTTCGCCGAGTGCGGCTGCCTCCTTCGCCGTCGTCTTCGACACTTGCGGAGCGCCATCCGGTCCGATGAGCAGGTCGGCGAGGGCGAGGCACGAGCGTGCCTGCTTCTCGCCCTCGCAGCGGCCCCGCAGGGCGGGAGCGGCGAGAATGGGGTCAAGCTTCGGTACTTCGTAATCGACGAACGCGGCTAGCCCGTCGCAAGTCTCGGTCGGGTCGGTCTTCTTGCCGAGCTCGCAGGCGAGCCGTCTTGCGGCGAGCGCCTTCGCAACATCTTTGTCGACTCCTTCGCCGCTCACGAGCTTTCCGCCGAGCGTTTCGCACGCGCGGCCACGGTCGTGGGCTAGGTCGTAGGCGTCGCCGTTGAGGAGATCGTCGTCGACGGCCCATTCCGGCTCGGCGAGCTCGGCACAGAGCACCCTGGCGGCGCGCGCCGCAATAACCGGATCTGCGCCACGCGACAGCTTGCCGAGCTCTCGGTAGCGTTCGCGATCTTCGCTCGCGAGCACGCGAACTGCATCGAGCGCGGCGCCGGGGGCCGTCCGCACCACCTCCGCGATCGCTTTCTCGCACGCCGATCGCCTGTCGGCGTCCGCCCTTCGATTCGCGACGCTCCGACACTCGGCGACGAGCGCTGCGCAATCGTTTGCTGCACACTGGGCCGTCCACCCGGCGCGTTGCGTTTGCAGGTCCGCTTGCGTGTCGACGTTCTCAGGCCGAGATCGAGGCTCCGCCCGCGCAGTCGAGAAGTTGTCATCGTCCGAGGGCGACGACGCGCGCTCGTGTGCGCTCGGACCGCATGCCACGAGGACGACCGTGGCGGCACCGGCGACGAGCAAGACGGAGGCGATGCGCGGCGGAAAAATCGACCTCATCGGACCTCTTGTGCTGGGCCACGGGCGACCGAGCCCATCGAGGATCACCGTTGGTGATCGACGCGTCTATCGCGGAAACCCCGGACTGCCGCCGATTTGGTTCCCGCTCGCACTCACTCGAGACGAAGTTCAATCAAGAGCCAAACCAACGCGAGCGCGTGCAACGCTGCTCGGCGTACTTCTATTTGGCCCCAGGCGAAGACTGCGTGCAGTAGAGAAAGCCGGAGAGTGTCGTTCCGCCGGGCGATATCGAGATCTTCTTACAGCTAAGGTAGTCGCCCGTGAGCTGGCACATGTCATTCGTTCGGCAGTCGACGGAGAAGCGCGTCTTCTGCGCCGCCCCGCCGTCCCCGACGTTTAGATAGCAGCCCTGGCCGGCGACGATCTCGACGCTCGTCGCCGGATACGGCGTGTAGTTGGAGCATGCCATGCTTCCTGTCTCGGTCTGACCCATGCCGCAGAAGGCGAGGCAGTTCGGGTCGACGGCGCCGGCATCCGGCGTCGCGCCGAGGTCGCCTGCGCCATTTCCAGCTCCAGCGGCTGGCAGGGGAGTCTCTCCGGGTGCGTCTTTGCTGATGCGAAGAGCAGCCCACGTCCTGCCATCGATCGTCGTATCGCCGCCAGACGCACCATGCTCCATCCAGTAGACGAACTTGTCATCGACCAGCAGCAGTCTGCCGAGGGCCATGTCGTTGGAGGCCGTTCGTTGCGCGGCGAGTACGACAGGGCCGCTGCCGCTGATGGGGTAGCGATAGACCGCTCCGGTGTTCGCCGCGTCCTGCGCTCCCGTGTCCAGGAGGTACGCTCCCGTGTCGTCGGCCGCGAGCACGTAACCGTGCCCGACCGGTGCGCGCCACCGTCCGAGAATGCGCCGGTCGGAGCCGTCCGTCTTGAGTGCCAGTAGCGTCTCCCCGGCGGAGCCGACGATCCATGAGGTGCCGACGTTCGCGATGGCGAACTTCGCAGGAATGTCGGCGACGTTCTGCGGCGCACTGCCGTCCAGCCCCGTCCGGACGAGATGGGCGGCCGTTCCGGAAGCGCAGTCCAGCGACGGACGAGGCTTGTCGAGGTAGTAGATGAAGCCGCCGGTCATCGCGACGACCTTGTCCACAAGCGAGCACTTCGACAACGTCTGCAGTGTGAGGGGGTCGAGGTCCTGCGCTTTCTTCAGCTCGAACTCAGGTAACGAGATCGCTTGCGTGGAGGTTGTGGCGTCGTTCACCACCAGCAGCTTTCCCGAGTGCTCCAGGAATCGAGGGTTGAAGTTATTGCCGCGGTTGAATCGCGGATGATGCTTGGCGGCGGTAGCGCCTGGCGCCAACCAGGACATCGTCCAGAACAGGTTGTTCCCGTTAGAGGGATCTCCAGCCGTGCGCGCCCAGAAGACGCCATCGTCGCGGACGATCGCATCGGCGTAGTACCAACGCGAAAACGAATCCCGCGCAACGCCGCAGACAGGAGCCGTGCTGTCGGACTCGAGCGTGACGACCCGAGAAGGATCGACGGCACTCGTGTACTTACCGTTAGTCGTCTGGCCGTCCTTGGGAAACCGGACGAATCTTTGGCTCGTTGGGTATGTGCAGTCTCCCGTCGTTCTCACGATTCCGTCCACTCCGCCGGCGTACAAGCTCACCGGCGAAGCGCCCGCGCGATTCTTCCCCGCGGGTATCGAACGCTGAACGTCAGCGCCGGCACGTCGCGGATCGCCCGTCTCGCGCGCAGCGGAATCCGAGACCCGGTCTGCTCGCCAGACGAGACATCGAGTCCCGCGCGGCGCTACGCATGCCTGCAGGGTTCGCACGTGCCTTCGAGCGTCGAACGGCGCTCTCGAAGCCGACGGAGCGGAAGGTGGAGGCGGCGGGAACGACGTTGTGTGCCTCGGCGTCATCTCTGCTATTCGCGAGAGGCTGAATGCCGACCCACACGTTTGCTCGCTACGACCTCCGAACCACCGATCCCGACGCGGCAAGGCGATTCTACGCCGCGACCCTTGGCCTCGACTTCGACGCGCCGGCCGCGGGCGGAGAGCTCGCGACGCTCGCGGTCTGGCCACTCCACGAGCAGGCGCGCGCACGCGGAGCACCGGCGCACTGGCTCGGGAACGTCGGCGTGGCGGATGTCGACGCGACGGTGCCGCGGTTGGTCGCGCTCGGCAGCGAGCCGCTCGGTCCGGTGCTGCGCCCCCCGGGCGGCATCCCGTTCGTCATGCTCCGCGATCCGCTCGGCGCCGTGATGGCGATCCGTGAAGGAGCTCGCACGCCGGAGCACTCGCCCGTCGCCTGGCACCAGCTCCATACGAAGGA
This sequence comes from Labilithrix sp., assembly GCA_028287065.1. GTDB lineage: Bacteria > Myxococcota_A > Polyangia > Polyangiales > Polyangiaceae > Labilithrix. The sequence goes on along the minus strand of JAQBQJ010000483.1, from coordinate 3,287 downwards.
CGTCGATCGCGCGTGGGCGTTCTACGCCGAGCTGTTCGGCTGGTCTCTGACGGGGACCGCTGAAATGCCCGATCTCGAAGGCGGCCATCGCATGTTCGCGTGGGAGCCGGGCGGCAAGACGGTCGGGAGCATGGCGAACACCGGCCGGTGGCCCGGCGTACATGTCCACTGGCTCTTCTACTTCAGCGTCGCGAACCTCGACGACGCGATCGCGAAGGTCCGCGCGAACGGCGGCAACCCGCAGAGCGCAGTCGTGCTGCCGAACGGAGACCGCATCGCGCGCTGCGAAGATCCGCAAGGCGCCGCGTTCGGGCTTCTTCAGCGGGCGTAGGTCGATCTGCTTCACCCCACTCTTCCGAAGTGGTACCGATGAGCCGCGAACTCCGCGGGGGGCGTCTTGAATTTTCGTGATCTCCAGTACATCGCCCGGAAGCTGACGCACCGCGAGAACGTCGTCGGCCTGGCTCGCCTTCTCCGGCGTATCGAGAACCCCATCTCGCTCTTCGCCATCGTGCGGGGTGGCAATGCCAAGCAGCTCCGCCTTCGCTTCGCGGGGCGGACGCTGCGCTTCGATGACGTCAACCAGGAGGACCTGGCAAACATCTACGAGATCTTCGGCAAGGAGATCTACCGGACCGACCACGACGCCACGGCCGTCGTCGACCTCGGTGCCTATCGCGGATTCTATGCCACGTACGCGTATGCAAAGTACCCGCGCGCCGTCATTTACGCGTTGGAGCCATTTGCCGACAATTTCCAGCGGCTAGTTGCCAATGCGTCGCTCAACCAGTTATCTCCACATCGGCTGAAGTCGTTCAACATCGCGGTGAGCCACGAGAGCGGGCCGGTCGACTTCTTCGCAGCCTCGGACGGATCGATGCTGCACTCGATGGTGTTCGAGACGGCGAAGAAGCTGCGCGTGCCGGCGACGACCGTCTCGGAGATCATGGAGCAGCACGGCCTCGCGAGGATCGACGTCCTCAAGATCGACGTCGAAGGTGCGGAGTTCGCGATCTTCGACGCGATGGACGACGCGACGTTCGCTCGCATCGACACGATCGTCGCCGAGATGCACGTCGTGCCGGGCAAGCCCCTCGAAGGCTTCGTCGCGCACCTCGCGGGCAAGGGATTCCCTCTCGTCAGCGTCGACGAGCCCGGTCAGATCTATCGCTTCGATCGAAGGAACGTGCGCGGGTGACGCCCGAGGCCCGCGCGACCCTCCGACGCTTTCTCCCTTGGACGCTCGGCGGCTGCGCCCTCGCGATCGCCTGGTTCGTCTACAACGTCACGCTTCCGCCGCTCTACAAGGGGCGGATCTGCTGCGACTCCGTCGGGTACATCGCGATCGCGAACGAGGCCTCCGGTCTGTGGGAGATCTTCCTCGGCGTCAGCAATCGCTCCTTCGGTTATCCCCTCTTTCTCGGCGCGCACAAGGCCCTCGTCCAGCTCCTCGGCCTCGGGACGGACTGGGTCGTGCTCAGCCTCGTGACGAGCCTCGTCTTCCATATCGTCGCCGTCCTGTTCCTCTACGCGGTCCTCGTCCATCGATTGAAGATGAACGTGAGCCCCGCCTTCCTCTTGCTGGCGCTCGCACATCCGGGCCTCGTCTCGCATGCGGCGCTTCCACTCACCGATTCGCTGGCGACGTCGATCTCCACGGCCGCCGTGGCGTTCGCGATGTGGGGGTACGAAGACGGCCTGCGCCCACGCTCGACGATGTTCCTGCAGCTCGCGGCCGGCGCCCTGCTCGGCGCCGACATCGTGATCCGCCCGACGTTCCTCATGGTCGCGGCCGCGACGGTGCCCATCGTGTGGCTGCTGCTGCCCGCGCTCCATCACGCGCGCCGCGATCCCGAGAAGACCCGAGGTGCACGCCTGCGTGCGCTGGGCGTCGCGGTGCGGCAGTTCGCGCTCCCCGTCGTCGCGGGATTGGTGCTGGCGTCGGCGATGGCGCCGCGCAACTGCTTCGCGAAGTACCACACGGCCTGCATCATCGATCCGGCAAACAGCGCCGAGACGAAGGCCCGCAGCATCCGGTACGGCCTGGAGATGCCGCGGGTGTGGACGACGTTCACGCCGCCGCGCGATCGCACCGGCTGGGTCAGCGATCCGTTCTCCGTGGAGCACTTCTCCTCACGTTGCACGATCACCGAGGCGGCGGCGCTGACCGATCTCGCGCGCTGTTATGCGAGAGGCGCGCCTTACCTGCCGCTTCATCTCGCAAAGAAGACGATCGGGCTCTACGACAACTTCCACCTGAACACCTACGCGGCGGACATCACTCGCCCGTGGCACGCCGTCCTCAATCGAAGCTTTGGCTGGCTGGCATTCCTCGGGTTCGTCTGCTCGATCCATCATCTCCAAGCGGTCTTGCGCAAGAAGCGCGCGTTCGAGCCAGCGCTCGTCGTGCCGATGGCGTTCGTGCTCCTCTACACGGCCATCTCGATCAACTTTCACATCGAGTCTCGCTACGGCTTGCCCGCGGTCGTCCCTGCCTTCGTCATGGCGGCAAGCACGCTCCAGAGCGCGTCGAGGCGCACGAAGCTCCTGCTCTTGGCGTGTACGGTTCCGTTCGTCGTCCAGACCTTCCTCTGGGATTCGGCGCCGGATGCTTCGATCGAGTTCCTGCGCCTGCATCCCGTGTGAGCGTGAGATTCCGCTCACACGCCGAGCGCGCGCGCCAGCGGGATCTCCCGGATCCGCGTCCCGGTCAGCGCGAAGATCGCGTTCGCCAGCGCGGGCGCCACTGGGGGGGACGCCTGGCTCGCCGACGCCGCCCGGCGGCGCGCTCGACGCGATGACCTCCGTGTGGATACGTCGCGGCACGTCGCCGATCCGCGCGATGCGGCAGGCGGCTCAGAAGCGAGCGCCACGGACGGCGTCAGCACGACGACGTCGCCTGCGAGAGGATGGAGCTGCACGACGCCGAGCTCCTCGGCCTCGCCGTTGGACGCCGCAAAATGTGCATGGCCGCGAGCTCGGGGCCGCGATTTCCCGAAGAAGTGGTAGACTGAGGTCTGAACTTTTTGCGCCGGAACAGTGGATAACCCATGCGCCGCGTCCTGGTCGTCGACGACGAAGAGAACCTCCGCCTCGTCCTGAAGACGCTCCTGAAGCGTCACGGGTACGAGGTCCAGGACGCGGACGGCGGCGAGAGCGAGCTCGCCCTCGTCGACTCGTTCGGTCCCGACGTGATCCTCACCGACGTGCGCATGCCGAAGATGGGCGGCCTCGATCTGCTCGCCACGCTGAAGGCGAAGCAGAATCCCGCGACCGTCATCGTGATG
>JAQBQJ010000458.1 GCA_028287065.1 Labilithrix sp. | reverse complement strand
TGACGGACTGGCGATGAGCGTCGTTCCGTTGCTGGTTCCATCCGTGCGCCACAGCTTCAGCGGTGCGCTGCCGCCCGTGCCGGCGTCGACGGCGCTGAAGGTCGCGAAGAACACCTGACCCGACGCGGAGCGCACGCGGAGCATCACGACCGGCTGGCCGTTCGGAGAGATGTCTTTGATGGGAACCGTCCCGGCCGGAGTGCCGTCCGTGCTCCAGAGCGTGAGCCCATCGAACCCGGCGGACCCGGGGCAAGCTTCGGCCGCAAACAGCGCGCCCGCCGCGGTCGTGCCCACTAGCGTCGCTGCGGTCGCACACGCGGTGAGCGGCGCCGTTCCGGAGGTGGTCCCGTCCGTCGCCCACATCCTTCCGTCGCCTTCGGCGCGAAACACGATCCGCGAGCCGAGCGCGATGCCGCCGGTAGTGAAGACATCGGCAACGCGAGCGGTCCCGTCCGGAGTCCCGTCGCTCGACCAGAGCGAGTCCGGCGCGAGCCCGAAGAGGACGTCGTCACGAAAAGGGAACACGTGCGCCGAGAAGTACCCCGGGGTCGGCCCCAGCGACGCAACGCGCGTCGTTCCAGCCGGCGTACCATCCGTGACGTAGAGCTCGCCGTTCCGCGAGGGAGGCATCACCGCTCGGTCTTCGATGAACGTGCCGACGAACACCTTGCCGCTCTTCGCGACCGTGATCGACGCGACTTCACCGCCCGGCCACGTCTTCACCGCGACGGGCGGCTCTGCATTCGCGCGCGACGCGAGAACGATCGCGACGCTCGACACGGCTGCGGCAACGACTCGGCGCATGTCGATAGACTAGCAGCTAGGCATATGCGGTTTCCCGCGGTAGGCCCCGAGCGCACGCGCGCGTCGACGTGCAGTGAGCGCACGGCTTGGCGCGCGATGCTACCGTTCCATCATGCGAACCTTTTCTTTGGCGACCCTTGCGATAACCACTCTCTTCGTCACTGCGTGTAGCTCGTCGAGCGATCCCGTTGCGTCGACGGGTGACGCGGGCGGCAGCGCGAGCAGCGCGAGCAGCGCGAGCAGCGCGTGCGTGTGGGACCAGGCGCTCGCTACCGCCGCGGGCCTCACGATCGTCAGCGCCCCGCCGAACATCCAGGTCGGCGACGTGTTCCAATCTCCAACTCAATGCAACGGCTGCGGATGCACGGCGAACGGCTTCGAGTGCACGCACAATGCATGTCCCGGCGAGCCTGCAGATGCGAACTCGTGCCCGCAGGACACGAAGCAGTGCGATGACGGCACCACGACCCGCCGCTTCGCCCCGGTGTGCATGTTCCAGGCATCGGTATGCAACAGGCGCGGATGCACGGCCGGCGCGAAGATCTGTCCGGGCGGAGCCCCCGCTAGCAGTGGCCCGTTCTGTACACAGACGTGTCCGTAAAAAAAGCCGGCGTGACGATGCGCTATCGCTCGCTCGCGCTCCTCGCTTCGACGGTCCTGGCGATCGGCTGCGGCGGCCGTACTTCGTCGTCCGGAGACGCGACTGGCACGGCGCCTCCGGATGTCGACGCTGGCTTGGCATCCGAGCAAGGACCGAACGGTGCGCCCCCAAGCGTGGGCAACCGAAGCGTCGGAGTCACGGTGACCGTCGTCGACGGTCTGGTCCCCAAGGCCAACGTCCGCGTCCTCTTCCACGATTCGACCGGCGCCATCGTGGGTGAGGCAGCTACCGACGCGAGCGGCAAGGTCGCGCGTGCGACGGCGCCCAGCATGGTAACCGTCCTCACGAAGGACTACGGGCCGCGCCCCGCCGCCGTGACCTTCCTCGCGGTCACCGACGGCGACAACCTGCGCGTCGGAAATCGGGCATCGACGTCCAAGTCAGCTTTGCCGGGATTCGTTGACGTAACGTTCAGCGGCGCAAACATCGCGGGCGCTAGCGACTTCTTCATCGCGGGGGCGGGACAGTGCGGTGCACCGTTCGAGAGTGCAGCGGCCGGCGTGCGTGTCGGGTTGAACGCCGAGTGCGGCCTCGGTCCGACGAACGCCGTCCTCGCGACCGCGTCCTCCGCAAGCAGCGTCGTCGGCTTCGCCTTCGCGAAGCACATCACGGCGCCCTCCGCCTCCGGCGCGGCCGTGCACGTTGGACCGCTCGTCTTCACGGCTCCGGGAACCACGAAGGTGACGGCGTCCCATCTCCGTAGCGCGCCGGGCATCGAAAACTCCGCATCGCTTTACGCCGTTGCCGACGAGCGCGCGTTCTTGCTGCCGGGCTCGGGCGTGATCGGCGCCGGTGGTCTCGATTTTCCGAGTCCCACCGGCTTCGCGGACGCCTACGAGACGGAGCTCACGGCGGTTGGAGATCGTGGTGGGCAGACGACCCTTGTCCGGCGCGACGCGACGTCGGCCCCCGCGAGTGCAGTCCTCGCGGACATCGACTTCAGCAACGCGCTGCCGTTCATCACCGACGTTGCGATCACCGCGTCCGATCCCGCGCGTCCCGACGTCACGATCACGACCGAGGCGGGAGCTTCGCTCGCCAGCGCCGACGTCGGCTTCCTTTCGCTCGACTTCGACTTCTTGGCGCCTTCGATGCACTCGTGGACGTTCGTGGTCCCCCCCGGCACCGTCGCGTTCAAGGCCCCAGCGCTTCCGGCCGACGCGACGGGCTACCTTGCGACGCAGGGGCCGGTGCCTGTGCGAGCGAACATCGTCAGATTCTTC
>JAQBQJ010000440.1 GCA_028287065.1 Labilithrix sp. | reverse complement strand
CTCGACCGTCTTCAGCGCGATCGAGTCCTCGACCGTGAGCGGGCCGTCCTCGGTTCGGATGTAGTGCGACTGGACGACGAGCTGCTTGCCCGCGGGCACCTTCGTTGCGTAGCCGTCGGGCAGCTTGACGATGCCCTCGTTGCCGTCTTCCGCCGCCGCGATCTGGTGGAGCGCGATCATCTCGACGTCCGAGCACTTGTGATGACCGACCGGCTGCTTCTGGTCTGCGTAGTAGACGAGCAGGTGGTGACCGCCTTTGCCTTGCGTGCCGGTCGCATTCTGCACGTTCATCACGTGGTCGGTCGTCGTCGCCGTATAGAAGCACTCGAACGTGTCGCCCGGCTGGATCTCGAACGGCCCCGTCGAGAACTTGAACCCGGCGGGCTCCGTCGCCGCGGTCGTGGCGCCCGTTCCCGCGGGCACCTCTTCGCTCTTGCTGCTGCTGCTGCTGCAGGCAAGGCAGGCAAGCAGGCCCGCTGCGAGCACGAGACTGCTTCTGCTGCGCGTGTGTCGGTTCATGTTCGATCCTCCGGTCCCCTGATTATGTGCATACTGCAAAGAAATCACTTCGCGCCCTGGGCGATCCATCGCCGGATCGCGTCCCGCGATGCGTCGGGGAGCAGATCGTTGCCGTCGGGCATCGACTTGCCGCACGACCCGCCCACGCACTGCTCGTCGAGCCCGCACAGGCTGTTGTCGAGCTTGTGGAGCAGGAAGCTGTGCTCGGGATCGCCGGGTGTCACGTACGGCATCGAAGGCAGCGAGTGCGAAGGCGCGAGCAGCGCTGCCTTCACGGCGGCCATGTCCTCCGCGCTCTTCGCGCCGAGGAACACGCCGTGATTCCCGGCGCCGCGCGAGCCGTGGCACGGCGAGAACGTGCACGACTTCACGAGCGTCGGCGCGACGTCGGCGTCGAAGCTCGCCGGCGGCGAGGCGAGCGCGGACGCCTGCGTCGTCGGCGCGGCCGCGCACACCTTCGCGGTGTCGGAGGTCGCTGCCTCGCCGCTGCCGCCGCCTCCACACGCGGATGCTGCGCCTGCGAGAGCGACGACGAGAGCAGACGATGCGAAGAGAAGCCGGTCGATCATGTGCGCGGCACGCAGGCACGCTGCATGCCCATGCGCGCTCGTTGCGCCGGTGAACGGGGTGTGTCGACTCGAGTCGACGACCTCGCGACCGGCCGCGAACGCGTCCGACGGACCGTGCCGGACGCGCGGGTTCTCAGGTCGTCTGCGAGCGCTCGCGGCCCCTCGCGAGCCTGTCGACTCCAGTCGACATCGTCGACACGAGTCGACACGCGTCTCGCGCGTGGATCAGGCGATATCCCGCAGCTGAGGGCGCGATCACTCGGAGTCGTGACCGTCGAGGACGCGGCCGACGGTCGTCACGAGCGTCTCCACGTCGAACGGCTTCCGGAGGAACGCAGCATACGTCTCGGCCGCGTGGGTCGGCGGTTCTTCCGTCGCGCTCATGATGATGACGGGAAGGTCGCGGAGCTCCGGCGTTTCGTGGATCGTCCGCGCGAGCTCCACGCCGTCGACGTACGGCATCATCATGTCCGTCACCACGAGATCCGGGCGCTGCACACTGAGCTGCTCGAGCGCGTGACGGCCGTCCGAGGCGACGTCGACGGAGAAGCCCTCCATCGAGAGGACGAACTGAATGACCTCGGCGACCGTCAGCTCGTCGTCGACCACGAGGACGCGCTTCACGTGAGCCCTCCTCCACCCGGAGGCTCTTCGCCGTAGCCGGGCACGTTCGTCCTCATCACGCCGCGCCGCTCGAGCAACGCGACGGCGCTGTCGGACGTCGGCGCGATGCGGACCCCGTCCTTCGTCACCCAGAGCTCGTGGACGGACGAGTCGAAGTCGGAGCCTCTCACCTTCCTCACCGAGACCAGGCGATGCGTGCCGCGCGGCGTGTCGATGCTTCGGAGCAGCACGATGTTGTCGCACACGGCCGACACGTTCTCGACGTCGATGTCGATGTCCGGCCCCTGCGGGGTATGCGTCTCCTCCGACCAGATGGTGGTGACGCCGAGCGAATGGAGCTCGTTCGCCATCGCCGCGAAGAAGTCCGGCATGCGTCCGGGGTACATCGCGGCACGCGAGAAGCCGGCGAGGCTGTCGACGAAGAGTCGCTTGGCTCCGGTCCTCGCGATCCTCGAAAGGACATCGGTGGCGACCTTGTCGACGAGCTGTTCGCGTCGCGGATGCCACGCGATCTCGATCGTGCCGTCTTTCGTGTGCCTCGCGAGGTCGAGCCCTGCGGCGGCGGCAACGGCTTCGAGCGTCGTCGGCGGCTCGTAGAACCCGAGCAGCACTCCTGCCTCGCCGCGACGTGCGCCGTCGAGCAGGAAGTGGAGGCCGACGAGCGTCTTGGCGCTGCCCGCTGCGCCGAGCACGAGGGTCGTCGAGCTCCGGTGGAAGCCGCCGCACGTCATCGTGTCGAGCTGCTCGATCCCCGTGCTGACGCGCTCCCGAGTCGCGGGCGGAGCCGGACCGGCGCCTGCGACCGCCTCGATCCGGGGATAGACCGCGATGCCGCTGCGATCGACCTCGTAGAAATGACGTCCGTGGAGATGCGCACACCCGCGCAGCTTCAGGATCTCGATCTCGCGCACGACGCGCAAGCCGTGGCGCTGGTAGTGCAGCTGCCACAGGCCGTCGACGACCCCGTGCGCAGGCCCGACGCCGCTGCCGGGTCCGGGCGGGTCCGTCGAGAGGAAGAGCGCCGTACATCCCACCATGGCCGCGTTCGACTGCACGTTCTGGACGAACCGTTTGAACGCCAGCTCCGTTCCCGCGAACAGCTCCGCGCTGAGCAGCTCGTCGATGACGATGAGCGACGCGTGATGCCTGCGGATCTCGGCCGCGATCATCAGCTGGAGGCCCGTCGGGCCTTCGCTCTCGAGCGGTCCGACGCCGCTGACGTACGAGAGCTCGCGGCCGACGACCTTCGCATCGAAGAACGACATGTCGCGAAGGTTCACGACCATGCGATCGTGCGTTTCGCCGTGATGCGCGACGTAGATCGCCCGACCTCCCGCGGCGACGTGCCCGAACGCGATCTGATTTCCGAGGACGGTCTTCCCGGCGCCGGGCGGGCCGATCACCAGGCTCGAGCTGCCGCGCGGGACGCCGCCGCTGAGCAGCGTGTCGAGCCTCGGAATCCTCGTCGAGACTCTCTCGCGAGACGCGTCACTCGTCGATTGCATCGCGCCGTGGCGTTGCATCGCGCGAGCCATGCGAAGGCCCGTGGTGGTGCTTGCGCAGCCACACCATCATCAGCACGCCGCCCACGATCCCGAACGGGGCCATGAAGTAGAAGTAATAGTCCCAGCTCCGATCGAGCAGCCGCCCGAGCAGGTACCCCGCCAGGCTGCCGCCGAAGTACTGGAATGCGTCGATGATGCCGAACGCAAAGCCCGTGGTGCGGCGCCCGCCGATGTCCATCGCCGCTGCGGTGCCGAGGAGCGAGTGCGTCGCGTTTGCCGTGAACGAGATGAGCACGAGGAACACGACCGCGGCGCCGGCCGTATGGAACTGCGCCGCGAGGACGATGATGACCGTCTCGACGAAGTAGAGGCCGGCCGCGACGGGCGCGCGGCGTCCACCGAACAGCATGTCGGACACGTACCCCGACACGAGCGATCCCGCAGACGCGACGAACGGGATCAAGAAGCCGAGGAACTGCAGCTCCGTCGAATGCAGATCGGCATGGTGGACGTCCTGCATGAAGCGCGGGAACCACTGATCGATGCCTTGCCGCACGGCGCCCGTGCACGCATACGCGCACGCGACGAGCCAGATGGCGGGGCTCCTCAAGACGGTCTTCAGCACCTCGCCGAGCGGCGCGCGCACCTCTTCGGCCGTTGCGCGTCCGCCGGCGCGATCGGCGGCTATCTCGCGCCGGCGTTCCTCGTCCGTCTCGACCTCGGGGAAGCCCGCCTCCGCGGGCGTGTCCTTCGTGAACAGGAACACGCATACCGCGAAGAACGCGGCGACGAGCGAAGGCGCCCAGAACAGCCATCGCCAGTGCAGCGGCGGCACACGCATGATGCCGAGGAACGTGAAGCCGGCGAGCAGCGCCGGACCGAGCGAGAAGATCCCGAACCGGCCTGCGTTGATCATGAATCCGAAGATGCCGGCGAAACGACCGCGCTCCTTCGAGTAGAACCACGCGGCGTTGACCTTCACCATTCCCGGGCCGCCGAATGCCTGCAGATAGCCGTCGGCGCCGCGGATCGCGATGAACAGCCCGAGGAGCCCGGCGAACGAGGCCGCACCGAATGCGAGGTTCATGACGATCGTTCCTGCGGCGCCGATCAACATCGCGCGCTTGCCGCCGAGGCGATCGGTCAAGAGCCCGTTGATGATCTGGCCGCATGCGTACGCGAGCAGCGCGGTCGTGATGATCGCGCCCATGTCGGCCTTGCTGAAGCCGTACTCCTTGCTGATCGCCTCGTTCGCGAGCGGCAGGTTGTACCTGCACATGTAGAACGACGTGTAGAGGAGCCCGAGGAACGCCCAGTTCTGGCCGCGCCGCCGCCGGAAGCCGGGCGGATGGACGAGCGGCTCCGCCATGCGTCCAGCTTACGCACGGGCTGGTCATCGCGCGACGGTTCGCTGATTGCACGCTCGGCCGCGCGATGGCACGCGTGGTCTTCGAGCACGTCGGCAAGCAGTACGGTGGAGGCGTGCCGGTCGTGCGTGACCTCTCGCTCACCATCGAGAACGAGGAGCTCCTCGTCCTCGTCGGTCCTTCGGGCTGCGGCAAGTCGACCGCGCTGCGCATGATCGCAGGGCTCGAAGGCATCACGCGCGGCTCGCTCTTCATCGACGACGATCGCGTGAACGACACGCCTCCGAAGGATCGCGACGTCGCGATGGTCTTCCAGAGCTACGCGCTCTACCCGCACATGACGTGCTTCGAGAACATGGCGTTCGCGCTGCAGCTCCGGCGCATGCCGAAGTCCGAGGTGCGCGCGCGCGTCGATGCCGCCGCGAAGACGCTCGCGATCGAGCATCTGCTCGAACGACGTCCCAAGGAGCTCTCGGGCGGACAGAGACAGCGCGTGGCCATCGGGCGGGCGATCGTACGCGAGCCGCGTGTGTTCCTCATGGACGAGCCGCTCTCGAACCTCGACGCGAAGCTGCGTTCGTCGATGCGCGCCGAGATCAAGCGGCTGCATCGCGAGCTTGCCGCCACGATCGTGTATGTCACCCACGATCAGACCGAGGCCATGACCCTCGGCGACCGCATCGCTGTGATGCGCAGCGGCGATCTCCAGCAATGCGATACGCCCGCGGCGGTCTACGAGCGGCCCGCGAACGCGTTCGTGGCCGCGTTCATCGGCCTTCCTCCGATGAACCTCGTTCCCGGAGAATCGAGGGGAGGCATCGTGAGCGTGGCCGGCGGTCAGGTCCGCCTCCGGTGGGCGGCGCTCCGCCATCCGCATCGCGACGGCAGTCACGCGATGCCAGGGGCGGAAGGCGATCGTGAGGTGCTGGTCGGCGTGCGCCCCGAGCACCTGACCCTCGATCGCGGCTTCGAGCAAAACGGCGACGCTCGTGGTGTGGTGTTCACCGGAACACTCGAGCTCGCCGAGACGACCGGCGCCGACACGTTCTTGCACCTGACGACCGACGCCGGCCCGATCGTCGCTCGCCTCTCGGGCCATACGCCGCCTCGGCCCGGCGAGCGCGTCCGCGTCCGCGCCGACGTCGCGAACATCCATCTGTTCGACCGAACGACGGAAGAGCGCTTGCTATGAGCCACCGGCTGCTCGTGCTCGTGCTCGTGCTCGTCTCGCTCTCCTGCACGCGTCACGATGCCTCGACCGCGCCACCTCCCGACGCCCGCACCACCATCACCTTCGTCGGTTGGGGCGCGCCGGAGGAGCGCCAGGTCCTCGAGGAGGTCATCACGGCCTTCGAGCAGGCGCATCCGCAGGTGCGTGTAATCTACACGCAAGTCCCCGGCGTCGGCTATGACTACCTCAACAAGCTCAGGCTCATGCTCGTCGCGGGCATCGCGCCCGACGTGTTCTACGTTCCCGACGGCGCCTTCGGGGAGCTCGTTCGCACGGGCGCGCTCCTCGATCTCGAATCGCTCGTCGCGAGGAGCCGCGCCGTCGATGCGAAGGCGATCTGGCCGACTGCGCTCGAGCGCTACCGGTGGAACGGGCATCGACTCCACGAGGGCGATCTCTACGCCCTCCCGAAGGACCTCGGCCCGACCGCGATGTTCTACGACGCCGATCGCCTCCGCGCACGCGGCGTCGCGCCGCCCGACCCGCACGTCCCGATGACGTGGAGCGAGGCCGTCGCCATGTGGCACGTGCTCACCTTCGACGACGGCGGCGTGCATCGCTACGGCATCACGTCGTTCCCGTACGAGGATGCGGTGTGGTCGTCCGGCGAGGAGGTGCTCTCACCCGATCGTCGCTCCTGGAACCTGACGTCGCCGATCGCCGTCCGCGCCGTGCAATGGTGCGCCGACCTCGCGTTGCGAGAGCACGTCGCGCCGAACCCCACGCGGCTCGGCGACTCCGGCGGCGGCGGACGCGAGCTCTTCGAGGCGCGGCTCGCGGCGATGCACATCGACGGGCGATGGATGGTCCCGCGCTTCCGACAGCTCGAGTTCGCATGGGACGTCGCGCCGATCCCGGTGCCGGAGCGCGGCGCGCCCTCGATCACGTGGTCCGGCTCGGTCGGGCTTGCGATCTCGGCGAAGTCGAAGAAGACGAGCGAGGCCTTCGCGCTCGTCGAGTACCTCGCGGGCCCGGAAGGGCAGGCGAGGCTGACCGCGACCGGCCTGCAGCTGCCCAATCAAAGGGAGCTCGCCGCGACGGACCTGTTCCTCCAGCCGGGGCTCCTGCCGCGTCACGCGGAGGTGTTCGTCCTCGCGGCCGAGAACAGCCGGCCTGCGCCCGCGACGCTCGTACCGAACGCGTTCTGGTACGACGTCTTCACCAGCTTCGCCGAGGAGGTCTGGCGCGGCGACCGCACCGCCGCGAGCCTGTTCCCCGAGATCAAGCCGCGCATCGACCAGGCGATCCGCCGGCGGAACCCGGAGCTGTGACGTGGTCACGCCGCGCTTCAAAGGAGAGGCCGCGTGGGCCTACGCGTTCATCGCGCCGCCGTTCGTCGGCTTCCTCGTCTTCGCGCTCCTGCCGATGCTCGCGTCGTTCGCCCTCAGCTTCACGCGTTACGACATCCTCTCGCCGCCCGAGCTCGTCGGCCTCGACAACTATCGCGACCTCTTCACGTCGGACTACTTCGTCGGGCGCACGCTCGTGAACACGGCGTTCTACATGCTCGGCGTGCCCCTCGGCATGGCCGTGGCGCTCGCGATCGCGACGCTGCTCGATCGGATCGCCCGCTTTCGCGGCTTCTTCCGGACGGTCTACTTCATTCCTTCGGTGTGCTCGATCGTCGCGCTCGCGCTGCTGTGGAAGCTGATCTACCGCGGCGACTACGGGCTGTTGAACACGCTGCTCGTACGCCTCGGCATCCACGACCCGCCGTCGTGGATCGCCGATCCACGGCTCGTGAAGCCGTCGCTCGTCTTCATGGGGATCTGGACCAACCTCGGATACACGACGGTCATCTTCCTCGCGGCGCTCCAGTCCGTGCCGCGGCAGCTGCTCGAGGCGGCGGAGCTCGACGGCGCCGGCGCCTGGCAGCGCTTCCGGCACGTGGTGTTCCCGGCGATCAGCCCGACGACGTTCTTCGTCTCGGTCACGGGGACGATCGCCGCGCTGCAGAACTTCGATCAGGTCTACGTGATGACGCGTGGCGGTCCCGCGTATGCGTCGGCGACGTACATGCTCTACGTCTACGTCAGCGGCTTCCAGTACTTCGAGATGGGCTACGCGTCCGCGATGGCGTGGCTCCTCGCGATCGTGGTCCTCGTCGTGACGTGGCTGCAGTTCCGGCTCGCGAAGCACTGGGTCTTCGATGACTGAGCGAAGGCGTTCCACGATCCCGGCGTACGTCGTGCTCGCCCTCGTGGCGCTGCTCGTCATCCTGCCGTTCCTGTTCATGCTGAGCACGAGCCTCAAACCGCCGAGCGAGGTCTACGAGATCCCGTTCCGCTGGATCCCGCGCCATCCGACGCTGCGGAACTACGGCAAGGCGCTCACGGAGGTGAACCTCGCGCGCGGCACGTGGAACACGCTGCTCATCGCGCTGCCTGCGACGTTCGGCGGGCTGCTCACGGCCTCGTTCGCGGGCTTCGCGTTCGCGAAGCTGCGGTTTCCCGGGCGCGATGCGCTCTTCGCCGCGCTCCTCGCGACGATGATGCTGCCCGGCATCCTCATGCTCATCCCGCAGTTCGTGATGTTCGCGAAGATCGGGTGGGTGGACACGTACTTGCCGCTCATCGTGCCCGGCGCGCTCGGGACGGCGATGGCGACGTTCATGATGCGGCAGTTCTTCAAGAGCATCCCCGACGAGATCATCGAGGCCGCGACGCTCGACGGCGCGAGCCCCTTCCAGACCTTCACGCGCGTCGTGTTCCCGCTCGCGCGACCTGCGCTCGTGACTCTCGGAGTGTTCGGGCTCAAGGCCGCGTGGAACGACTACTTCGGCCCTCTCGTCTACATCAGCTCGCCCGAGAAGATGACCATCCAGCAGATGATCGCGTCGACGCAGAACGCGTACGGCGGCGAGCCGGCGGTGCTGATGGCCGGCTCGGCGCTCGCGATGCTGCCGCTCGTCGTGCTCTTCCTGTTCGCGCAGCGTTACTTCGTCGAAGGTATCGCCACGACCGGTCTCAAGTGAGAGACGTCACGCGAGCAGCCATCCGAACGCTTCGCGCACCATCTCGGCGGGTACCGTGTGGGGACCGTCGAACTCGTGATAGTCGACGTGGTAGCCCGCGCGCGTGAGTCGCTTCACGAGCGGTCGACTGCAATGCGCGATCGGGAGCACGGCGTCCTTCGTACCGTGCGAGACGAAGACGCGCGGCATGCCGTGCAGCTCGGGCGCGGCAGCGAAGCCCGGCGAGAACGCCAGGATCCGCGAGAACACCTCGCCGTTCGCGAGGCCGAGCGTGAGCGCATACGACGCTCCGTCCGAGAAGCCCGAGACGCCGACGTGCGCGGGATCGACGGTGAAACGATCGAACGTCCACTGCAGCGCGCGATCGACGAATGCGACGTCCGGACCGATCTCGTCGTGGATCACGTCCCACGTCCTCTCGCGCGAATCGACCGAGAGGACGAGAACGCGCTTCGCATCGGCCATCGGGCGGATCATCTCCGCCTGATCGGCACGACCGCCCGCGCCGTGGAAGAAGACGACGAGCGGCGTCGGCACGCGTGGGTCGACGCCGGCCGGAACGTACAGGTAGCCGTCGCGCCCGTCACCGAGATGCAGCGGGATGCGCGTCCCGGTCGTCGCGGTGGCCACGCTCGCGTTCTCGCTCGGAGCACGCGGCCTCGCCGACAGGAGACCTCGCTCGGCGAGCGCGCTCGGGAACGTGATCGCGGGAGAGTCGAGCGCGGGCGACATGTTCGAAAAATGGTCCGACGGTGGCTGCGGCTGAGGCGTGGAATTTTTGGGTTCGCACGCGCTCACGGCAGCGAGCACGACCAGCGCGCTCGCCATCATTGCCGCGGTTTCGCGGACGACCCGCGATTGCGGGCGCTTTGTTCTCATGCGGAATGCATGCGCCGCGCATCGACGCGCGGGCGGACTCACCAACGTAGTTCGCCGCACGTGTTCGTCAAGCCGGCGCCGGCACGCGACTTGAAGGTCGGACGGCATGCCTTCGTACAGGCCGAGCACACCGCCGTATGTTCCGGACGAGGACGTGGGACCGCACCACGACCACGAGCAGTGGCCGGTCGGTCATTACCGCGGCCGCGGCAATCGCCAGGACCACACGGGCCCGAACGGTCCGTGGCTCGAGGGCGCAGCTGCGCCGTACATGCGCCCGCCACATGCACGACACGAGCATTTCGCGAACCGCGACAATCGCCCGAAGGGCTACGTGCGATCGGACCAGCGCATCTTCGAGCATGTCTGCGAGATGCTCACCGATCACGGCGACATCGATGCCTCGGAGATCGAGGTCACGGTCGACGAAGGCGACGTCATCCTTCGCGGCACGGTTCGAAGCCGTTGGGCTCGGTTCTACACCGAGGACCTCGTGCTCGCGGTCGACGGTGTCCGTGACGTCGTGAACGAGCTGCGCATTGCCCGCTACCCCGACGGTAACGAGGTGGGCGGCCCCACGACCGACACCGGCGGCGGCCAGCTCCCGAGGCGCCACTATCCGTAGCGGCCGCGTCATCGAAGTCCCGAGAAGTCCGAGAAAAGCGCGAAGATTTTGTTGTGGGTCGATGCGGACCTGCGGGCTCGCCCTCGCATCGACCTTCGAAGCCGCGGATGACCTCGCAGGTGGCGAGATCAAAAAATTCTCTTCGCGCTCTCGCGCTTTTCCCAGACTTCTCGAGTCTCCCAGCTCACGTCCGTGCCGAACTGACGCCGTGGCCGACTGGGCGGCGTGGGGGGCGGCCGTCCTCGACGCCCGTCGCGACGACCGTCGCGAGAAGGCGCCACACCGCGGCCGCGACCAGGATCGTGCGTAGCGAGACGACGTCCGCGAGCGCGCCTGCGAACACCGACGCGAGGCCATACGCGACGCCGCCGATCATCACGCTCGTGGCGGCATAGAGCGGCCGGCGTTCGCTCGGCGCCGCCGCGAGCGGGAGCGTGAAGACGGCGAGCTCTTGACCGCCCAAGAGCAGCCCCGACAGCAGCGCGTCCACCGCGATGAGCCATGTCGAGCCGCGCGTCGCGAACACCCATGCGAGCGAGCTGACGGCTGCGCCCGCACTGCATGCG
>JAQBQJ010000431.1 GCA_028287065.1 Labilithrix sp. | reverse complement strand
GGGGTCGCGGGCGGGGTCGCGGGCGGGGTCGCGGGCGGGATCGCGGTCGCGGGCGGGGTCGCGGTCGCTATGCGCTACACGCTCCTCTTAGTCCTTCGCGCCGCCGCGGCACGCAACGAGATCGTAGGCGCCGCTCATCGCGTTCGTCTTCGCATCGAAGAAGCGCGAAGACGGCACGAAGATCGGGCGTCCGTTCGCGTCCTTCGCGATGCACCACACGTCGATATTCGAGCGCGCCTCGCCGGTCGCGAGGTCGAAGTCGAGCGGCCCGGACGCGCCGTCGAAGTCGAACGTGCCCGGCGCAGCGAGCGCCTGGAAGCCGGTGTTCATGCTGGTCCCGCCGACGTCGATCGGCGCGCCTTTGACGAGGCGGCCGAAGCCCTTCTGCAGCTCGTCGCCCGTGAGCGGACGCGTGCCGGCGGCCGCGACGGAGTACGCGAGGAGGAACATCGCGTCGTACGTGCCGGCCATGCCGAACGTGCTCGGCGCGGGGCTGCCGAACATGCCCTCGTACTTGAAGACGAAGCTCTTGAAGTTGCTCGACGAGCGCGGCGGCGCAGGAATGCTGCCACGAATGCGCTTCCGTAGGTCGTTGTCCGCGGCGACGAGATCGAGAAGCTCCGTCTTCTGCGCGGCGTCCGCGAGGAGGTACACGGGGCGCGGCGCCGTCGTGCCCCATCGCTTCTCGAGCGGCGTGATGAACTGCGTGGTCACCTCCGTCGAGCCGAACGCGACGATGATCGACGGGCGCGGGCTCTCCGCGAGGACCGCGGCGACCTGCTGCTCGAGGTCGGGCGGGATCGGCGGGTACGTGCGCGCGGACGAGAGGCCTGCGTTCGCAGCATCGCCGAGCGGTTTGCCGTTGAGCTCGCCGGCGCGAGTGACGGCCTCGTAGAGGCCGAGCCCGTACGATTCGTTGATGTAGAGGAACGAGACGCGCACCTTGCTCGCGGCAGGCACGGCGTTGTCGGCGCGGTACTTCGCCTCGAGCGCGGGCAGCTGATCGACCAGCGCGATCGCCTGCAGCGCATCGGACGGAGAGGTGCGCCACACGAGGTTCGCGTCCGGGAGCGACGTCAACGTGGGGCTCGTGGCGGTCGGCGAGACGACGAGCACGCCCTTCGGTATGGTCACGCTCGTCGCGACGTCGGTGACGCGCGAGCTCGAAGCGATGCCGACGATCGCCTGGACGCCGACCTCGTCGACGAGGTGCCTGGCAGGCTTCAGCGAGTCGACGGCGTCGTCGCATTCGACGAGCGCAAGCGGGCGCGGGCGCCCCTCGGGTCCGGAGCGGATGCCTCCCACGCTCTGCTTGATCTCGTCGAGCGCGAGCTCGGCGGAGCTCTGGCGCGCGAGACCGGAGGGGCCGTTCGTGCCCGTCGTGGCGAAGATCGTACCGATGAGGATCGTGTCGTCGTTCGCGACGTCGCCGACCACTCGGGTGCATTCGGGCGAGAGGAGCGCTGCGCATCGACGGTCCTTCGACCGGCAGATCGCGGGGCCGCCGAGCTTTTGCGTGCACTCTACATTCGTCGCGCATCCGACGGCGGACGTGCCGGCGACGCATCGGCCGGCGGCGCACACCGACGTCGCGAAGGCGCCGCCTCGGGACTGACAGTCGCCGTCGACGTCGCATTGCGACGGCGACGACTCGAGAAGCAGCGAGCATGCGGTCGCTCCGAGCACGAGCGACACGACGGCGATCTGGCGCAGCATCAGAACCGACCCGACGCCGAGAGCCCGCCCGGCCATGGGCTCACGCGCAGCGTGGCGGCTCGTGCGGTCTTGTCGCTCTTGTCGCTGCCGCTCGGCGACTTGAGCGTGAGATAGAGAGAAATGGCGCCCGATCCGATCGCGCACACGGCCAGGATGTCGGTGACGACGCCGAACGTCTTCACGCGCGTCGACGCATCGCGGAGCTCGGCATCGGTCACGTCGAAGCGGCTCTTGTCGGAGTCGAGCGTCGACGCGGCGGAGAGCGCGACGATCCCCGTCGTGACCGCGGCGACCGTGAGCACGCCGGTGACGGTCCATGCCTCCCACGGGAAGCGCTTCGGCGCCGACGGCGCGATCGTCTCCGGCGGGGGCGGAGGCGGCGTAACCGCCACCGGCGCTTCGAGGACGGCATCGAATGCGCGGTCGTCGCCGCCGGCCACGTCGACGGACTGCGACCATGGCGCGTAGCCGTCCTTCTTGACCGCGATCCGATGCGGGCCGACGGTGACGCTCCGCGTGAGAGGGACTCGACCGACGGCCTCGTCGTCGATCGTGACGACCGCGTCCGGAACGTTCGCCCGCACGGTGAGCCGTCCGACGCGTGCGCGAAGGCGCGCGACCTCCTGATCGACCTCGGCGCGCCGTGCGCGCGGGATCTTGTCGGCGCCTTCGCGCAGGTACGTCTCGAACGTCGCGAGCGCCGCGGCGTAGTCGTGCGCCTGGTACTCCGCTCGCGCGACGTTGTAGAGGAGGCGCCAGTTCTTCGACAGCTCGTGCGCGCGCCTGAACTCGACGAGCGCCGCTTTGAAGTCGGCGTCTTCGTAGAGCGACACGCCGCGCTTGAAGTGAGCCTCGGCCTCGGCCGTCGCGGCCGCCGAAGGTGCGGGCTCGGCGCGCGCGACGCTCGAGCAGACGAGCAGCGCGACGACGAGAGCGAGGACGGCGACGACGGACGTTCTCACCGAGGGAAGCTCGTATCGATCGGGCGCGACGCGGGGCGCGGAGGGCGTGACGCCGGGAGAGGGCGCGGGGGGAGCGGCGGCGGCGGCTTGACGGAGGCGTCTTGGACGTCGGGCGAGGGCGTGAGCGTGAGCGTGGCCGCCGGCGTGAGCGCGGGCGTGGGCGTGGGCGCGAGGGTGGGCGTGGGCGTGGGCGCGGGCGCGGGGTCGGCGGAGTGGGCCGCGGATCTGTCGGGCGTGCTGGAGCTGCGCGTGAGCAGGAGGACGCCTGCGAGGACGAGGATCGAGAGCGACAGCGCGAGGACGGCCGCGGTCGTTCGCCATTCCGGGCGTGCGCGCGCCACCGGAGGTGTGACGATGGCCGCGGTGTTCGTGTCGGGAGACGCATTCGCGCCTGGACCTGGGTCGACGATCGACGTGACCGCGGTCGGTATCGGCGCGGCTTGCGCTGTGGTGGCGTGCGCGGCGACACCCGCCGCTGCCGCTCGTCCTCGCGACGACGCGCTCGACTGCATGTGCATCCGGATCCGCGTCGACATCTGCTCGCGCGCTTCGGTGAAGAGGCCGTCGACGACGCGGCCGATGTCGGACGCATGCACGGGCTCGTTCGTCGCGCGGATGTAGCTCTCGAGGGCCTCGCGCATCTCGAGCGCCGTCGCGAACCGATCCGACGGCTCGCGCTGCAGCGCGCGCAGCACGACGGCCTCGAGGATCGGGTGCACGTCCGCGACCTCGGCGGAGAGCGGCGGGAACTCCATCGTGAGGAGCTGAGTCAGGAGCGCCGCAGACGTGGCGCCGGTGACGAGCCTGCGCCGCGCGACGAGCTCCCAGAGGATCACGCCCATCGCGAAGACGTCCGCCCGGCGATCGACCGTCGATCCCAGCGCATGCTCCGGCGCCATGTACGCGAGCTTGCCCTTGATCGAGCCGGTCTCCGTGTGGACTTGATTCATGGTCGCCTTCGCGATGCCGAAGTCGACGACCTTGATCTGTCCCTCGTACGTGACGAACAGGTTGTGCGGGCTCACGTCGCGATGGACGATCTGCAGCGGGGTGCCGTCGTAGTCCGCGAGCTCGTGCGCGTAATGCAGACCCGCGAGCGCATCCGCGGCAATGCGCGCGAGCTGCGGATGGGAAAGATGCTCGCCGTGGCGGAGCATCGCCGCGCTCACGGCGTGAAGCGGCTGGCCCTCGAGGTACTCCATCGCGAGGAAGAGCGCGCCGTCGTGGATCCCGACGTCGTACGTCTGCACGACGTTCGGATGATTGAGGCGCATCGCGAGCCGCGCCTCGTCCATGAACATGCCGACGTGGTCGCCGGTCGTCGTGCGCGGACGCTTGACGACCACGAGCTTCTTCGTGTCGAACGCGCCCTTCGCGAGCGCGAGGAACACGTCGGCCATTCCACCGGAGCCGAGGCGATCGAGCGGCGTGTACTTCCCGAACGCCACCGGCAGGCTCGGCTCGACTCCGCCGGGCGCGGGCAGGCGCGTGCTGGGATCACTCGTCCTGGGATCCGGGGCCACGACTCATCGTATCGCGCGGGAGCGGCGCTTCGCCAGCACCAGACCGAGCAGGATCAGCGCGAAGCCGCCGCCGGATCGGCCTTTCGCCGGCGCCGTCGCGCATCCGCCGCCGGCGTCGGGGTCGGGGTCCGGCTCGACGATCGGCGAGGCTCCGGCGCGCTCGAACGCTCGCTCGATGAGGTCGCGGAACGGCGACAGCTTCGTGGCGAGGTTTACCCCCATCGTGCAGGTCGAGGCGAGGTCCGTGCTCGACCTGCCGTTGCCTCCGCGCGAGACGACACCGACGACGGCGCGAGATGTCTCCGAGAACACGGGCCCGCCGCTGTCGCCGAGGCAGATCGACTCGGTGAACGCGAACTCGTTCCGCGTGAGCACGGGGTACGCTTCGTCCGGGCCGACCCGCGTGACCTCGACGCCGGATCGCTGCTGGCGCGTCGACGGCTCGTTGACGGTCGACGTCACGCCCCATCCGACGGTGAGGAGACGGTCGCCCGGCTGCACGTCGAAGTCGAGACGGAGGGTCGCGACGGGCACGGTGGCGATCGGCTTTTCCAGGAGGACGAGCGCGAGGTCGTGGTTGCAGAGGTTGTTCGCGCCGTCGTCGATCACCTCGGCGCCGCGGCCCGCCGGCTTCCATGTCGTGGGGTCGAGATCGGGCCGCTCGGTCCCCGTGAACACGTAGAGGAGGTTCGCGGCACGGTCGCCCGTCACGGCGCCGCCGTTGTCGGGTGTGCCGTCGGCCCTGCAGGCGACGTCCTTTTCCGCGTCGGCGACGCAGTGGCGTGCCGTCAACACGAGACGCGGCGCGACGAGCACGGCGGTGCAGATGTCGCGCTTGTCCTTCGACGGGTCCGAGTACACGAGCATGACGACCGCGTTCTGCGAGGCGTCGGACGGCGTGCCTCCGAGGATCGGCGAGGACACCCGACCGACCGGCTCGGCCGGCGAACGACCGGCGGCGTCTTCGGCGGGCGCGACCGCACACGCGGCGAGCGCGAGCGCGCCCAGGACCGTCGCGCAACGCAACGAGCTCGCGTTCGGCATCATCGTGGAGGAGCCTATCGCGACCGTACCCGCTCGGCGAGCAGGCGTAGTAGGCTCTCGGGCCACGTGGGCATGGAAGCGCAGCCGCTATCGGCACGACCGTCACGCGACGCATCCGTCCGCGAGCTTTCGGACGGCGATCGCGCGGCCATCTGGCACACGGGTGCGTGCGAGGTGCTCTACGAGCGCTTCGAGGCCGACCCGGTCAAAGGCCTGAGCGAGGCCGAAGCGAAGGCGCGCCTCGCGAAGCACGGTCCGAACGAGCTGCCGTCATCGCCGCCGCAGGCGGCGTGGAAGAAGATCCTCGCGCAGTTCACGAACCCCATCGTGCTCACGCTGCTGGCTGCGGCCGTCGTCGCCACCGTCAACGGCGCGAGCAGCAACGCGGGCGGCTCGTGGCTCACGCGCTACGGCGACGCGCTCGCGATCGCGCTGATCGTCGTGCTGAACGCGGTGCTCGGCTATTACCAGGAGCGCCGCGCCGAGGCCGCGCTCGACGCGCTGAAGAAGATGCAGACGCCGAACGCGCGCGTGCGTCGCGGCGATCAGGTGAAGGTCGTTCCCGCCGTCGACGTCGTGCCGGGCGACGTGCTCGAGCTCGAGGCCGGCGATGCCGTGCCCGCCGACGCGCGGCTCCTGCAGACGATCAACCTCGCGACGCTCGAGGCCTCGCTCACCGGCGAGTCCCTGCCCATCACGAAGGACGCGCTCGCCGAGCTGCCGGACGACGCGCCCATCGGCGATCGCTCGACGATGCTCTTCACGGGCACCTCCGTGATGCGTGGCAAGGGTCGCGCGCTCGTCGTCGCGACCGGCAAGGACACCGAGCTCGGCAAGCTGAGCACGCTGATGAGCTCGCAGGAGCAGGGCAAGACCCCGCTCGAAGAGAAGCTCGATCACTTCGGCAAGCGCGTGCTCTGGGCATGCCTTGCGATCAGCGCGTTCATGTTCGCGCAGGGCATGATCCGTGGGAAAGCGAGCTGGCACGAGCTCCTGCTCGAGGCCGTGAGCCTCGCCGTCGCCGCGATCCCCGAGGGGTTGCCGGCGATCACGACGATCACGCTCGCGCTCGGCATGCAGCGCATGGCAAAGCGCGGCGCGATCATCCGCAAGCTCGCCGCCGTCGAGACGCTCGGCTCGGCCACGGTCATCTGCACCGACAAGACCGGCACGCTCACGCAGAACGAGATGACGGTGCGCGAGATCTACGCGGCATCGATGTCGTACAGCGTGACCGGCACCGGATACGATCCGCAGGGTGACATCATCGACGTCGACGGCAACGTCGTCGAGGCGAGCAGCCTCGACGGGCTGAAGAGCCTGCTCGCGACGATCGCCCTCGCGAACACCGCGTCACTCGAGAAGAAGGACGGCGCGTGGCGCGTCGTCGGCGATCCCACCGAGGGCGCCCTGCTCACGCTCGCCGCGAAGGGCGGTCTGCCGAAGGAGTCGATCGTCCCGTCGCATCAGGTTGTGCGCGAGCTGCCGTTCGACAGCGATCGCAAGCGCATGACGGTCATCGCGCTCGACGAGACCGGCAAGGAGATCGCGCACACGAAGGGCAGCGCGGACGTCCTCATCCCGCGCTGCGTCGCCTACCAGACCGCGAAGGGAACGGAGCCGCTCGACGACGAAGGCCGGCAAACGATCCTCGCCGAGGCCGAGCGCATGAGCCAGCTCTCGCTGCGCGTGCTCGCCGTCGCGAGGCGCGAGCTCGGCGCGCCGTCGTCGCACGAGGGCACGCCGTCCGCGCCGCCCACGAGCGGTGAGCCGCGGTCGCACGACGTCGAGCAGCGCCTCACGTTCCTCGGGCTCGTCGGGATGATCGATCCGCCGCGCGTCGGCGTGAAGGAGGCGGTCAAGGCCTGCCACGACGCGCAGGTCCGCGCCGTGATGATCACGGGCGATCACAAGCTCACGGCGGTCGCGATCGCTCGTGAGCTCGGGCTGTGGGACGAAGGCGCGATCGCGTTGAGCGGCGCCGAGCTCGAGAAGCTGAACGACGAGGCGCTGCAGAGGCGCATCGATCACGTCCGCGTGTTTGCGCGCGTCACGGCCGAGCAGAAGCTCCGCATCGTGAAGGCGTTCAAGGCGCGCGGGCATGTCGTCGCGATGACGGGCGACGGCGTGAACGACGCGCCGGCGCTGCGCGAGGCGCACATCGGTATCGCGATGGGCAAGGACGGCACCGACGTCGCGCGCGAGGCCGCGGACATGGTGCTCGCGGACGACAACTTCGCGACGATCGTCGACGCCGTGCGCGAGGGCCGCGCGATCTGGCGGAACATCCAGAAGTTCATCTTCTTCCTGCTGTCGTCGAACGCGGGTCTGCTCGTGACGGTGTTCGTGGCGAGCGTGATGCCGAACATGCCGGGCCTGCGCCCGCTGATGATCCTGTGGATCAACCTGGTCACGAACGGCCTGCCGGCGCTGGCGCTCGGGATCGATCCTCCGGATCCGACGCAGATGATGGAGCCGCCGCGCAAGGCGACGACGGGCCTCCTGGGACGTCGCGAGTATCTCGGGATCGCGGTGGTCGGGCTGCTGATGGGCGGGCTGGCGGTCGGTTGCTACTACTGGCCGTGGACGCTGCCGGGCGTGGACCGGTTCGAGTACGGGCGGGCGATCGCGTTCTCGCTGCTGGCGCTCTCGCCGCTGTTCCATGCGCTGAACTGCCGGTCGGCGACGGCCTCGATCTTCGCGCTCCACCCGATCGTGCCGCTGGCGTTGCTCCTGTCGATGCTGGTGAGCGGCGCGATCCATCTGGTCGCGGTGCTGGTGCCGTCGTTGAACGACGTGTTCAAGACGTGGCCGCTGAGCGCCCCGGAGTGGCTGGTGCTGCTCGCGCTGTCGGCGTCGATCATCCCGATGATCGAAGTGCTGAAGCTGCTCCAGCGCAGGGGCGTGGTCGGCAAGGACCTCGGCCCGATGTCGCGGCGTCTGTAGAGACCAGACGAGATGACCGCCAAGGCGCAAAGGCGCCAAGGCGCCATGAGATCCGATGGGCCGCGCTTCGCGCGGGAGAGAGCGCGTGTCTCGTCCCGCGCGGAGCGCGCCCCCAAATCTCGTCTCATGGCGCCTTGGCGCCTTGGCGCCTTGGCGGTTAACCTGACCGCGTCTCATGAAACATGCATTTTACATTCTTCTACTGCTTCCTCTCCTTGCATGCGGCGGGGGTGCGAGCGGCAAGCCTGCGGAGTCGGGCGGCGGCGGGGCGCCGGGGGACAAGCACGAGTCGATCGGGGAGGCGGCGGCGGCGCAGGGTGGGCTCGCCGCGCTTGGCGGGGCGGGGAATCGCGAGGACGGATCGACCGGCGTCGAGGTGGCCTTCGGCGGCGCGCTCCACGCCGAGGACGTCGATCGCAAGAACCCCGTGAAGCTCGACGGTGTCCTCAAGGAGTGGCCGGCGCGCTCCCCCGCGAACGAGAAGCTCTCGGGCACCACCGACGGCCTCGGCCTCACGGTCGCCGTGCAGATGGACGACGCCAAGCTCTACGTCGGCGCGGAGGTGACGGACGTGGCGCTCGCGCGCACGTCGCGCCACGGCGAGTCCGACGATCACGTCTCGATGACGCTCGCCTTTCCCTCCGGGCGCGGTGGCCTGAAGGCCTATGAAATAGGGCTCTTCGCAGGCAAACCCGGTGAGAGCACCGGCGCGGTGAAGTGGCTCTCCGGCCCGAGCAAGGGCCAGGAGATCGCCGGCGCGAAGCTCGTCGAGTACGACGTGAAGGGCGGCTTCACGTTCGAGGCCTCGATCCCCTGGTCCTCGTTCGCCGAGGCCCGCACGATGCGCGTCGGTCTGCGCGCGGCGATCCGCTACCACGACGGCGACGGCTCGAACGTGCGCGGCGTGATCGGCACGGGTCAGGGCAGCGTGGATCATCCGGCCGACCTCCCCGCCCTTCCCACCGCGGCGGAGCAGGCCGTGGTCGACGGGCTGCTCGCCCAGAAGAACCTCACCGGCACCGCGCCGAAGATCGACGTGTTCGCCGACGTCACCGGCGACGAGCGCAAGGAGCGCATCAGCGTCTTCGGAAGGTTCTTCACGATCTGCGGGCCCGGCTATCGCGGCGGACGGCAGTTCTTCTGGCGGGAGGTCGCCGGCGAGCTCGCCTCGTTCGAGACGCGCGAGCTCACCGGGCACGGCAAGGACGACATGATCGTGAGGCGTCGCGTCGCGAACGGCGGCATCACGCACGAGACGCTCGAGGTGTGGACGATCGCGAGCGGCGACGAGCCGACGACGATCTTCGCGCACGAGATCGCGGTCGTCGACGGGCCGGGCAAGCGCAAGATCACGAACGCCGTGCGTGTGTCCGCAAAGGAGATCGACGTGAGCGTCGAGCCCGCCGTCGGATGGGACGCGTCGTCGTTCCGCGAGCCGACCGCGGGCGCGGAGGAAGGCGTGCTCGTTCCGTGGGGGACGGTGCGATCGCGGACGTTCAAGCTGGAGAAGGGGAAGTTCGCGAAGGCGAGCGAGGTGGCGCAGGCCGGATCGGGCGCCGGATCGGGCACGGGCACGGGCACGGGCACGGGCACGGGGGCGACCGCAGGGGCGACACGCGATCTGCCTACGCCCAGCGTCGGGAAGAGCACCGACCTGGGGCGGCAGGTCATGGACCTCTACCTCAAGGATCAAGGCATCGCTCCCGGGACCAAGCCTCGCTTCGACATCGAGGTGAACGTCGACGGCGACGGGCGGCCGGAGCGCGTCGCGCTCATCGGGCGCGACATCGTCGTGCTCGGGCCCGGCTTCAAGAACGGCAGCGGCTACGCGCGGATGTCACTCACGCAGCTCGCCGACGACAAGGACGTGAGCGAGCTCACCGCACGCGACGTGACGGGCGACGGCGCCGCCGAGCTCGTGGTGCGCGGCGTGCGTCACGTCACGACGCCCGCCGGCGACAAGGTCTCCGTCGAAGCGCTCTTCATCTACCAGGTGAAGGCCGGCGCGATCGCGCGCGTCTTCTCCGTCGAGACGGGGCGCGAGCAATCGGGCAAACGCATCCAGGGCCTCGTGCAGTTCGTTCCCTCGAAGAGCGGCAAGGGCTTCGAGATCGACGTCCGCCCGGGCGTCGCGCGCGGCTGGACCGAAAAGACGTACCCGTGGCCGCAAGACAAACCGGGCGGCTCGATCGAGCCTCTCCTCCTCCCGTGGGGAGGCGTCCCCTCCCTCCGCTACGCGTGGAACGGCACGCAATTCTCGACGCCGTAAGCCACCCGTCCTTAGTTCCGTTTCCCGTCCTTGGTTCGATTCGACGGAACCAAGGACCGGCGACGGAACCAAGGAGCGGTGGTCAATGGCATTTGCCGTCGAACGGGTCGCGGAAGCGCGGCGGCTCGCACGGGCCCGACGCCGGCGGCGGCGGCTTCACGACCGGCGGAGGTAGCGCCGACGCGGTGGTCTTCGGGGCCGGCGGCCGGCTGGCCGGCGGCAGCTTGACGGGCGGCGTGCCGGGCAGCGGCTTGAGCGTGTACACACGCCACGCCGCCTTCGGATCGATCTCGCTCCCCTTCAGCGTGACGAGCTGCGGCGCGAAGCCCTTCTTCTCGATCCGGATCTTCGCCTCTTCGTTGGCGCCGATCGTCACCGTCACGGGCTGCACTTGCATCTCGCCGTCGGCGAGGCCGATGAGCGCGTCGGTCGGGTTGACGGTGACGAGCACGGCGATCTTCGACGGAGGCGGCGCCGTGCTCGCGGTATCCGGCACCGCGGGAACCACGGACGCCGCGGGATCGAGGAGAATGTCCTTCTGCGCCGCCTTGCTCGACGACCACACGAGCGCCCCGACGAGCATCGCCGTGAGCACGATGCCGCCGCCGATCACGCCGGCGAGCATCGGGTTCTTCTTCCGGAAGGGCGGAGCCGCCGGCAGCATCCCCGCGCCGCTCGGATGCTGCGCCTTGCGGAAGTAGTCGGCCGGGACGTTGAAGCCTCCCGACCGGCCCATCATCTCCTGCACGGCCTCGGGGACGATGCCGCGCTCGGCACGCTCGAGATCGGCCGCGACTTCCTCCATCGACTGGTAGCGGAGCTCGACCTTCTTCGAGAGACACTTGAGGACGATCGCCTCGAGGCCCGGCGGCACCTCTTGAGGCTGAGGGATCAGCGCGCGGATCGGCGCGGGCGATTTGTACATGTGCTGCGTGAGGATCCCCATGAAGTTGTCGGCGTCGAACGGCACCTTGCCGGACGCCATCTCGTAGAGGATCACGCCGAGCGAGTAGATGTCCGTGCGCTGGTCGACGGGCACACCCGCCGCCTGCTCCGGTGACATGTAGTGAGGCGTTCCGAAGACGCTGCCCGCGCGCGTGAGCCGGCCGGCCTCGCCGCTGACCTTCGCGATGCCGAAGTCGAGGACCTTCGCGAAGTCGCGGTCTTCGCCGCGCACGATGAGCATGACGTTGTCGGGCTTGAGATCGCGATGCACGATGCCGCGCGCGTGCGCCGCCGCGAGCCCGCGGGCGATCTGCTTTGCAATATGCACGAGTCGCGGGATCGGGATGACGCCGCTGTTGGTCATGAGGTCCGCGAGGCTCTGGCCGTCGAGGTACTCCATGACGAAGAACGTCGCGCCGTCATCGAGTCGTCCGAAGTCGGAGATGTCGACGATGTGCGGATTGCCGATGCTCGACGCGGCGCGCGCCTCGTTGAGGAAGCGCTCGACCATCTCACCGTCGGCGGCCATCTCGCCGCGCAGGATCTTGATGGCAACGCGCTTGTCGATGACCTTGTGGCGACCGCGGTAGACGACGCCCATGCCGCCTTCGCCGAGGCGCTGCTCGACGAAGTACCGGCCGTCGAGCGTCTTGCCGATGTACTGGTCGATGCGTTGGCTCGACGAGCTGACGCCGGTGTTGTTCGGAATCGTCGCACCGTCGACCGTCGACCGTGAGCTGGCCGCCAGAACCTCGGAGTCGGGAGGTGCCGCCAGCGTGACCTGGTTCGGTCCGGTCTTGTCGTTGAAGTCCGGCAAAGGGTGCTCTCTCAAGATTTACGAGGTCCCGATCGTTTCGGAAAGCAACAACGGGTGTTACGCCTGCCGTCGTGCTCCGTCGTGAGGGGCGGCGGCTCCGGTCGCGCCCTCTGTCGCACATGCCCCTTGCACGTGGGCGCTCGTTCCCGGGCTCGCCGAAACGGGAACGAAGCGGGCGTGCCGCGTGCTAGACCCCGCGTGAAGCCGATGGGTTACCCCGTCCAGATAGCTCTTCGATACCTCGGGTCGAAGAAGCGTGCGTTCGTGTCGGTGGGTACCGCCTTCGCCATGCTCGGCGTCGCGCTCGGGGTCGCCGCGCTCGCGATCGTGATGAGTGTCACGGGCGGCTTCCAGGATCAGTTCAGGGAAAAGGTCCTCGGCGTGAACGCGCACGTCATCGTGCTGAAGTACGCCATCCACTTCCGCGACTACCGCGAAGTCATGAAGAAGGTGCAAGCGGTGCCCGGCGTCGCCGCCGTCGCACCGTTCGTCATCAACCCGATGATGATCACCCACGGCGATCGAACCGCGACCGGCGTGCTGCTGAAGGGCGTCGACCCCGAGCAGATGCCGAAGGTCCTCGATCTGCCGCGCCACATCGTCGAGGGCTCGCTCGACGGCATGCGCAAGGCCGGCGCGAAGCCGCCGGAGCCGCCGCGAGAGGCCTTCCCGCCGCTCGGCGGAAGCGGAAGCGGAACGACAGGCAGCTACGACACGGCGCCGGACGGCGGAAAGCTCGGCGTCCTCGACGCCATCGAGAAGCGCATCGCCGAGGACCGCGCAGCCGATCTCGCCGCGGATGCCGGCGCCGGCGGCTACGCCTCGATCGACGCAGGCGAGATCGACATGGCGACGTTGATCGCGACCGGCGCCGCGCGCGACATCGCCACGAAGCCGGACGCAGCCGCTCTGCCGCCGTCGAAGCCGGGCACGAGCACGAGCGATCTCCTCGCGGACCTCGCGGGCGAGTCCCCTCCGCCCGAAGCGACTGCGCCGCCGGTCGTGCTGATGGCGCCCGGCACCGTCACGCCGTCGGGCGGCTTCAAGAGCCAGCTCCCCGACGAGGACGTGCTGCCCGAGAACGTCGATCCGGATCCGTGCCGCAGCCCCGCGCAGGTGAAGGCGCTCCCGGGCGTCGTCATCGGCAAGTCGCTCGCGAAGCGCCTCGCGGTCGGCCTCGGCGACTGCCTGCAGGTGACGTCGCCGCAGATCGGCATGACCTTCGGCGCGAGCGGCGCTCGCCCTCCGATCGCGAAGCAGTTCCGCGTCATCGCCATCTTCGAAGCCGGCTTCGATCAGTACGACTCGAAGCTCGTCTACACGGACCTCTACGAGGCGCAGGCGTTCTACGAGCAGGGTGACAGCGTGACGGGCGTCGAGGCGAAGGTCGACGACATCGAGCGCGCCGCCGACATCGCGAAGGAGGTCGACAAGGTCCTCGCGAACGGCGTCTACCACACGATGGACTGGCGCGAGCTCAACCACGGCCTCTTCACGGCTCTGCTCATCCAGCAGATCGCGATGAGTGTCGTGCTCACGCTGATCATCGTGGTCGCAGCGTTCACCGTGATCGCGACGTTGATCATGGTGGTCCTCGACAAAAAGAAGGAGATCGCTCTGCTGAAGGCGATCGGCGCGAGCGACGACGCGATCCTGCGCGTCTTCCTCTATCAGGGCGGGATCATCGGCGTCGTCGGCACCGCGCTCGGCCTCGTCATCGGATGGGTCGGGTGCAAGGGCCTCGCTGCCTACGGATTCCCGCTGGATCCGAAGGTCTATTTCATCTCGAAGCTCCCGGTGAACATCCGTCCCACGGAGTTCTTGATCACCGGCGCCGTCGCGATCGTGATCTGCCTCGTCGCGACGATCTTCCCGGCGCTCTACGCCGCGCGCCTCCGTCCGTCCGACGGTCTTCGCGCGGAATAGCTCGGCAGCTCGTCCCCGACAAAAGGCCGTGCCAACTGGCCGGTCGGTGATGGTAACGTTCGATCGCTCATGCGTTGGCTGGTCGAAGTGTCGTCGCTCGGGAAGACAGACACGAATAAATTTTGTGTCGAGGCCGAGTCCTGGCAGCGCGCCCTCCAGGCGGCGCGTTCGCTGCGTGGCGAAGAAGGCCCGATGAGCGGCTTCTCCATCGAGCTGCTCGAGGAGGGCTACCGCGCGGTCGATCCGCTCGCGCGCGTGCGCTTCGTCGTGAAGAAGGCGCCGGACGACATGCCGATCACGCCGATGCCGGCGAAGGAGCCGAAGGGCGGCACCGCACCGACCGCGTCCGTCGCCGCGAAGCCGTCCTCGGCCAAGCCGTCGCCCGCCGCGATCGCCGCGCTCGCCGCGCTCGCGTCGCAGCCTCCGCCC
>JAQBQJ010000390.1 GCA_028287065.1 Labilithrix sp. | reverse complement strand
AGAGTTTCGCGAACAGCGACGAGGGTAAAACAAGAAATGGAGGGGCAACCCTCCAGCTCTCGTTCCGCGTCTCCGCGCTTCTCTTTCCCTCTCGCTCTGGGCCTTCGCGCTTTTCTCAGACTTCTCGATGAGGAGCACGACACGAAAGGACGCGTGAGATCACAGCTCGACCAGCGAAACGTCGATCACGTCGCTGGTGCACGTGCGGAGCGCGCCGAGCACGTCGCCGCTGGGTGCGCGATCGACGTGGATGCGAGCGACGGCGGCGCGCGCGCCTTCGAACACGATGTTCTCCGTCTCCTGCACGTTGATGCCGCCCTTCTTGAGGCAGTCGAAGACCGCCGCGAGCACGCCGACGCGGTCCTGGTGACGCACCGCGAGCAGGTGCGTCGCCGGCGACTTCTTCGCGAGGTTCACGACGTTCGCGGGCCGGCCCGTCTCCTTGAAGAGGCGGACGATGCGCACGGTCTCCTCGGCGATCGCCTCTTGCGCCTGATCGGTCGACGCGCCGATGTGATGCGTCCCGATCACGCCGGGGAGCTTGAAAATAGGCGCTTCGACGGTGCCGGTGCCGCCCGAGGGCTCCTCGGCGAAGACGTCGAGGCCGGCGCGGATCCCGCGCTCCTTGATGGCGCGCTCGAGCGCGGACTGATCGATGATCTCCGCGCGCGACGTGTTGATGAACATCGCGCCCTGCTTCATCGAAGCGAAGACACCGTCGCCGATGAGGCCGCGCGTCTCGGGAACGAGCGCGAGGTGCACGCTGACGACGTCGGATGCTGCCGCGAGATCGGTCGGCGTCGCCATCTGCTCGATGTCGAGCTCGTCGTGGATCCTCGCGGAGAGGTGCTTGTCCCAGGCGACCGTCTTCATGCCGAAGGCCTTCGCGCGATGGATCACCTCGAGCCCGATCGTGCCGGCGCCGATCACGCCGAGCGTGCGGCCGTAGAGCCCGCGCGCCTTGCTGTACTCCTTCTTGTTCCACTTGCCGCCGGCGAGGTCCGCGCTGCCTTCGGTGATCCGACGATCGAGCGCGAGGATCATCCCGAACGCAAGCTCCGCGACGGCGATGCCGTTCTTGCCGGGGCAGTTCGCGACCCAGATCCCGCGCTCGCTCGCGGCATCGACGTCGATGGTGTTCGTACCGGCGCCCGCACGCACGACGAGCTGCAGGTTGCCTCCCTCGAGCATCGCGCGGTCCACCTTCGTCGAGCGAACCACGAGGACGTCGGCACCCGTCGACTTCACGGCGGCGAGGAGCGTCTCCCCGGAGACGTCCGGCTCGTACGCCACGTCGCAGCCGATCTCCGCGAGACCGCGACGCCCAGAGTCCTCGAACTTGTCCGCGACGAGCACCTTCATGCGCGGCAGCTTAGGCCGACAGACTCGTTCGAGGAAGCGTCCGGCGTTGATGTACGCTGTCGCAGATGTGCTCGAGTCGCGGACCGCGCGTGGCCCTGGCGTCGGTCGTGGCTCTGCTGCTCGCGGCCTGCAGCGGCGGAGACGACTCCGGCGCCACGTTCGCCGGCGGCGCGGGTGGGGAGGACGGCGCGAGCGGCAGCTCCGTCGAAGGCGGTTCGACCCCGGACGGCGGGTCGGCCGCGGACGGTTCGCGCGACGCGGGCCCCGTCGACTGGACGGTGAACGGTCACGTGCTGTCGGCGCGCGAGCAGGCCGCCATGATGGTGATCGCCGGCGACGTCGTGCCACGGCTCGAAGGCTCGCGCGACGATCGCCTCACGCTGTCGGCGCGCGGCGCGTGGTGGGCGCTCAAGGAAGGCACGTGGGAGCAGTCGCTCCCGGCCATCTATGGCTACTCGAACTGCAACAGCGCATCGGGTGACAGCACGATCGGCCCGACGGAGGTCTGCGAGCCCGGCCGCGCATGGCAGGTGGGGCTCGCGGCGGTGCAGGTCCCGGGTCATGGCGTCGCCGAGCTCGAGGCGCTCGCGCCGAAGCTCTTCCCCGGTATGGCAACGGCGGCGCTCCTCGCGGACGTCGTCGCGAAGGCCGGCGAGGCGAAGGCCGTGTCCGACGAGATCGTCGCGTCGACCGGCTCGCTGCGGGCGTCGTGGCTGCTGCGCGTGCCGGCGCTCGGCATGGCCGTGGTCGTTCCCGGCGAGATCGTGCCCGAGTGCATCGACGGCGCGAAGAGCTGGTGCTTCGGGTCGGTGTGGGACGAGACGAAGAAGTTCGCGCCGACGAAGGGCGCTGCGCTGGTGTCGATCGCCGATCTGCGTCGAATCCTCGCCTCGCTCTCGCCGTGACCCTTGCTACGCCCGAGGACCGCTTTATCCTCGGTCTCCCATGGCGCAGACCACTCGCACGCTCATCAAAGGCGGGACCGTAGTCACCGCGGTCGACACGTATCTGGCGGACGTCGCGATCGTCGACGACAAGATCGCCGCGATCTTCGGGCCGGGCGCGACACCGCCCGGACCCTGGGACGTGACCATCGACGCGACCGGCAAGCACATCTTGCCGGGCGGCATCGACGCGCACACGCACATGGACATGCCGTTTGGCGGCACCACGTCGTCCGACGATTTCGAGACCGGCACGCGCGCGGCGGCGTACGGCGGAACGACGTGCATCGTCGACTTCGCGATCCAGACGAAGGGGGATCCGCTGCGCAAGGGCCTCGACGCGTGGCACGGCAAGGCCGAGGGCAAGGGCGCGGTCGACTACGCGTTCCACATGATCATGACCGACGTGAACGAAGGCACCATCCAGGAGATGGGCCAGGTCGTGAACGAAGGCATCACGTCGTTCAAGATGTTCATGGCGTATCCGGGCGTCCTCTTCGTCGACGACGGCCAGATCTTCCGCGGCATGCAGCGCGCGGCCGAGCTCGGCGCGCTGATCTGCATGCATGCGGAGAACGGGATCCCGATCGACATCCTCGTACAGCAGGCGCTCGCGAAGGGCCACACCGCGCCGATCTATCACGGCCTCACGCGCCCGCAGATCGCCGAGGCCGAGGGCACGTTCCGCGCGATCTGCCTCGCGGAGATGGCCGGCGCGCCGGTGTACATGGTCCACCTCTCCGCCGAGCGCGCGCTGAAGCAGGTCGTCGAGGCGCGCGATCGCGGGCTGCCGGTCTTCGCCGAGACGTGCCCGCAGTACCTCTTCCTGTCGCAGGACGATCTCGCGCGTCCCGACTTCGAAGGCGCGAAGTACGTGTGCACGCCGCCGCTGCGTCCGGCGCACATGCAAGAGGACATGTGGCGCGGCCTCCGCACGCAAGACCTGCAGGTCGTGTCGACCGACCACTGTCCGTTCTGCATGAAGGGCCAGAAGGAGCTCGGGAAGGACAGCTTCGCGAAGATCCCGAACGGCATGCCGGGCGTCGAGACGCGCATGTACTTGATGTGGGACGGCGGCGTGCGCCAGGGACGCATCTCGATGAACCGCTTCGTCGAGATCACGTCGACGGCGCCCGCGAAGATCTTCGGGCTCTATCCGAAGAAGGGGACGATCGCCGTCGGCGCCGATGCCGATCTCCTCGTGTGGGACGGCGAGAAGCGCCACGTCCTCAGCGACAAGACGCTCCACATGCGCGTCGACTACACGCCCTACGAGGGCAGGGAAGTCGTCGGCGCTCCGACGCACGTGCTCTCGCGCGGAAGGGTCGTCGTCGAGAACGGCGTGTACGTCGGCAAGAAGGGCGACGGACGCTTCGTGAAGAGGTCGACGTTCAATCTGATGTGACAGGGCGTTGCGGTCGAGCTGGTCGTGCGGTGCGGGAAGCACGATGTGCGTGTCGGCCGCGCACGTCGGCTGCGGAAGATCGACGTTCCATGCGGCGGCGACGTGCCGGCGACGTGCCGGCGACGCGCTGAACCGACGCTCGAGCTGTATTTTTGGAACAAAATACGTCTGGCGTACGTCCTTCCGGGCGTTACTCCGTATAAGAAGAGAAGAGAGCGAGGTTTCCGATGGCAGAGCGTTACGTCAGGCCGACCGTCGCCGGGTGGCTCACCCCCACGCTGATCGCACCGTGGATCTCGGTCTACGGAGCCGTCACCGCGATCGCCGCGCTCAAGATCGACGGCCTCTTCGGCAAGGTGCTCGGCTGGACGGTCGGCATGCTCGTCGGCTCGGCCTGGGCCTTCGTGTTCTGCACGCTGCTCGTCGTCGTCGACCTCGCGCTCCTCGGCGTGAAGGTCCGCACGCTCCCCGCGGGCAAGCGAGGCTGGGCGCTATCGTTCTTCTCACCGCTCGCGTGCCTCGCGACGTACGTCGCCGTGCCGCCATACAAGTTCTACGCCGCGGGTCCGTGGGCGATCGCCGCCGCGGTCGCCGCGCCGATGGTCCTCGTCGCGATCGTCTCGCGCGTGTTCGCCGGTCGCAAGCCGCTGCGCTAGTCCGTATAAGCTGCGCGCGTGCTCCGCGCGCCGACACGTCGAAAGGCCCGCACGTTCGTCGCGGGCCTTTTGCTTTCCATGCTCTCGGTCCCGGCGCCGCGCGACGCGTCCGCGGGCGGTCCGCTCGGACCGCAAGGCGCGCCGATCCAGACGAGCGACTACACGCTCGATCTCTTCCAGGGTCCGGTGCTCGCGTCGTCGCGCGTCACCGCGATGGGCGGCGCGTACTCGGGTCTCGCCGAAGGCGCCGAGGGCATTCCGTTCAACGCCGCCGCCGCATCGCAGCGCCACCCGTACTCGACGACGCGCACGGACTGGGAGCTCACCGCCGGCGTCACGGCCCCGGCGTCGATCGCGAGCACGGACTTCGACAACAACGGGCGGACGGGCTTTCAGTACCACAAGTTCATCTTCGCCACGGTCGGCGGTCTCTTGCAGCACGACCATTTCGGCATCGGCACCAACGTCTCGCTCCAGAACTATTCGCTCGGCGCGCCTCGACACCTCGCGCTCGAGGCCTCCGACGTGAGGGAGCTCACCGTCCGCGTCTTCAAGATCGACGCGGTCGCGTCGTACGGGTTCCTCGACGACCAGCTCCACATCGGCGGTGGGATCCGCGGCGCGGTGTTCACGGCGGTCGACACGTCGTCGCTGTTCGAGACGCTCCTGCTCGGCACGTACGGCGTCGGCGCGCAGGGCGGTGTGCTGTGGCGTCCGCGCGATCTCCCGCTCCGGCTCGGTGCGACGATCCGCTCGCCGGTGATCGGCACGATCACCTCCGCGCCGAACGTCACGCAGGACGCCGCGACGGGAGACCGCGTGATCGGCCGCTTCTTCCTTCCGAAAGGCGTCGATCTGCCTTGGGAGGCCGAGTGGGGCGTCGCCGTCCAGATCGGCCCGCGTCCGCTGAACATCCAGTGGAAGGACGAGGACGCGCTCGCAGGGCCCGAGGTCGAGGCCGAACGCCGAGAGCTCTCACGCGCAGGCAGCGCGGCGCCCCAGCGCGAGCCCGCGTACATGGCAGCGCGACGGATTTTGCGCCGCGGATACCGCGCGATCCCGCGGGAGAAGCTCCTCCTGTCGTTCGCGATGCTCGTCACCGGGCCCACGCGCGGCGCCGTCGGCGTCGAGTCGATGCTCAGCCAGACGATCGATCGCTCGGGCGAGACCTCGAGCCTCACCTTGCGCGGGGGCGCCGAGGCCGAGGTCGTGCCGAACCGCCTCGTGCTCCGCGCGGGCTCGTACATGGAGCCGACGCGCTTCCATCCGGTGGGCGGGATCGCGCCGACCCCGCGCCTGCATGCGACGACCGGCTTCGAGCTGCGCGTCGTCGAGTGGTCGCTCTTCGGGATCTTCCCGGAGGACAACGCGTTCCGCATCAGCGGCGCGATCGACATCTCGCGCGAATACTTCGGCTGGAGCCTCGGCGTCGGAAGCTGGTTCTGAGGCAACCGCGCGTTGCCGCGATCACACGATCGAAGCGATCATAGGCTCTCGCTGCACCCGTGAACGCCGCGATCCAGCGGCCGAATCCGTCGAGGTGTGCGCTCACCGCCGTTCGGGCCACGTTCTCGCGCTGGCGGCGGAAATTTCCTCGTGGTGCCTCCGTCGATCGACGGCATCACGGTTGCACCAAGGGTTCACGTCGCGCTGGTGGCCACGAAACGTGGCGGGGACCGCGCGCTCGGAGGTTTCCCATGTTCCGTTCCTCGATGTGGCGGCCGCTGGCCGTGGCGTGCATCTCTGTCCTCGGCGCGGCGACCTACGCGTGCTCGGCACCCGGCGACGGCGCAGCCAGCGGCGACAGCGCGAGCACCGAAGGCGAGCTCGAGATCCACTTCTCGCAGATGTACTCGGCCTACGACGGCCAGCACGATTTCAAGATCCCGGCGGTGGTGACCGGCGTCAAGAAGGTGAAGTGGAGCGTCTCGGATCCCGAGATCGCCGACATCGAAACGCAGAGCGACGGCAGCGCCATGATCACCGTCCGCAAGGCCGGCAACGTGACGATCATCGCGAAGGCCGGCTCGATCAAGGGCGAAGCGCCGCTGACGATCACCGACTCGAAGGACAACGAATGGGAAGCCGGTAACCAGCGTTACAACAACGGCACCGTGCTCACGCGCGGCAAGGGCGACGGTGGCGGTGGCGGCGGTGGCGGCGGCTCCAAGGACAAGCAGCTGTCGTGCACCAACTGCCACGGCGGCGCCGGCGGCGACGACAGCAAGGACGTCGAGCACACGCCGATGCAGACAGCCGGCTACTCGGACGCCCAGCTCGTCACGATCTTCACGAAGGGCCAGAAGCCCGCCGGCGTCCCGCAGCGCGTGATGATGAACCAGTCCCGCTGGAGCAAGCTGCACCAGTGGCAGATGGACGAGTTCGCGGTGAAGGGCCTCGTCGTGTACCTCCGCTCGCTCGAGCCCAAGTCGCAGGGCCCCGTCGACTTCGGCGGCCGTGGACCGAAGGGTGACGGCAGCGGCAGCGGCAAGGGCACCGGCACCGCCACCGGCAGCGATTCGGACGCCGGCACGCAATGAGCTCGATGGGACGGGCGCGTGCGCTCGTCGGTCTGCTCGCCATCGTCTCGTCGGGGATCGCGGCGCTCGGCTGCGATCTCCTGCCCGGCGACGACGATGCCGAGTCCCAGCCGGCAGCGGTGACCGACGGAACGCTCCCCGGATGTGACCCCTCGGACGGAGCGCCCGCGGACCTGAGGTGCACGGGCCTCTACGCGGACTTCGGCTCGAAGACGCTCTCGCTCCGAGCACGTTCGTTCGCGCCTGCCGTCGCGTTCTGGAGCGACGGCGCCGAGAAGGAGCGCTGGATCGATCTGCCCGACGGCGCGCAGATCGACACCACAGCGATGGACGACTGGAAATTCCCGGTCGGCACGAAGGTGTGGAAGCAGTTCCGCGCGGGCGGCAAGCTCGTCGAGACGCGGTTCATGCAGAAGACGCGCGCGGATCGGTGGATTCAGGGCGCATACGTGTGGTCGGCGGACGAGACGACCGCGACGCTCCAGACCGACGGCGCGACGGTCGATCTCGGCGGCGGCAACACCTACGTCGTCCCGAAGTCGAGCGAGTGCAACGACTGCCACAAGGGCCGGAAGGACAAGCTCCTCGGCTTCGAAGCGGTCTCCCTCGGACAGCCCGGCGCCAGCGGCTTCACGCTCGCGGCGCTCGCGACGGAGGGCAAGCTCTCCGCGCCGCCCGCGCAGACGAGCGTGACGATCGCCGACGACGGCACCGGCCACGCGGCCGAGGCCCTCGCGTGGATGCACGTGAACTGCGGGACGAGCTGCCATACGGGCACGTCGACCGCGACGGCCTACGGCACGGGTCTAAGGCTCCGCATCGGGTGGGACGAGATCTCCGGCAAGCCTCCCGCGGAGTGGGAGATCGTTCGCTCGACGGTCGGCATCCCGGTCAAGTCGCCGAAGTGGGCCGGCGAGGTCCGCATCACCGCCGGCGATCCCGGCGCGAGCGTCGTGCTGAAGCTCCTCGGGCAGCGCGGCGAAGAGCAGATGCCCCCGATCGCGACGCGCGTCGTCGACGACAAGGGAAAGGCAGCGGTCGCTGCATGGATCCGCGCGATGCCGAAGACGACCTTCGATCTGCCGATCCAGACGCCGACGGAGTAGTCGCGCGCGTGCTGTGCAGCTCAGGAACGTAGATCGAGATCGAGCGGAAGGCCTTCGCCCTGCTTCTCGATCTTGTCGGCGTGCTGCAGGATCGCGCGGCTGTCGAGGATCGAGAGCGTCTGCATCTCGAGCGCGCCGATGCGGTCCTCGGGGGTGAAGAGCGTGTCGCTTCGCTCCATCGAGAGCTTCTCCGGCGAGTACGTCGCGGCCTCGGCCTCCGTCGCCATGATCGAGTAGTCGTCGCCTCGGCGGAGCTCGAGCTCGACCGAGCCCGTGACGTGCGCCGCGATGCCCGACGAGAGCGCGTGCTTGAGGACGCGGGCCTCGGGGTCGTACCAGCGGCCCTCGTAGAGGAGGCGGCCGAGACGTCGTCCGAGCGAGACGTACTGATCGAGCGTGTTCTCGTTGTGGATCGCGCTCAAGAGCCGCTCGTACGCGATGTGGAGCAGCGCCATGCCGGGCGCCTCGTAGATGCCGCGGCTCTTGGCCTCGATCACGCGGTTCTCGATCTGGTCGCTCACGCCGAGGCCGTGACGGCCGCCGATCGCGTTCGCCTCGAGCACCGCCTCGGCGAGCGAGCCGAAGCGCTTCGTGCCGATCGCGACGGGCACGCCGCGCTCGAACTGGACCTTCACGCGCTCGGTCTCGATCTTCGTCTCGGGCTTCCACGCGGCGACGCCCATGATGGGCTCGACGATCGAGATGCCGCGGTCGAGACGCTCGAGGTCCTTCGCCTCGTGGGTGGCGCCGAGCATGTTGCTGTCGGTGCTGTAGGCCTTCTCCGTCTTCATGGAGTAGGGGAGGCCGACCTTCTCGAGGAACTGGGACATCTCCGTCCGGCCGCCGAGCTCGCCGACGAAGGCCGCGTCGAGCCAGGGCTTGTAGACGCGCATCGTGGGCTGCACGAGCAGGCCGTAGCGATAGAAGCGCTGGATGTCGTTGCCCTTGTGGGTGCTGCCGTCGCCGAAGATGCCGACGCCGTCCTCGCGCATGGCCCGCGCGATGGCGGTGCCCGTCACGGCGCGACCGAGCGGCGTGGTGTTGAAGTACTTCCGGCCCGCCGTAGCGAGATGGAACGCGCCGCACTGCAGCGCGATGATCCCTTCGCGCGCGATCGACTCGCGGCAATCGAGCAGCCGAGCTCCCACGGCGCCGTGTCGCAGGGCCTCCTTCGGGACGTCGTTCACGTCTTTCTCGTCGGGCTGGGCGAGGTCGGCCGTGTACGCATGCACGACCAAGCCGCGCCGCGTCAGCCAGGCGACGGCGCAACGCGTGTCGAGGCCCCCGGAAAAAGCGATCGCGACGGCCTCTCCCTTGTCGGGAAGTGTTCGGAAGATGCGAGCCATTGTTCGGCCCGATATAGCGACTATGCTTCGCGGCCGCCATGCTGGATCTTCCCGCGCCGACGCCGCTCCCCACGAACGAGACGATTCTCTCCTACGCGCCGGGCTCGCCCGAGCGCGCCGCGCTGAAGAGCGCGCTCGGAACGATCGCCAAGGAGCAGCCCGACGTGCCCCACGTCGTCGCCGGCAAGGAGTCGCGCGAGGGCGCGATCTACGAGGTCCGTGCGCCGCACGACCACAAGCTCCTGCTCGCGACCTGTCACGACGGCGGGTACGCGGTGACGGAGCGCGCGATCAGCGCAGCTCTCGCCGCGGCGCCGGGCTGGGCCGCGACGCCGTTCGAGGAGCGGGCGCGGGTGTTCCTTCGCGCCGCCGATCTGCTGGCCGGGCCGTGGCGCCAGGTCATCAACGCCGCGACGATGCTCGGCCAGAGCAAGACCGCGTACCAGGCGGAGATCGACTCGGCCTGCGAGCTCATCGACTTCCTGCGCTTCAACGTCGCGTTCGGGTCGCGGCTCGCGGAGCACCAGCCGATCTCGCCGCCCGGGTTCCTCAACGCGCTCGAGCTGCGGCCGCTCGAGGGCTTCGTGCTCGCGATCACGCCGTTCAACTTCACCGCCATCGCCGGCAACCTGCCTTCGTCGTGCGCGCTGATGGGCAACGTCGTCGTGTGGAAGCCCGCGGAGAACCAGAGCCTCGCCGCGTATCACACGATGCGCCTGTTCGAGGCCGCGGGTCTCCCGCCGGGCGTGATCAACGTGGTGTACGGCGACGGCGCGAAGGTCGCCGAGACGTGTCTCCGGCATCGCGAGCTCGCCGGCGTCCACTTCACCGGCTCGACGAAGGTGTTCCAGTCGATCTGGCGCACCGTCGGCGAGAACATCGCGAGCTACAAGAGCTACCCGCGGCTCGTCGGCGAGACCGGCGGCAAGGACTTCGTGTTCGCGCATCCGAGCGCCGAGGTCGACGCGCTTGCCGTCGCCCTCGTCCGCGGCGCCTACGAGTACCAGGGGCAGAAGTGCTCCGCCGCGTCGCGCGCGTACGTCCCGAAGTCGATCTGGCCGAGCGTTCGCGATCAAGCCGCGGCGCACATCGCGAAGATCACGATGGGCGACGTGACGGACTTCCGGAACTTCATGGGCGCGGTCATCAACGAGCGCGCGTGGACGCGGCTCTCGACGTGGCACGACAAGCTGAAGGCCGACTCCGGCGTGAAGATGATCGCCGACTCGGGCTGGTCGCGCGAGAAGGGCTGGTTCGCGGGGCCCACGCTCGCGGAGGTATCGGATCCGGCCCACCTGCTGCTCGCCGAGGAGCTGTTCGGCCCCGTGCTCGCCGTGCACGTGTACGACGACAGCAAGGCCTCGGCCGTCGACGATGCGCTCGCGCTCGTCGATCGCACGAGCCCGTACGGCCTCACGGGGTCTGTTTTTGCGAGGGATCGCGTCGCGGTCGGGCAGGCCGTGACGCGCCTTCGTCAGGCGGCGGGCAACATGTACATCAACGACAAGCCCACCGGCGCCGTCGTCGGACAGCAGCCGTTCGGCGGAGGTCGCGCCTCGGGCACGAACGACAAGGCCGGCAGCGCATACAACCTCCTGCGCTGGGCATCGCCGCGCGTGGTGAAGGAGACGTTCGTTCCGCCGCTCGCGGTCGGCTACCCGTTCATGGGCGCCGAGTAGCGTGGACACCTCGCTCCGTACGCTCGCCTTCGTGGGGGTCGCCACGGCGTGCGCCGCCGTGGCGGCGATCGCGCCCGTCGCATGCAGCAGCTCGCCGGATCCGGCGCAGGAGACGCCGCTCGACGCGTCGGCCGCGCCGTTCGTGTATCGCGGCGAGGGCTGCGGATACGACGTCGCGCCCGCCGAGCGGAATGCGTTCGTGGATCTGTCGCTCGACGACGATGCGG
Organism: Labilithrix sp.; assembly: GCA_028287065.1. Lineage (GTDB taxonomy): Bacteria > Myxococcota_A > Polyangia > Polyangiales > Polyangiaceae > Labilithrix. The sequence goes on along the minus strand of JAQBQJ010000390.1, from coordinate 12,503 downwards.
CGCCGGGCAGCGAGCCGGTGCGCGTGCGTCTCGGTCTCGGCGGCGACACGAAGAGCGACGCTCCGGGCTACGCGGATCCATCGCGGAGCGCGGTCGTGACCTGGGAGTCGGCCCTGCCGAGCCGCGCCGCGCGCGTGCGTATCGGCACGACGCCGGCGGGCCCGTTCGCTCCGGTGCGCGGGTACTCGTGGACGACGCCCGCGCCGGAGATCGGCTTCGGCAGCAACGAGCCCGCGACGTCGATGCACGAGGTGCATCTCTGCGGTCTCGAGCCGGGCCGCACGTACTACTACCAGGCCGGCGGCGGAGCGCCGGACAAGGAGGCGTGGAGCGCGACGCAGTCGTTCACCACGGTGCCGGCGAGCGGGAAGATCACGGTCGGCGTCCTCGGCGACGCGCGCGACAAGGTGGACGTGTGGCAAGCCGCGCAGCGGCGCATGCGAGACCTCGCGGTGAACCTCCAGGTGACCACGGGCGATCTCGTGTTCATCGGCATGCAGCAGTCGCTCTACGACAAGTGGCTGGGGGCGATCTGGAAGGAGCCGGCGGATCCGAATCGGTTCGTCACGCTCGGCCAGCAGATGATGGTGATGGTCCCCGGCAACCACGAGAACGACGCGGCCCGTTTCTTCGGTGCGTTCGCCATGCCCGGCACGGGCGCCTATGCGGAGACGTATGCGTCGTTCGACGCGGGCAACACGCACTTCGTGGTGCTCGACGATCAGCCGCTCGCGCTGTCGTCGACGGACGAGCACGCGAAGACCATCCTGACGTGGCTCGAGGGCGACCTCGCGCGTGCCGACGCGAACCGCGCGAAGGTGCCGTTCGTGGCGATCGTGCATCATCGCGGCCTGTACTCGACGTCGAACCACGCGGACGACACGGACGTGCTGGATCTGCGGAAGCTGCTCGCGCCGATGTACGACGCGCATCATGTCGACCTGGTGGTGAACGGCCATGACCACGCGTACGAGCGCACGAAGCCGCTGAAGCCGGGCGCGGATCCGCGGGGCGCGCCGACGGCGGTCACGGCGCAGGGCACGGTGTACGTGGTGAATGCGGGCGCGGGCGCGGATCCGTACGACGTCGGGAAAGCGGACTTCATCGAGAAGTCGGCGACGTTCGGCAAGTCGACGGGCTACGACGGCCTGTATGGCGTGCTGACGCTGGAAGGCCGAAAGCTCACGTGCACGACGTATGGCCTGTCGGCGTCGGGCACGGACCCGGTGATCGACACGTTCGATCTGGTGAAGTAGCGCCGCGAACGAGACGAGGGATTTTGCCACCAAGACACGAAGACGCCACGAGACGAGAGGTGGCGCGCTTCGCGCGGGAGAACGAGAGCGAGAGGCCAGGCTTCCGTCCACCCGTCCTTAGTTCCGTTGCCGGAACTAAGGACGGGAGCGCCTCTCGACCCGTCCTTAGTTCGGTTGCCGGAACTAAGGACGGGGGCGCCGGAACCAAGGACGGGGGAGCCACGTTGGAGGCGCATGTCTCGTCTCGACCGGCGAAGCCGGCAATCCGATTGGCGTCTTTGCGTGTTGGCGGCAAAATCTCTCTTTCAGGGGCCTCGCAGGACGACCAGCGCTCGCTTTGCGCGGTCGCTTTTCGTCGACAGCTCGCCGCGGCACCCGCTCGAGGCTCGCTCCAGGTCGCGGCACACCTGGGGGCGCGTTTCGTAGATCGAGCACGCGAACGTGGCCGTTGCTGGATCGATCGCGAGCGCGATGCACTTCTGCACGTCGGGCGTCACGCGTTCGAGGCGCATGAACGCGGAGTTGCCGATCCACTCGACGAGCTGCTCGGCGTCTTCACCCAGCCGTCGATGGTCGTCACCCGTGACGCGCGCATGGCGAGGGGAATCGGAGAAGCAGCACGCCGCGCAACGGGTGCAGTCCTCCGGTACGTCGCCTTCGTCCATGACGTCGCCATCCTAGGCTCCGGCTCTGCGAACGCAACGTGACGGAAGGAGCGCGACCAGCGGAGCGATCCGGGGGCGAGCGCGAAGCCCGCCGCCACCGACATGCCTCCGAGCGGGCTGTCACGAGCGGCTGCGTGAAGCCGTGTTAGATTCGGACGCGGATGGCCGAGGATCGAACGCGTTCCATCGGAGACCGCGGTGGGCGCGCGGCGGATGCGACGGCGGGCCTCCGCCTGATCGTGTTCTGCGCAGGTCAGGTGAGCTCGCATCCGTTGCCTCGCAGCGGCGAGATCGTCATCGGCCGCGGCGACGACGCGAACGTGCGGATCGACCACGCGACGGTCTCGCGGAGGCACGTCACGCTGCTGCTCGGCACCGAGGTCCGCCTCGTCGATCACGGAAGCTTCAACGGCACGAAGATCGGCGGCACGAAGGTCGCGCCGAACGTCCCGCTCCCGGTCGCCCTCTCGACGATCGTCGAGCTCGGCGAAACGATGATCGTCGTCCAGGTCGAAGGCGCGGCGCCCGTCACGGCATCGCGCAGCCTCGGGAACAACGCGGTCCGCGCCGATCAGTCGCCGGGGATGCAGCACCTCTACCGCCTCGTCGACAGCGTCGCTCAGAGCAACATCACGGTCATCGTTCGCGGCGAGACCGGCTCCGGCAAGGAGGTCGTCTCCGAGGAGATCCACCGTCGCTCCGCGCGCGCGAACGGACCGCTCGTGAAGCTCAATTGCGCGGCGCTCCCCGAGCACCTGCTCGAGGGCGAGCTCTTCGGGTACGAGCGCGGCGCGTTCACCGGCGCGGCACAGGCGAAGGCCGGCCTGATCGAGTCGGCCGACGGGGGCACGCTCTTCCTCGACGAGGTCGGTGAGATGCCGCTCGCGACGCAGGCGAAGCTCCTGCGCGTCGTCGAGAGCCGCGAGGTCATGCGCCTCGGCAGCCTGCGTCCGAAGACCGTCGACGTCCGCTTCGTCGCGGCGACCCATCGCGATCTCGAGGAGATGGTCGCGAGCGGCAAGCTGCGCCAGGACCTGTATTACCGGCTCGCCGGCGTCTCGCTCGTCGTCCCGCCGCTGCGCGAGCGCGTCGAGGAGATCCCGCGCATCGCCGAGGAGTTCGTCTCACGCTTCTGCAGCGATGCACGCCGGCCGACGATCCCGATCTCGAGCGACGCGATGCGCGTGCTCAAGGACTATCGCTGGCCGGGCAACGTCCGCGAGCTGCGCAACGTGATCGAGCGCGCGGTCGTCTTCTGCAAGGGCGTCGCGATCGCGCCGGAGCACCTCGGTCTCCCCGTCGATCGCCTCTCGCGTCCGCCGGCCCGTCTCTCCGCGCCGGCTCCGTTGCCTCCCATTGGACCGATGCCGCCCGCGCCGTCGGCGGTGGTCCCCGCGGCCGTCTCGCAGCCTCCTCCCGCCGCATCGACCATCGCGTTCGGCTCCGGCTCACTGCCCGACGAGATGGAGGCTCTCGAACGCCAGCGCATCCTCGACGCGCTCGCGAAGTGCGGAGGCAACCAGACGCAGGCCGCCGAGATGCTGGGGATCTCGCGCCGCACGCTCCTTCGCCGTCTCGACGAGTACGCTGTGCCGCGACCGCGCAAATAGCGTTAAACTCGGCGACCGCCATGATGATGAAGTCCATCGTCCGAGCGGTCACCAGCCGAACCGTCGCCTGGGCCGCGCTCCTCGTCGTCGTCTTCGCGACCTGCCGTCCGAAGGCGCAGCCCGCCGACACGCGCGGCCCTGCATCCGCCGTCACGCCGAGCGCGACGCCTCCGCCCGTGCCGCCCGTGCCCGCAGGCGCGCGCATCGAGGACGAGCGCAACACGATCTCCGTCTTCCGCAGCGCCGCCCCGTCGACGGTGTTCGTCACGCAGACGCGCGTCGTCGAGGACTACTTCGCAGGCACGATGCAGGAGGTGCCCGCGGGCTCCGGCTCGGGGTTCGTGTGGGACGACAAGGGAACGGTCGTCACCAATTTCCACGTCGTCGAGGGCGCGCGCAGCGTCACCGTCACGTTCCACGATCAGCAGACCTTCGAGGCGAAGGTGATCGGCCTCGAGCCGCGCAAGGACATCGCCGTCCTCAAGGTCGACGCGCCCGCGAAGCTCCTCGCGCCGATCCGCGTCGCGAAGGGCGAGCAGGTCGAGGTCGGGCAGAAGGCGATCGCGATCGGCAACCCGTTCGGCCTCGATCACACGCTCACGACGGGCGTGATCAGCGCGATCGGCAGGCAGGTGCAGGGCGCCGGCGGCGTCTCGATCCGCGACATGATCCAGACCGATGCCGCGATCAACCCCGGCAACTCCGGCGGACCGCTGCTCGATTCGACCGGTCAGCTCATCGGCATGAACACGATGATCTACAGCAAGAGCGGCTCGTCCGCGGGCATCGGCTTCGCGGTGCCCGTGAGCACGATCAGCCGCATCGTCCCGCAGATCCTCAAGACCGGACGCGCGGAGCAGGTCGGGATCGGGGTCACCGCCGACCCGCTCCAGAAGCTCGAACGCCGCCTCGGCCTCGAGGGCGTCATCATCCTGCAGGTGCCCGAGAACGGCGCCGCCGCGGCCGCCGGCCTGAAGGGCCTCACGCGCACGCGACGCGGCATCGCGCTCGGGGACGTCATCGTCGGGGTCGACAACGTGCGCGTCGTGCATTTCGATGACCTCTACACGGTGCTCGATCAGCACAAGCCCGAAGACGTCGTGAAGGTCACCGTCCTGCGCGGAGACACTACGGTTCCGATCACGATCAAGCTCGCCGCGCTGACGTCTCCAGGCCTCATCTAGGTGCTACGCTCCAGGAATGGGAGGGGGGGCGCGAGCGTGCGCGGTGCTGGCGGGCGTCTGCTCCGTCGTCGTCGGCTGCTCGCTGCTCACGGACCTCGGCGGTCTCGAAGGCCCTGCGAGCACGAACCCGGATGCGCGCGCCGGCGATGACGGCGCGCTCGCCGACGGCTCCGCGCTCGACGGCGCTGGCGACGGTCCGGTCAGCATCGGACCGTATGTCCCGAGGTTCCGCCGCACGCTGACGGTCGCGAACGTCGGCACGTCGCCTGCGCCGAGCGGTCACGGGACGTGCTGGCGAGGGACGCCGCAGGACATCTTCGGCGCGGGCTTCGCGTCCAAGGTGCGCCCGGACTTCGCGGACGTGCGCGTCTTCGCGAGCGGCGTCGAGGTGAAGAGGACGGTCGATGCCCTGCGCACCGGAGCGATGATCCTCTGCTTCCGTCTCGCGAGGCCGATCGCCGCGGGCGCCGCGGACGACGCCTACGAGGTCCGTTACGGCGACGCGAACGCGCTGCTGCCGCCGCCCGCCGAGGGCGACATCTTCGATTTCTTCGACGGCTTCGACGGGACCGCGCTCGCACCGGGGTGGCGGAAGTTGGGGGACCCGGTCGTGAGCGGCGGGACGGTCACGTTTCCGAAGAACATGGAGACCGGCATCACCACGGTTGCCGACACGGACGGCGTGGCGCTCGATGCGGCGCTCGAGATCAAGGCGCGTGTCTCGAACCCGGCGAGCGACCCGAAGGCGTTCGACGGCGGCGACACCTTCTATTACTGGTTCGGCTTCCAGCACTCCGGGGACTTCACGGCGAGCACGCCGTGGTCGCTCTTCGTCGCGCGGTCGAAGTCGACGATCAACGCCGAGCACGCGTCCACGGGGGCGACGACCTGCGTGTCGTGGTGCGCGCAAGCGCCGCAGTCGCAGACGACCGACTTCCGCGTGTACACGATCGAGCGCACGGGCTCGGCCGCGCGCTTCGTGCTCGACGACGGGGCTGTCTTCTCGGCCGATTCGCCCGTCGGGGACCTGTCGATCCTCATCCGCAACTACGCGCTCGACAGCGATCTCGCGGTCGAGTGGGTTCGGGCTCGACCGCTCCTGAAGCCCGAGCCCGGGGTCGCGATCGGAAATGAAGAGACCGTGCCGTAGGGCGGTCCCTCGCGGTAGCATTCGCGGCGATGAAGATGCGCGCGCTCGGGGCTGTCGTGACGTTCTCGATCCTCGGCGGGCTCTTGCTCGGATGCCCGAAGGACTCCTCGAAGCCCGCGCCGGGCACGGACGGCGAGGGCGGTGCTGCGCCGAGCAACGGGCGGATCAAGATCGCGGTCATCCCGAAGGGCACCACGCACGAATTCTGGAAGAGCGTCCACGCCGGCGCCGTGAAGGCGTCCAGAGAGGTCGACGTCGACATCGTGTGGAAGGGACCGCTGAAGGAGGACGACCTGAAGGCGCAGGTCGACGTCGTCAGCACGTTCGTCGCGCAGGGCGTGAGCGGCATCGTGCTCGCGCCGCTCAACGACACCGCGCTGCGCGCCCCGGTGAAGCAAGCCGCGCAGGCGAAGATCCCGGTGGTCGTCTTCGACTCGGATCTGCAGGGCGACGACCACGTGAGCTTCGTCGCGACCGACAACGTCGCCGCCGGCAAGCTCGCCGGCGATCACGTCTCGAAGCTGCTGAACGACAAGGGCAACGTCGTCGTGCTGCGCTACCAGGAGGGCTCCGCGAGCACGCAGAACCGGGAAAAAGGCTTCCTCGATGCCGTGAAGGCGAAGCCCGGGCTCAAGGTGGTGAGCGACAACCAGTACGGCGGCGCGACGACCGAGAGCGCGTTCGCGAAGGGCGAGAGCCTCTTGCTCGCGCAGAAGGCCGAGACCGGCGCGGTCAACGGCATCTTCACGCCCAACGAGTCGACGACGTTCGGCATGCTGCTCGCCCTTCGCAAGTCGAACATGCACAAGAAGATGAAGTTCGTCGGCTTCGACGCGTCGGACAAGCTCGTCGGCGCGCTGAAGGAGGGCGATGTGGACGGCCTCGTCGTGCAGAACCCGTTCAACATGGGTTATCTCGCCGTCAAGACGATGGCCGATCACCTCCGCGGCAAGAAGGTCGACAAGCGCATCGACACCGGCGCGCGCCTCGTCACGAAGGACAACCTCGAGGATCCCGCGGTCAAAGAGGTCATGCAGCCCGATCTGAAGAAGTGGCTCGGGGAGTGAACGCGCTCGTCGTCTCCGCGATCGAGAAGTCGTTCGGTCCGGTCGACGTCCTCCGTGGCGTCGACCTCGAGGTCCACGGCTCCGAGGTGCACGCCGTCCTCGGCGAGAACGGCGCGGGCAAGAGCACGCTCATGCGCATCGTGCTCGGTCTCGAGCACGCCGATCGCGGCACGATGACGGTCGGCGGCAAGCCCTATGCGCCGCGGAACCCCGCCGATGCGCGCCGCGCCGGCGTCGTCATGGTGCCGCAGGAGCGCACGCTGTGCCCGCACCTCGACGTGATCGAGAACATCGTCCTCGGCATCGAGCCGTCCGGACCGCTCGGCGTGCTACGCGAGAAGGATGCCGTCGCGGTCGCGACACGTGCGCTCGCGCTCGTTGCCGGCGAGGGTCGCATTCCCATCCGTGCGCGCGCCGGTGCGATGAGCGTCGCGGACCAGCAGCTCGTCGAGATCGCGCGCGCCCTCGCGCAGGGCGGAGAGAGCGCGCGCGTGCTCGTGCTCGACGAGCCCACCGCGAGCCTCGGGAAATCCGATGCCGATCGCCTGTTCGAGCGCGTGAGGGCGCTGAAGGAGTCCGGCCTCGCGGTCGTGCTCGTCACGCACTTCCTCGGCGACGTGCGCGATCACGCCGACCGTTACACGGTGCTGCGCGACGGGAAGGTGCAGGGCTCCGGCGATCCGAAGACGGCGCCGCCGGAGCAGATCGTGCACGAGATGCTGGGTCGCGAGCTCGAGTCGGTGCGCGGCGAGGCCGACGCTGCAAAAGGAGGCGCGGGCTATCGTGGAGAGGCGCCAGGCGGCGGAGCCGAGACGCTTCTCGAGCTGCGCACGGTCGCGGGGGTCGCCAAGCCGCGCGCTGCGTCGCTCACGCTGAAGCGCGGCGAGATCCTCGGCATCGCCGGGCTCGTGGGCTCGGGACGCACGGAGCTGCTCCGGGCGATCCTCGGCCTCGATCGCGTGAAGAGCGGCGAAGTCGTGGTGACCGCGCCGCGCGGCATGGGCCTCTTGAGCGAGGACCGCGGCGGCGAAGGCCTGATGCTCGGACGCTCGATCGCCGAGAACATCGCGCTCTCGCCGCGCGGCCCGCTCTTCGTGAATCCGAGCCACACGAGGGCCGACGGCGCACGATGGATCTCCGAGCTGTCGGTGCGCTCGAGCGGCCCGGATCAGCGCGTGGGCGATCTCTCCGGCGGCAACCAGCAAAAGGTGCAGATTGCACGCTTGCTGCGCGAGGACTTCGACGTCCTCCTCGTCGACGAGCCGACGCGCGGCATCGACGTCGCGAGCAAGGCGCAGGTGCTCGATCTCTTGCGTGAGCTCGCAGGAAAGGGGAAGGGGATCATCCTCGTGTCCAGCCAGCTCGACGAGCTCGTGTCCACGTGCGACCGGATCGCGGTGCTCAGGCGCGGCGAGCTGAGCGCCTCGCGACCCGCGACCGAATGGGACGAAGAGAAGCTCCTGCTCGAGGCCGCGTCGTGAGCGCGCTCGCGTCCCTCCGCACGATGCGGCGGCCCGCCTGGCTGGGGCCGTTCGTCGCGCTGCTGGTCGTGTACACGATCTTCGCGATCATCACGCCGGAGCACTCGTTCCTGCGCTCGCAGATCTTCCTCACCATGGCGCGCCAGAGCGTCGTGCTGGCGATCTGCGCGCTCGGGATGACGCTCGTGATCGTCACCGGAGGGATCGATCTCTCGACGGGCTCGCTCGTCGCGCTCACGACGGTCGTCGTCGCGAAGATGTTGAAGGGCGGCTCGAGCCCGGTCGTCGCCGTGGCGACCGCGGTCGCGGTCGCGACGGCCGTCGGCGCGTTCGTCGGCGTGTGCGTGGGGCGGTTCCGGCTCATGCCGTTCGTGGTCACGCTCGGCACCATGGCGGTGCTCCGGGGCTCGGCGATCGGCCTCGCGTCCGAGCAGAAGATCGACTGCGATCCGCGCGGGCTCGACCACCTGCTCGAGGCGTCGCTCTCGGCTCCAGGCATCTGGATCGCCCTCGCGCTGGCGGCGCTCGTCGCGATCGTGCTCGGCTACACGCGCTTCGGCCGCCACGTCTTCGCGGTCGGCAGCAACGAAGCGGCGGCACGTCTCTGCGGCATCGACGCGGGGCGCGTGAAGATCCTGGTCTATGCGATCTCGAGCCTGCTCGCGGGCATCGCGGGCGTGATGGAGTTCTCGACGCTGACCGTGGGCGACCCGACGGACTCGGTGGGCCTCGAGCTCGACGTCATCGCGGCCGTGGTGATCGGCGGCGCGCCGCTGGCGGGCGGCGAGGGGAGCGTGCTCGGCTCCGTCTTCGGCGCGCTCCTCATCATCGTGATCCGCACGGGCGCGGTCCACATGGGCATGCCGAGCTGGGTCCAGTACATCGTGACCGGGGTGATCATCTTCGTCGCGGTCGCCGTCGATAGCGCCCGGCGGCGTCGCACGCGTTCGTGAAATCGCGTTAGGCTGGCGGCTTCAATTCAAAGGAGCTGCCGATGCGTCTTCAGAACAAGATCGCCCTCGTCACCGGAGCCAGCCGTGGGATCGGCCGCGCGAGCTGCCTCGCGCTCGCGCGTGAAGGCGCGACCATCGTCGGCACCGCGCGCACGCACAAGGACCTCGAGGCGCTCGAGAAGGAGCTGACCGCGCTCGGCGTGAAGGCGAAGACGTTCGCGTGCGACGTGACGAAATCGGCGGAGGTCGCGGCGTGCGTGAAGCAGACCGTGACCGATCTGGGTCGCATCGACATCCTCGTGAACAACGCAGGCATCGGCGGCTATCGCCCGTTCCTCGACTGGACCGAGGAGGACTACGACAAGATCATGGACACGAACGCGAAGTCGACGTGGCTCTTCTGCAAGGAGGTCATCCCGCATCTCCTGAAGCAGGGCGGCGGCAACATCGTGAACGTGTCGAGCGTCGCGGGCCTCTCGGGTTACCCGAACGAGGGCATCTACTGCATGTCGAAGTTCGCGCAGGTCGCGCTGTCGCAGTCGCTCGACCGCGAGTTCTTCCAGAAGAACATCAAGGTCAGCCTGGTGTGCCCGGGCGGCGTGGAGACGTTCTTCGCCCTCGGCGACGGACGCACGCCGGACGGCGCCAACATGAAGGGCTTCTCGACGCCGGAGGACGTGGCGGAAGCGGTCGTCATGGCGGTCCTCCCGCATCCCCGCTCGCGCATCGTGAACATCATCATGCGCCCGATGAACGAACAAACCTGACGACCGACGACCCAAGATCACCGCCAAGGCGCCAAGCCGGCGCCTTGGCGGTAATTCTCGGTGGTTACTGGCCGCGGCGCGTAGGTGGCGCGGGGTTATGACCCGCGCCCCTGGCTTGCGAGGCGATCACCGTGTTCTCCAGCAGGCACGCGATCGTCATCGGGCCCACGCCACCCGGCACCGGCGTGATGAACGACGCGACCTCTTTCACTTCGTCGTACGCCACGTCGCCGACCAGCTTCGTCTTCTTCGTGTCGCCCGCGATCGAGCTGGGGAGCTCGATGCGGTTCATTCCCACGTCGATCACGACCGCGCCCGGCTTCACCCAGTCGCCTCGCACGAGCTCCGCTTTCCCGACCGCCACCACGAGCACGTCGGCTTCGCGGCACACCGCCGGCAGGTTCGACGTACGCGAGTGCGCCATCGTCACCGTCGCATTCGCCGCGAGCAGCAGCTGCGCCATCGGCTTGCCGACGATGTTCGAACGCCCCACCACGACCGCGCGCGCGCCTTCGAGCCGCTTGTCCGCCAGCGCGATGAGCTTCATGCTCCCGCGCGGCGTGCACGGCACGAGCGACGGCCGTCCCGACGCGAGCAGGCCGGCGTTGACCGGATGGAATCCGTCGACGTCCTTCTCGGGACGGATCGCGTCGAGCACGCGCTGCTCGCGGATCTGCTTCGGCAGCGGGAGCTGCACGAGGATGCCGTCGACCTCCTCGTCCGTGTTGAGGCGGTCGAGCAGCGCCATCAGCTCGGCTTCGCTCGTGTCGACCGGAAGCACGTGGAGCTTGCCGCGGATCCCCACCTCGGCGGCGGCCTTCTCCTTGTTGCGCGTGTAGATCTGGCTCGCCGGATCTTCGCCGACGAGGATCACGTGCAGCCCGGGGAAACGGCCGTGCTCGAGGCCGAACTTCGTCACGCCCTCGCGGACCTCCGCGCGCAGCGACTCGGCCAGCTTCTTCCCATCGAGGATCTTGGCGCTCATGGCCTCCTCTTATAGCGGACGGGCCCGCTCAACCCATCTTGAAGACACGCGCCAGGATGCGATCGAGATGATCGAGATCCTCGTACGGGATCACGACCTCTCCCTTGTTGCCGTGATCGCGGACCACCACCTTCGTCCCTGCCGCACGCGTCAGCCGGTTCTCCAGGTCGCGCAGTGACGCGGACTTTCCCGGCGGAGCTTTGCCGTTCTTGCCGCCGGCCGTCTTCGCCTTCGCGCCGCGCACGAGCGCTTCCGCGGCGCGAACGCTCAGCCGTCCGCGGATGCACTTCTCGGCGAGCTCTTCGATCTTGCCGGCGTCCGGCGCACCGAGCAGCGCGCGCGCATGACCTTCGCTGAGCTCGCCCGTGATCACGCGGGCACGCACGCTCGCCGGGAGCTTGAGCAAGCGGAGCGAGTTCGCGACCGTCGTGCGGTCCTTGCCGAGCCGCTCGGCGAGCGTCTCCTGCGTGTAGTGGTGCTCCTTCACGAGGCGATCGAGCGCCTCCGCGAGCTCCACCGGATTCAGATCCTCGCGCTGCACGTTCTCGATGAGCGCGAGCTCGAATGCCGCCTTCGGCGACACGTCCTTCACGACGACGAGGACCTCGCGCAGGCCGGCTTTCTGCGAGGCGCGCCAGCGACGCTCGCCGGCGATGATCTCGAGCTTGTCCTGCCCGGGCACGCGCCGGACGACGATCGGCTCGAGCAGGCCGTGCTCCTTGATCGACGCGGCGAGCTCGTCGATCTTGTCCTTCGCGAAGTGCTGCCGCGGCTGGCCCTTCTGCGGCGTGAGCTTCTCGAGCGCGCACGAGAACACGCTCTTGTCGCCGTACTGCGCCGGCGCCTGCTCGCGTGCGGCGGGCAAGAGCGCATCGAGACCACGACCGAGCGCGCGCCGCTTCGAGTCGTTCAGCGGGCTGCTCATCGACGCCCCGCGGAAGCCGCGCTCTTCTTGTTCGCCCCGCCGCTGCCCGTCTTCTTCGCGATGGCGGCGTGCTTCATCAGGAGCTCGCGAGCGAGCGCGAGGTAGCCCAGCGCGCCCTTCGACTGCACGTCGTAGAGGATGATCGGCTTGCCGTGCGACGGCGCCTCGGACAGCCGCACGTTGCGCGGGATGACGCTCTCGAAGACGAAGAAGTGCTGCTTCACTTCGTCCGCGACCTGGTGCGCGAGGTTGTTGCGCGGGTCGAACATCGTGAGCACGACGCCCTCGACCTCGAGACCGGCGTTCATGCCGTTCTTCACGCGATCGATCGTGGCCATGAGATGCGTGAGGCCTTCGAGCGCGTAGTACTCGCACTGCAGCGGCACGAGCACGGCATCGGCGGCAGCGAGCGCGTTCACGGTGAGCAGACCGAGCGACGGCGGGCAGTCGATGAACACGT
>JAQBQJ010000323.1 GCA_028287065.1 Labilithrix sp. | reverse complement strand
GACGTCGAAGCCAAGCTGATCGAGCGCCTGATCGCGCGTGACGAACGCGCGTTCAACGAGCTCGTGACGGCGTACGGACGCCGCGTTTCTGCGCTCGTCCTCCGCATGCTCGGCAACCGCGCCGAGGCCGAGGATCTCACCCAGGAGGTCTTCGTCCAGGTCTTCAAGGCCATCGGCACGTTTCGCGGCGAGTCGAAGCTGTCGACGTGGATCTATCGCATCGCGGTGAACCTCTGCAAGAACCGCTCGAAGTACCTGCGCGTGCGTCACTCGAACGAGCAAGACGAGCTCGAGGCTGTCGCCGAGCGCATGCCGCTCGGCGACGGCAAGAACGCCAACGTCGCTCACATCGAACGGCCCGACGAAGCGATGGCGGGCCGCCAGATCGAGAAGATCGTCCAGGATGCGATCCTGAAGATCGAGCCGGCCTTCCGTGAGTGCCTCATCCTGCGCGACGTCGAGGAGCTGAGCTACGAGGAGATCGAGCAGATCACCGGTCTCGCCGCTGGTACAGTGAAGAGCAGGATCTTCCGGGCGCGCGCCCAGCTCAAGGAGATCGTCGAGCGCGAGCTCGGTGAGAAGATCGGATGAGCACCGAACCGAAAGACCCGGCGGAACCCTCGGACGACGACGCGAACGTCGAAGAGGTCGAGGTCCCCGCGCTGAGCGCACTGCTGAAGCGTTCGCTCGCTGTGGCGGTCGAGCCGGAGAAGACCGACGCGACCGAAGCCAGCGGTGAGGAGAGCGCGAAGGATCGCGCCCTCCTCATCGGCGTGCAGCGGAAGCTCCGCCAGCGATCGAAGGGGAAGTTCTACGCGGACGGCTGGAGCACGACGCACTCGCGCGTGAACTACGCGCTCGTCGCGGCCGTCATGCTCGTCGTGATCGTCGCGGTGTATCTCGCGATGGGCCCGATGGGCATCTCGCTGCACTGACCGCGCTCGGTCGACCTGGTACATGCGCGCGCTGTTTAGCTGGAGCACATAGTGACCCAGTTGCGGGCCGACTCATCCATGTCCTGCCTCGGGGAGCGCGCGCTCGGTGCCGCCGTACTAGCGTGGGGCCGCGTGACACCCGAGGATCTCCGCCAGAAGCTCGCCGACGTCGACGCGCAGGTCGCCGACGCGTTGCGGAAGCTCGGCCTGCGCGAAGACGAGATCGCGAGCATCGTCGATCCACGTTTGCCGCCCGAGGAGCGCAAGCGACGCACCGACGAAGCGCTCGCGCGCGCCGTCGGTGCGCAGATGAGCGATCCGGAATCGCCGCTCTTCCGCGCGGCGCTCGCGCGGGCCGCGTCCGACATCGAGGCGAACATGCCCGCGATCGTCGCGCGCCTCGAAGCCGAGAAGCGCGCGCAGCGGAAGCGGCGTGTCCTCGTCGGTGCCGCGCTTGCGGTCGCGCTGCTCGGCGCCGCCGCGTACTTCCTGCTGCGTCCCGCGAACCCGTGCGTCGCCGTCCTCGGCCCCCTCTCCGAGCTCGAGTCGGTGACGAAGCTGTCGCTCGTCGTCGAGAAGCCGATCGGTCCCTACGGGCGATCGCAGCAGTGCTCGATCACCGTCGTCGAGAAGGATCGCTTCCAGCCCGGGCACATCGGGAATCCGATCGTGATCCTCGATCGGAGCCCAAGCCACGGCGCGTTCGCGTACACGCGGAAGCGCCTCGCAGAAGAGCGCTTCGCGTCGAACGCACCGCTCGACATCGGTGACGAGTCCTGGCTCTTCGTCGCGGGCGACGAGCCGGCGCCCTCGCCCGAGGCGCTCCTCGAAGCAGCGAAGAAGAACGTTCGGCCCAGGGGCCAGCGCGGCCTCGGCTACGATCCGATGGGCGCCGCGCTCGCCGCGCTGCCGCCTGCGCATCACGTCGTGCTCGCGCGGCGCGGCACCTCGCAAGTCGAGATCAAATTCGAGCAGCGCGCGTTCACGCCCGATGGCGCGAAGGCGGCCGCCGCGAAGATCGTCGGTCGGCTGAAGTGAAGCGCGCGTCCGCCCTCGCGCGCGCGATGTGGCCGGGCCTCAAGCTCGGGTGGATACCGATCGCGCTCGCGATCCTCGCGCACGTTCCGGGCCGTCGCGTGTACGCCGCCAACGAGTCGCTCCACGGACGTCCCGGCTGGCAGTTCTTCTGCGCGGGGCTCTGCGGCGATCTCCTCTACGTGGGACCGCCCGTGCTCGTTGCGTTCCTCTTGCCGACGGCGATCGGCACGGCGCTCGCGCGCAGGCGTGCGAGCGAAGCGCCGGAGCACCGGCGCATCGGGCACGTCGCGACGATGGCGCTCACGAGCGCGCTGCTCGTCGCCGCGTGGATGTTCTCCGTGGGCGCGATCGAATCGAAGCTGGAGCGCGGTCTGTACCCGACGTATCTCGAGACGAAGGTCGCGCTCGCGAGCTCGTCGTTCGTCGTCGGCTCGCTGCCGACGCTGCTCCTCGATCGCTACTGGAAGACGAGCCTGCTCGTGCTCGTCGCGTCCACCACGATCCTCGTGTTCCAGGGGCGCCGCGTGCACCGCGACGTGCGCTCCCATGCGGCCGTCGCCGGCTTTGCGCTCTCGGGGCTCCTGCTCCTCGGCGCGGACGCCGAGATCGTCCGCCTCGGTCGCATCGTGTTCCCGCGGACGGGCAGCTACGCCGAGACGCGCTCGCCGATCGAGAACGTCGCGCTCGGTCGGTTCCCTTTCCCGAACCACACGCCCATCACCGACGGCATGCGTCTCCTCTTCGCGTCGCGTCCGTACGGCGCGGAGGACAAGCGCGAGGGAGTACGCGCGCTCGGGTATCCCGAGACGAGCGCCGATCGCCTGATCGCGTTCGAGGGCGACGAGCCCTGCACGTCGGAGCATCCGCTCGCGCGTCCGCTCGATCGGATCGGTGCCTCCGAGCGAGGAAGCGCCGCAGACGGGCTCCTCGACGATCTCGAGGCGCTCTCGGGCGCGCTCTTCGCGAAACGCGACGAGCCGATCATCGTCTGGCAGGTCGCGATGGAGAGCTTTCGCGCCGACGACATCCACGCGCTCCAGCCGCTCGCGCCCGCCGAGCTCACGCCAGTCATGACGCGGCTCTACGACGACCGCGAGCACACGATCGCGTTCCGCCGCGCTTTTCAGGGCGGTTTCCGCACCGCGCAGAGCCTCTCTTCGCTGCACTGCGGGATCGGCAGCTTGCCGTTCAACATCGCCGTCGCCCGCGACCTCGGGCACTTTCCGCTGCGCTGTCTACCGGACGTGCTCTCCGACGGAGGGTTCCAGACGCGCGCGTTCTACGCGTCGGACCTCGCGTACGACAGCATGCTCGACTTCTTCCGCTATCACGGCGTCGAGGGGACGCAGGCCGCGGACATGCCTCCGGGGCTGCCGATCGGGAGCTGGCGCGGGGTGTCCGATCGCGCGCTCTACGCCCAGGCGCTCGCGCACGCGTCGACGGGGCGCGGCTCGATGTACGAGTTCGTCCTCACGCTCAGCGGTCACTCGCCGTTCTCGATCCCGACCGACATGCCGTCCGAGGTCCTCGCGCGCGCGCAGCAAGCCTGTCGCAAGAGCCTCTCCGCGAAGGAGGACGACTGCAGTCGCCTCGCCGTCATGGCGTACGCGGATCATGCGCTCGGCGAGTTCCTCGAGAACCTCGAGGCGTCGCCCGTCGCTCGGCGCAGCATCGTCGTCGTGTCCGCGGATCACGCGACGAGCGAGATGTTCTTGTGGCCCGGTTCGGCCGAGGAGCGAGGCCGCGCGCACGTGCCGTATCTGATGATCGTGCCTCGTGCGCTCGCCGCGACGGCCGCGCGACCGGACGACGTCTCGCCGCTCGTCGCGCGGCTCCGCGATCGTGCGGCGTCGCAGGTGGTGTCGCTGATGGACTCGCCGTCGCTCGTCACGGCGCTGCTGTCCTCGACGCACGAGCTGCGGAGCATCCCCGACGCGTGGCGCTTTCACACGTACGGCGGACAGGCGACGAGCCCGAGCTTCGCGCTCGGCTCCGTCGGCGCGGGCCGCGCGCGCGTGTGGGGCACGGACTCCGCGGCGTTCGTGTTCTCCGTCGACGGCGACGGCACGGTCACCGCGCAGTCGGAGAAGAACCACGCGTTCAGCGGCGCCGCCGAGCTCGACACGTTGAACGCGAGCTTGCGCGGACCGGCGGCGTTCCTCGGATCGTTCGCGAAGGGTTATCTGGGTCGCTGTGAGCACGCCGCGATGGCGAAGCTCCGCATGCCGACGGCGATTCGCTGAATCACGCGCAGAGCGCGCGGAGAGCGTCGAGGACGTCGTCGACGTACGGATCGACGAGCTCACCGAGCTCGGTGCGCGGGCGCGGGCGCTTCACGATGATCGACATCGCGGGCTTCTCTGCGAAGCCGGCCTCCTCGAGGAGGTGCTGCAGCCCCATGCCTCCGTCGCTGCGCCCGGCGGCGGCCATCGCGACGAGGCTGACCGGCCAGGTGCCGGAGGGTTTTTCGGAGGGAGGCGGCCTGCGCGTTCGCTTCGGCATGACGGAGAGGCTTCTCGCACCTCTCGTGCCGGGTACTGCCCGCTGATGGATCGCCGATCACTCGGCCACACATGCCGCGGAATGCGTGAGGAGTTTTGGCGGAGGTAGGGTCGAGCCCCCAACGCCCACATCCGATCCGGGGCAAATCGATCTGGATCGAACGGCCCCCGACTGCTTCATGGATCCTTCGGGTCGGGTGGCGGCGCAGCGCCGACACCAGGGGCCCGCGGCGTGGAACGTCCCACCGCGGCCGGCCACCCCGATGCGCGGAATATGCGCCGGTTCAGGGGGGCTCGCCGGTGAAGCTCGAAGGCAGGCCGAGCCTCCACGTCGAGAGCGCGGCGCAGGCGCATACGACGGTGCCGGCGCCCATCGCGGCGCGGATGCCGTGGCGATCGGCGATGTAGCCTCCGAGCGCGGAGGCGAGCGCCCACGTCGCGAGGTGCGCCATCTGGTAGAGCGCGACGACGCGCGCACGGAGGCGATCGGGCGCCCAGATCTGGACGAGCGCCTGCAGCGAAGAGAACGAGCCGAGCCATCCAGCGCCGGCAGGAACGAGGAGCGCCATCGCGAGCGTGAGCGACGACACACGCGACACGATCGCGATGCACGTCGCGAACAGGAGCATCGCCCCTGCGACGAGCGTCTGCGGATGCACGCGCTTGCGGAGGCGCTTCATCACGGATGCGCCGATCACGGCGCCGCCGCCCATCGCGCCGATCATCACGCCGTACTCGAGCGGCGTCGCGCCGAGCGTGTCCTTCCCGAACGCCGGCGTGAGCGCGTAGAAGATGCCCGCGCCGAGGGTGAACCCGATCATCGCGACGGAGATCGACCGCAGATCGCCGGCCGCGACCATCACGCGCCACGGCTCGGCGAACGCCGATGCGAGCGGGCGGACCGACGGCGCGGGCGGCGGAGGCTCGGCGTTCCGGTACATCATGAGCGCGACCATCACGACGCCGAAGCTCGCTGCGTTGAGGACGAACGACGTCGTCGCGCCGAACCGCGCGAGCACGATGCCCCCGATCGCCGGACCCACGGCGCGCGCGAGGTTGAACGCGACGGCGTTCAGCGCCACGGCCTCCGCCACCATGTCACGCGGCACGAGCTCCGGCACGAGCGCGGCCCACGCCGGCGCGCCGAGCGCCATGCCGATGCCGAGCAGGGCGACGCCTCCGACCAGCGCCGCGGGCGTGATGTGACCCGTGAACGAGAGCGCGGCCATCGCCAGCGCGGCGGTCGCCTGAACGATCTGCGAGACGATCGCGACGCTCCGGCGGTCCCGCCGATCGGCGAGCACGCCGGCGGGCAGCATCATGAACAACGACGCGCCGACGAACGCGGTCGAGAGCATCGCGACCGGGAGCGGGCTCTTCGTCAGGTCCATCATCAGCCACGCCTCGCCGACGTTCTGCACGAACGAGCCGATGAACGTGACGATGCCCGCGAGCCACAGCACGCGGAACGCGGGATACGACAGCGGTGACCGGGTCGCGCTCACGCCGAGGCCTGTCGAGTCAGACGAGTCAGACGAGTCGGACGCGAATCAGGCGGCCGAGTCGTCGACCCAGCGCGCGAGGATCGCCGTGATGTTGTCCGGGCCGCCGTTCTGGTTGGCGTGCTCGATCAGCTTCGACGCGATGACCTTCAGGTCCGTGTACTTCGTGCAGATCTCGAGCATCTCGGGATCCTCGACCGGACCGGACAGGCCGTCGGAGCAGAGGATGTAGATGTCGCCGGCGCGAGGCGTTTCGAACCGCGTGTCGACCTTCACGGTGTCCTTCATGCCGAGCGCGCGCACGATGACGTTCTTGTGAGGGAAGTTCGCGATCTCCTCGGGCGTGAGGCGCTTCATCTTGATGTAGTCGTTGAGCAGCGAGTGGTCCTCGGTGAGCTGCTCGATCTTGCCGTCGCGCACGCGGTAGCCGCGCGAGTCGCCGACGTGAGCGACGTACACGCCCTCTTCGACGGCGAACATGACGACGATCGTCGTGCCCATGCCACGCTTGCCGGCCTCGCGCTGCGCCGTCTCGTAGATGCGCAGGTTCGCGAGCTTGATCCCGGTGATGAGCCGGTTCTCCTCGTAGCCCTTGGCGCGGTCCATCTTGTACGGCCAGGTCCGCTCGGGATCCTGCGCCGTGGCGGCGAAGAACTCCTTCAGCGAATCGACCGCCATCTTGCTGGCGACCTCACCGGAGGCGTGGCCTCCCATTCCGTCGGCGACGACGTAGAGGCCGCTATCCTCGATGATCGAGAAATTGTCCTCGTTGTGCGTACGCTTCATGCCGACGTTCGTCTCGCCGGCAACCTCGATGCGAAGTCCCACGTTGGAATGGTCGTGTCCGCGACCCCTTCGTGTCAACCGCGCACTGATACGAACGCGCTTAAGGTGCGGAGCGCAGCGTGACCTGAGCCTCGCGGAATTTGCCGGCCGCGAAGACGAGAAGCTTGACCTGCTGGCCGATCGCGCGCTTGGCGATGACCTCGGCGAGCTGCTCCGGGGTCTCGACGGGTACGCCGTCGACGGCGACGATCGTGTCCGGCGCGTCACCGGCCTTGAGCCCGGCCTTCTCGGCAGGGCTTCCCGCCGCGACGCCCATGACCTTCACGCCCTTCACGTTGCCCTCGGCGCTCGGCGCGCCGCCGAGGCCGAGCCATGCGGCCGGCTGGACCGCGGTCGCGGGCGTCTTCACGAGGAAGCCGCGGAGCGCATAGACGGGCGCGCCGACCGTGATC
>JAQBQJ010000277.1 GCA_028287065.1 Labilithrix sp. | reverse complement strand
CGGCGACGCGGCGATCGGCGCCGAGGAGCTCGCCGCGGCCGTGCGCGCCGCGGCGAAGCCCGTTCCGCTCATACGTTCGATGAAGCCCGCCGAGATCGAGGAGAAGCTCGATCGCTGGCTCCTGAAGCGTGCGCCGAGCCGCAAGCCTCACGAGGCCGCGAGGCAGGCGCTCGTCGCGCTCGGCATGAAGGCCGACGATGCGCGCGCGCTCGTTGCCCTCGCGCCGGCTCATCGCGTCATCACGCGCAAGGAGATCCTCGCCGCCGCGGCGAAGGCGCCGCCTCTTCCCTCGCCTGCTCCCTCTCGCGCAGCCAAAGCTCCGCGCCCGAAGCCCATTCGCTCGCCATGGCTCCGCGCCATGGCGAAGCGCTCGCCCGACGAGGCACGCGCCGAGCTCGCGCGTCACTGGAAGAACGTCCCGCGCTGGCTGCGTCCGTTGCGCGACGCGCTGCTCGCCTCGCGGATCGTCGGCGCGAGCGACGGAGAGCACCTCGAGGTCCATCACGAAGCCACCGATCGCAGCTACTGGATCGCGCCGCCCGTTCCCGAGGCCGCCCGCCGGCGCGCGTTCGCCGCGCTCGGCTTCTCGCCGAAGCACCTCCTCGCCGACCTCGTCGCCGCGTTCGACGGGCTCCGCGACTGGCCCGCCGATCATGCCGGAGGGCTCGTCTCGATCACGAAGATGACGACCGTCGCGCGCGCACGGCGCAACAAGAACGCATGGGTCATCCGCAGCATCGACGCCGACGAGCTCCGCGGCATGCACGACGCCGCGATCGTCTACGAGGCAGGCACGGGCGATCTCTTGCTCGCGAGCCCTGCCGGTCCGATCGCATGGGCACGCCACGACTCGAACGAGATCGAGCCCGCGGGGCGTGACCTCGCCGCGTTCCTGAAGGGCTACGGATACGGAATCGGACTGTTGTCGTCGTCGTAGACGTTCCCCGTCACCGTCGGGTTCGGATCATCGAGCGTCCACGGCCCATACCCCGAGTCGCGGCCGAAGCGGTTATTGATGATCCTCGTGTTCTTCGGGACCGTCGCGCCTTTGCCACGGATGTTGAGCGTGTAGCCGCCGCCCGACAGCCAGTTGCACTCGACGAGCAGGTCCTCGGTCGCGACGCCCTCGTCGCCGGTCTGCACGCACGCGTTGCTCGCGCCCGAGATCGCGTTGTGGCGCAGCGTGACGCCCTTGCCGCCCGTCGACTGCACGCCGTCGTTGTGCTGGTCGGGGCCGTTGCGGAGATCGTGGATCCAGCAGTCCTCGATCAGCACGTTGGCGTTCGCCTTGAAGCCGTCCGCGCCGCCGTGGATGTTCAGGCGGCGGGCCGTGTAGCTCTCGAACGAGATGGCCGCGGTGACGTCGTCCGACGTGCCCTCGATCTCGCTGTCTTCGACCACGAGACCGGTATTCTTGTTGTCGAAATAGCGAATTGGGTAATAGTCGCCACTTCGAATACGCACTCTGCGAATCGTGACGTTGTCGGCGAGGATCGCGATCTCTCCCTGGATATCGAGGTCCTCGATCACCGCGCCCGCCGTCTCGACCTTGATCGAGCCGCTCGGCTTCAGGACGGTGCCGGCCGGCACGCCGGTGTTCGTGGGGCCGGGCTTGGGCCGCATGCACGTCGCCACGGCTGCATCCGAGCCAGGCCCGGGATCGAGCGGGCCACCGTCGCTCGCACTGCCACCCTCCGGGGCCGCGCCGCCGTCGGGCGCTGGCGTTCCGCCGCTGCCGTCATCCGTCGTCGTCGCGTTGCCGCAGCCGACCGCAAAGGCAACCCCGAGCAGCAAAGCCAGCGTCCGCATGGGTCGATGGTAACCGACTGGCGCTTCGCGCGCGCGACGCGCGGCGGAATGACGGTGGCTCGGACATGTCGTGAGCTCGTCCCGGCACGCGTTTTGGATCTATGCTCCCCGCCACGTGATGCGGAGAAGCGCGCTCGCATGCCTGCTTGCCCTCGCGACGCTCGCCGTCGGCGGAGGCGCACGTGCGGGCAACGATGCGCCTGCTGCGCCCGCGCCTACGCCGCTGCCCGCGCCTACGCCGCTGCCCGCGCCCGTGCCCGCGCCGCTCGGGACCACCACGGTCTTTCCCTACGAGCAGCAGCGCCTCCTCACTCCCGGAAGTCCCAGCGGCGGGCTCGCGTATGTCACGCTCGGCGCGCCGCACGACACGAGCGTGCCCGTCGTCGTGTTCCTCCACGGCATGAACGCGTTCGGGCAGATGCACATGGGGTTCGGCGCGCCGTTCACCGATCTCCGCACCACCGTCGACGCGCTCGTCGGCGCCGGTCGCGTCGTACCCCTCGTGCTCGCTGCGCCCACGCACACGCGCTCGGCGTACGCCGCGCGCCGCATGTGGCCCGACTTCGATCTCAACGACTTCCTCGACGCGACCGAGGCCGCGCTCGGCGGCTCCGTCCATCTCGATCGCACGCGCGTCGTCGTCGTCGCGCACAGCGGCGGCGCGTGCAACCCGACCGGTGGGATCTTTTCGCCCAGCGTCCGCAAGGCCTCACCGCTCGCGGTCGTCGCGATCGACACCTGCCTCTACGACGACCTCATCCCCGAGCTCGCATCGCTCGCCGCTGCGGTGCCGCTCCGCTTCTACTGGCAGCCCGCATGGTCGCGGCCCGTCGACGCGCTGAAGGATGCCTGCGCCAGCTGCGCCATCGAGGAGATCGGCGATCTTCCGCAGAAGCCGTCGCCGCACCTGACGATCCTCCCCGAGGCGCTCGCCCGCGCGCTCCCGGACGTCCTCGCGCTGCCCTGACGCCAAATCGCTAGGAAAGCGCGCCGCCGAGTGCCATGGTCGGCCCGCCATGACTCGACTCTCCCGATCTTTCGAGCTCATTCGTGAACGCGGCGAGGCCTACCTCCGCGTCCACACCGACGGCGTTCATCTCCTCCGCCTCGCGCTCACCAACAAGGGCACCGCCTTCCCGCTCGACGAGCGCATCGCGCTCGGGCTCGACGGCCTGTTGCCTCCCCACGTCGGTACGCTCGACGAGCAGCTCACGCGCGTCTACGCCGCGTACGCCGCCGAGCCCACGGCACTTGCAAAGTACAGCTATCTCCGCGCGCTCCAGGAGCGGAACGAGATCCTCTTCTACGCGCTCCTCGAACGACACCTCGAGGAGATGCTGCCGATCGTCTACACGCCCACCGTCGGCGAGGCCGTGCAGAAGTTCAACGCGCTCTACCAGAGCGCTCGCGGGCTCTCGCTGTCGTGCGAGAACATCGATCGCGCGCACGCCGCCTCGCGGAACTGCCTCCTCGACGACGTCCGCATGATCGTCGCGACCGACTCGTCGGCGATCCTCGGCATCGGCGACCAAGGCTACGGCGGCATGGCGATAGCGATCGGGAAGCTCGCGCTCTACACCGTCGCCGGCGGCGTGAGCCCGTATCGCTCGTTGCCCGTCGGCCTCGACGTGGGCACCGATCGCAAGGACCTCACGGAGAACGCGTCGTACCTCGGCGTCCGGCGCTCGCGCCTCACCGGCGACGACTACATCGCGTTCATGGACCGCGTCGTCGACGCCATCCACGAGCGCTGGCCGCGCGCGATCCTCCAGTGGGAAGACCTCTCGAAGGACACCGCGTTCACCGTCCTCGAGCGATACCGGAAGCGCCTGCCGTCGTTCAACGACGACATCCAGGGCACCGGCGCCGTCGCGCTCGCCGGCCTCGTCGTCGCGTGCGCATCGCAGAACCGGAAGCTCTCGAACGAGCGCGTCCTGGTCTACGGCGCTGGCGCGGGCGGCGCGGGAGTCGCGTTCGCGATCCGCGAGGGCATGAAGCGCGAGGGGCTCACCGACGAACAGGCGCGCGAGCGCGTCCTCGTCCTCGATTCGAAGGGCTTGCTCGTCGAAGGCCGCCCGATGGAGGCCTACAAGGCCGCGCTCGCGCAGCGTCGCGAGAACTTCGCGGACTGGGCGCCCGCCAGCCGCAGCGACGGGAGCTGGGATCTCCTCGACACGATCCAGAACGGCAACGTCACCGCGCTGCTCGGCCTCTCCGGACAGCCCGGCACGTTCACCGAGCCCGTCGTGCGCGCAGTCGCGAAGAACGTCGACCGCCCGATCGTCTTCGCGCTCTCGAACCCGACCACGTCGTGCGAGGCGCAGCCCGCCGACATCCTCGCGTGGACCGACGGTCGCGCGCTCGTCGCGACCGGCAGCCCGTTCGCGCCGGTGCGCGTGGGCAATCGCGACGTCGCGATTGGTCAGGGCAACAACGCGTTCGTGTTCCCGGGCCTCGGCTTCGGCGCGATCCTCGCCGACGCCTCCGAGATCACCGACGGCATGGTGCTCGCCGCCTCGTACGCGCTCGCCGATTACACGCGCAAGCACCACTCCGAGCTCGGGCTCCTCTACCCGCCCGTCGACGAGCTTCGCGCCGTGAGCCTCGATGTCGCGACGCGCGTCATCCAGCAGGCGTTCGCCGACGGCGTCGCGCGCACGAAGAAGGTCACGCCCGAGGACGCAGGCGCGTACGTGCGATCGAAGGCGTGGAGCGCGGAGTATCTGCCGTTCCGGCGCGCCTGACGTCTACTCGCTGACGAAGTCTCGCGCCATCAGCACCGTCGACGCGATCACGTAGACGCGCCAGTCGCCTTCGTCGACCGAGGTCTGCGCGTGCGTGTGGATCGAAAGACGGCCGGTGGTCTCGACGCCGTCGGCGGTCGGCAGCATGCCGGCGCCGCCCGCCGCGATGACGCCGACTCCGTCCGACCCCTCGAAGAAGCACGTCACCATGCGGCGCTCGTCGCCCTTCTTCGTCTGCAGCTCGACGAGGAGCCGGGCGTCGGTCGGCGTCCATTCGAACCGCAGCTCGTCGCGCAGCGAGACGTGCAATGGCTTCGAGGCGTCGGGCGCCGGCGAACGGATCTCGACGGTGCTGCTCGGCGCAGTCAACGTCAGCTCGTGCTTCACGAGGCCGCGGAAGCCGGTCTCGTCGAAGTCGAGGCGTTCGCCGCCTTGCCATCCCTGCGTCTCGACGACCAGCGGGTGATCGGTCACGTGCTCGGGCATGACGCGAAGCCCGTCGGCCGGGAGAGCGCCGCCGCGGAACGTCGCGACGCCCTTGTTCACGCCCGGCGTGAAGCCCACGCGCGTCGACGGATCTTCGAGCAGGCACTCGCCGGTGCTCGGCACGACCGTTCGCTGTCGGACGTTTCCGTCGAACGTGATGAGCTCGTAACCCGCGGAGGTGCGCGCCGGCGCGGTGTCGGTCGCGAGCGATTGCTGGACCCAGAACAGCGCCTCGCTGGACGGCGGATTCGTCGAGCAGCACACGAGGAGCGCGGGCGCTGCCATCGCGAGAAAGCGAGTAAGCATTCGCGCGCTTTTCCACGCTTCAGGCTCCGGCGCCATGGCGAAGTCAGGAATTTGGGGTGATGTCGGAGTGACTCAGTGCCCTGCGGCAGGACCGGCGGTCGCCCACGGCGGATCGACCTTGCCGCTCACTGTGATGGGTCCGCCGCCCGAAAACGTGAGCTCCGCTTCGTAGGTGACGGGCTTCGCCTTGATCACCGCGGACGCGGTGCGATCGAGATGGCCGTGCACGAGCAGGCGCTGCTTCGAGCCCGCCGTCAGCGCGCCGCCGAACGGCGTGGTGCCGAAGGTCGAC
>JAQBQJ010000239.1 GCA_028287065.1 Labilithrix sp. | reverse complement strand
CCGTCGATTTCGGATCGTCGCTGACGCTCACCTGCCCCGTCACCGGCTGCGGCACGAGCCCCGGAGCCGGGACGGAATGGATCTCGTTAGGACCGCGCGCTCTACTCGCGACGGACGCGACCGCCGTCTACGCCCACGAGGAGACGCGCGTCACGTCGTGCCCGTTCTCGGGCTGCGTTGGTGGGCCGATCGTCCTCGCCGGTGGCCTCGGCCGCACCTCGGGCAGCATCTTCGCGAACCCGCTCGTGATCAGCGACGGCACGTCGATCTACTTCGTGGACGACGGCAAGACCGCGCCGTGGGTGAGGTCGACCGGGCCCCGTCTGCTGCGCTGTCCCGCGAGCGGATGCGACGCCGCTGGACCGACGCTCCTCTGGAGCGCTCCACCGGCGCCGAACGACGCGGGGTACGTGCCCGACTGGCTTGCGCTCGCCGTCGACGACGCGAACGTCTACTTCGCCGCTCGCCAGGTGGACGGAACGACCGTGCTCTCGATGTTGCTGAAGTGACGAACCCTCAGCTCGGATCGACCGGAGTCGTCTCCGACGCTCCGGCGCCAGGCCCGCCGCCGTCGCCATAGCGTTCCAGCTTCCGGTACAGCGTGCGACGGTCGAAGCCGAGGACCTGCGCCGCGCGGGACTTGTTGCCGCCCACGAGCGACAGAACGCGGAGGATGTAGCGGCGCTCCAGCTCGTCCATCGTCACGATCTCGGTCGGGTCGTTCGCGGCCACGACGAAGCGCTCGGCGCGGTACGCGCGGATCTTCTCGGGAAGGTCCTCGACCGTGATCTGATCGAAACGCGCCAGCGCGACTGCATGCTCCATGCAGTTCTCCAGCTCGCGCACGTTGCCAGGCCAGTTGTAGGCCATGAGCTTCTCGGCGGCGGTCGTCGAGAGCTCCAGGGCATTCTTCTCGTTTCGCTGCGCGAACTGGCGGAGGAAGTACTGCGCGAGATGGAGCACGTCGCCACCGCGCTCGCGGAGAGGCGGCACGTCGATTTTCACGACGTTGATCCGGTAATAGAGGTCCTCGCGGAATCGCTTCTCGTAGACCTCGTCCTCGAGGTTCCGGTTCGAAGCCGCGACGATGCGCGAGTCGAACGGGATCTCCTGGTTCGCGCCGACCGGGCGGACTCTCCGCTCCTGGAGCGCGCGAAGGAGCTTCGGCTGCATGTCGATCGGCAGCTCGCCGATCTCGTCGAGGAAGAGCGTTCCGCCGTTCGCCTGCACGAAGAGACCCGAGCGCGACGCCTTCGCGTCCGTGAACGCGCCGCGCGCGTGCCCGAACAGCTCGCTCTCGATGAGCGAGTGCGGGACGGCCGCGCAGTTGATCGCGACGAACGGGCCGTCCTTGCGACGGCTCCGCATATGGATGCCGCGCGCGATGAGCTCCTTTCCGGTGCCCGTCTCGCCGTGGATGAGGACCGAAGCATCGCTCTCACCGACGCGCGTGATCAGCTCGTAGACACGACGCATGGCGCCGCTCTGACCGACGATCGCACTCTCGGCGGTATCGCCCTCGGCCGCGACGGCCTCGCGCAGTCGCTTCACCTCGTCCTGGAGGTGCCGATGCTGGATCGCGCGCGACACGCTCAAGAAGAGCAGCTTCGGATCGACGGGCTTCGTGATGAAATCGTACGCGCCGACCCGGATCGCACCGATCGCCGTCTCCAGGCTCCCCTGCCCCGTGATCACGACGACCGGCATGTTCGGCCGCGTCCCGAGCACGCGCTCACACAGGTCGAGGCCGCTCATCTCGGGCATGCTGAGATCGGTGAGCACGACGTCGAAGTCTTGCGTCGCGACGAGCTCGAGCGCGCGGTTCGCGGCCGTCGAGGTCGTGACCTTGAATCCATGACGGACGAGCGACATCTCGAGCAGGTCGCAAGTCTCCTGCTCATCGTCGACGATCAGGACCTGACCCTTCATCTGAACCACCTTGGGACTCTCTTGGGCTGTGCTGGGAGGACGGTCGCCGCCTGGCTCAATGGCACGAGCTGTACCACGCGCGAGGTGCGCCGAAATTTCGCGGCGTTCTTGCCACCACATGAACCGATGGGACAGGAGCGCACGAGGCAAACTGCCACCGCCGAGGCGAGAATGCCACGACTGAGACGTTCCTGCATATCCTGACAAGGATAATGCAGCGACATCCCAGCGCAACGGCAGCGGGCGCCCCTGTCCACGGCGAGACAAGGCGCGACAGGCGCAGGCGACTGCCCGCCGCTAACCAATCGTAAACATTGCGTTGCGCGTGTCCAACGGAGACGGCTCGGCGGGCACCTGCCTTGCACCACGAGGTAGGAGAGAGGATCCAAGACCCGCGATGCGACGCTACCTCCCCCGTCTCCTCCTCTCGATCGCAGCCCTGACATCGACGGCCGCGACCGCGAGCGCAGCGGAGCCGTCGGTGGGCGAGCCGCACAGCGCAGAAACGCGGGCGAAGCTCGTCGACATGGGGCCGAACCGGCTCTTGCTCGCGACGGGCGCGGCGACGTTCGCGTTCGCCTACGGGGGCTCTCTGTGGGTCGGCGCGACGAGCACGCGGTCGTCCGATCGACCGCTCCTCGTTCCGTTCGCGGGACCCTGGCTCGCCTTCGCGCGACGCGGGAGCTGCGACGCCGACGGGGGCTCGCGCCCGTGCGGTCCGGAGACGACCTACGCCGCGCTGCTCGTCGCCGACGGTCTCGTGCAAGCCGCGGGCGTCGTGCAGATCGCACTCGCATTCCTACATCGCGACATGCGTTCCGCGAAAGAACCGCTCGTGAACACGGCGCGCCTGAGCATCGCGCCGGCGCGAACCACCAACGGAGGCCTCGGCATCGCGGCAGCCGGCGCATTCTGAGCAAACGGAAAAAGAGGAGAGAGAGGAACGACCATGAACCCCGAAAGCACGAAGAACGCAGGTGGCGCGAAGGAGCAGCAGGCGAGCCGCGAGGCAGCGAAGAAGCCGGCGCGGGACGACGTGCACGAGCAGCGGCAGTCGTCGCAGGACAAGGAAGGCGTCGTGAAGCGTGACACGCGGCCGCCGGCGCAGTCGCTCCTCGATGAAGAGCGCGGCGACTGGGAGGGAATGGGTCAGAGCCGTCATCAGCCGGAGGAGCCGGCGGCCGAGACGAAGCGCGGCGGCACGCCCACTCCGGGCGCGAACTCGCTCGCCGGCTCGAAGGGGTGAGGCGTGGCCTCGCGTTGGGATCCGTTCGCGGAGATCGCGTGGCGTCCGGCCGACACGTCGGCTGCGGGCCAACCCTGGTTCGCACCGGCGATCGACATCTTCGAGGACGACGAGTCGTTCGTCGTGAAGGTCGAGCTGCCCGGGCTACGGCCCGAAGACGTGGACGTCGACATCGACGAGCACGTGATGACGATCCGCGGCGAGCGGAAGCCGGAGAACGTCGAGCGCCGCGAGGGCTATCATCGCCGCGAGCGTTCGTACGGGGTGTTCTCGCGGACGTTCGCGCTGCCGGACGAGGCGTTCGGGAGCGATGCGGTCGCGGTGATGGCCGAAGGCGTGTTGACGGTGCGGATCCCGAAGCGAGAGCCGGACAGCCTCTCTCCCTCGTCGCTCGATCCGATGCGTCGCGCTTCTTGACCCTCGGAGGTCGCGTTCTGTGGGCGGCTAGACTTTGTGGCGCCGATACCCATGGCTGACGTGGCGTTGTTGCTGGGTGTGGCAGGTTCGCTGCTTTCGGGGCTTATTGCCTCGTTAGCGCGAGCAGAACCGATGGAAATGCGACGTTCACGGCTGGCACGAACCCTGCTGAAGCCCACCTCGCGCTCCATGAAGCACCCCCAAAGAGGCACGCGATGAAGAAGACCGAAGTCCTCGTCGTCGACGACGAGCGCGACACTTGTGAGCTGCTCGAGATGGCGCTCGCGCGTCAGGGCATGCAGGTCACCACGTGCACGAACGCTGCCGACGCCCTCGAGAAGATCGCGTCGCGAGATTTCGACGTCGTCCTCACCGACCTGAGCATGCCGGAGACGAGCGGCCTCGAGATCTGCGAGCGCGTCATCGCGCTCCGGCCGGACGTGCCTGTCGTCCTGATCACGGGTCACGCCACGCTCGAGACCGCAATGGGCGCCATCCGTGCCGGCGCGTACGACTTCGTCACGAAGCCGATCGAGAGCAAGACGCTGGGTGTCGTCGTCTCGCGCGCGGTCCAGCACCGCCGCCTCCGCGAGCAGATCAAGATGCTCCGCGCGGCGCGCGACGCCAATCAGAGCCTGATCGTCGGCGGCAGCCCCGCGATGCGGAAGGTCGCGGACCTGATCGACCGCGTCGGCGACAGCGACGCCTCCGTCCTCATCCACGGCGAGACCGGCACCGGCAAGGAGCTCGTCGCGCGCGCCGTCCACAACAAGAGCAAGCGCCGCGAAGGACCGTTCGTCGCGATCAACTGCGCGGCCGTCCCGCACTCGCTGCTCGAGAGCGAGCTCTTCGGACATGCCCGCGGCGCGTTCACGGACGCGAAGGCGACGCGCATGGGTCTCTTCCAGCAGGCGAACGGCGGAACGCTGTTCCTCGACGAGATCGGCGAGCTGCCGATCGACGTCCAGCCGAAGCTTTTGCGCGCGCTCCAGGAGCGCAAGGTACGTCCCGTCGGCGACAACCGCGAGATCCCCTACGACGCACGCATCGTGGCCGCGACCAATCGCGATCTCGAGAACGAGGTACGCGAGAAGCGCTTCCGCGAGGACCTCTACTACCGCATCAACGTCGTGAAGGTCGAAGTGCCGCCGCTCCGCTCACGCGGCTCCGACACGCTTCATCTCGCGCATCACTTCCTGAAGCAGTTCGCCGAGCGCAGCGGCAAGCCGACCCTCGAGCTGTCGGAGCGCGCCGCCGAGCGGCTGATGGCCTACGAGTGGCCGGGCAACGTGCGCGAGCTGGAGAACTGCATCGAGCACGCGGTCGCCCTCGCCCGCTTCGATCAGGTCACGGTCGAGGATCTCCCCGAGAAGCTGCGCGGCTACCTCGCCGGAAGCTTCGTCGCGACGGCCAACGATCCGACCGAGATCGTCACGATGGAGGAGCTCGAGAAGCGGTACCTCCTGCGCGTCTTCAAGCTGGTCGGCAACAACAAGTCGCGCGCCGCCGAGGTCCTCGGCATCGATCGACGGACGATGTACCGGAAGCTGGAACGCTATGCTGCGCTCGACGGCACCGAGGCGCCTTCCGCCGAGGCCGGCGAACGCACCAGCGAGCCGCCCGGTCCTCCCGTCGAGCCCGGCCCGCCCGACGGCGCCGCGGTCGACGACGTTTCCGGCGCCGCGCTTCCGTCCTGACATAAGCTCGCCCGCGTGAGGCGGGTCACGCTCGCGCAGCTGTTCGGCGCGGCGACGTTCGCGGTGGCGATCGTCGTCGGGGTGGCCTTTGCCTGGTTCACCGAGAGCTCGCGCGCCTCGATCCTGAAGAGCAGCCAGCGGCAGCAGGATCTCGTGGCTCGCCGCGTCGAGACGCGCGTGGTCCGCGAGCTCGGTCGCGCGCAGCGCGTGCTCGAGGATGTGGAACGAGGCATCCACGCCGGCTCGATGAAGGTCGATCCCGCGCAGGGTGGCGCGCTCGAAGCCAGTCTCTTCACGCGCATCCTCGACGACTCGCACCTCGAGGAGGTGACCTTCACGAGCGCGACGCTCGACGGGTACTCGCCGAACGGCGACGCCCGCATCGCCCCCGACAGCCGCTGGCAGCTCTCGGTCTACCGCGGCTCGAGCGGCGCGATCCTGACGAAGAGCACGCGGCGTGAGAGCGGGGCCGACGGACCCTTCGTCGCCGAGATCCGCGACCGCGGCCCGGACACGACCTTCGCGAGCGCGTCGTTCGTACCCGCCGGCGGCGCGCCCGATCCGACGGTGCACCCGACATTCTCGGTGATCGTGTCGCAGGCCCAGCACGGCAAAGCGGTGTGGAGCGATCTGCACTGGTCCGAGCTCGACGGCGCGCTCTCGCCGCGCGACCGCCGCGTCGTCGTGAGCGTGCAGAAGGCGATCGACGACGCCGCCGGCCGCTTCGTCGGCGTCGTCCGCGTCGGCCTCGTCACGAACGAGCTCGACGCGATCGCACGACCGCAGGCGTCGCCCGGCGACCCCGAGGACGTTCAGCGGGTCGCGCTGCTCGCCACGGCTCCGCACGGAGGTGCGCCACGGATCGTGGCGCGCCTCGACCCGGCGGATCGGATGACGACCCTCGACGACGAGATCCGCGTCGATGCCTCACGGCCGCCTCCCGAGATCCGCGCGCTCCTCGGCAGCTCGTTCGTTCACGGCCTCGATCGAAGGCACCCGAACGCGGCCGGATCGCTCGTCGTCGACGGCGCCCCGTGGCTCGCGACGTTGCGCGAGATCGACCTCGGCGAGGGCGGCACGGCCGGATGGATGGTCGCGGTGCTCGCGCCGGAGGAGCGGTACACGACCGACCTTCGCGCGTTCGAGCGCATGTTCGTGGCCGCGTTCGCCGTCACGCTCGCGATGGTTCTCGCCATCGCCGCTACCACCCTCATCGCGATGCGCCGAGGGCTCTCGCGGATCACGGCGGCGACGACACGGATGCGCGCCTTCGACTTCGCCCCCGTCTCCGACCAGAGCGCGATCCGCGACGTCGACGACGTGATGCACGGGCTCGAGCGCGCGAAGACCGTCGTGCGCGCAATGGGGAAATACGTGCCAATCGACCTCGTCCAGCGCCTGTACTCCTCGAACGAGGAGCCGAAGCTCGGCGGCGAGATGATCGACGTCTCGCTCATGTTCACGGACATCGAGGGCTTCACGACGCTCGCCGAGAAGCTCCCGCCCGACGAGCTCGCGAAGCGGCTCGGCGACTACCTCGCCGCGATGACGACCGCGATCGAGGCCACCGGCGGGACGATCGACAAGTACATCGGCGACGCCGTGATGGCGCTCTGGAACGCACCGACGCCCGTGCCGGACCACGCCGTGCATGCCTGCCGCGCGACGCTCGCGTGCCTGAAGGCGGCGCGTGCGCTGTATGCGTCGAGCTCGTGGAAGGGATTGCCCGCGCTCACCACGCGGTTCGGCCTGCACGAGGCGCGTGTGATGGTCGGCAATTTCGGCGCGCCCACGCGGCTCTCGTACACCGCACTCGGCGACGGCGTGAACCTCGCGGCGCGCCTCGAGCCGCTCTGCAAGCAGTACGGGGTCGTCGTCCTCGTGAGCGAAGCGATCGTGCGGCGTGCGAAGGGCGACTTCGTGTTCCGGCGCATCGATCGTGTCGCAGTCAAGGGCAAGAGCGCGTCGATCGACGTCTACGAGCTCCTCGGCGCGACGGGCGACGCCATCGCGAACCTGGAGCTCGCGCGCCGCTACGAGCAGGCATTCGACGCGTACCTCGAGCGCGACTTCTCGAAAGCCGCGTCGCTGTGCGAGCGCCAGCGTGAGGAAGATCCGCCGAGCGCGGTGCTGTGGGCGAGGTGCGTGGAGATGGAGAAGGCTCCGCCGCCGGAGGGCTGGTCGGGGGTGCATGTGGCGACGTCGAAATGATTCGAGAGAACAGGTGATGGAAACGGAAATGGAAATGAAAATGCCGAGACACGCGCTCGCTTCTCGGCATTTCCATTTCCATTTCCATTTCCATCACCTGTTTCTGCTGCTCGCGCTCTCGGCATGCGGCGCGCCCCAACCCCCACCTCCCTCCCCTCCTCCTCCCGCTCCTCCTCTCTCTCTCGTCTGGACCTACGACATCACCGTCGACCCCTCCCTCGATCTCGACGTCCACGCCACCTTCCGCGGTCCCATACGCGGCGAGCTCCACGTCGACGGACCCGCGACGCCGTTCGTCGAACGTCTCGCGCTCGAGGACCACGGCACGTGGAAGGCGATCGACCTGAGCGACGCCCACTGGCGCGATGCATGCTCGACCACCTGCACGGTGCGCTACCACGTGCGGCTGCGCGAGGCCGCGAACGCGATCGGCGACATGGACGTCGCGATGCTGTCCGGCGGCGCGGTGTTCGCGCCCCCGTCGACGTGGCTCTTGCGACCGTCCGAGGGACCGTCCGGGCGTTATCGCTTCCACGTGACGACCACGGAGCCCATCCGCTTCGCGACCGGCATCCGCGCCGCGGCGCAAGGCAAGGACACGTACGAGGCGCCGACGACGTCGATCGACGAGGCCGCCTTCGCGGCGATCGGCCCGCTGCGCCTCGCGCACGTCGCCGATCCCGCCGTCGACGCCGCCATCGCGCCCGACCTCGCGCTGTCCGACGACATCGTCGGCCACTGGCTGCGCGCAGAGGCGTCCGCGATCGGCGCCTACTTCGGACGCGCGCCGGACGGGCACGCGATGCTCTTCATCGTCCCGGGGAGCTCGCCCGAGACAGGCGGAAAGACGCTCGGCGGCGGGGGCGCGTCCCTGCTCGTTCGCGTCGGCTCGAACGTGACCGCGAAGAACCTCGAGGAGGACTGGGTCGTCGCTCACGAGCTGATCCACGTCGCATTCCCCGATCTCGATCGGCGCTACTCGTGGTTCTCCGAGGGCCTCGCGACCTACGTCGAGCCGATCGCACGCGCGCGCGCCGGTCTCGCGAAGAGCGAGAGGATCTGGGCGGAGATGATCGAGGGCTTTCCCCAAGGTCTCCCCGGCGCGCGCGACGGCGGGCTCGACGGCGCACGCGAGTGGGGACGCCTCTACTGGGGCGGCGCGCTGTACTTCTTCCTCGCGGACATCCGGATCCGCGAGCGCACGAACGGCGCGCGAGGTCTGCAAGATGCGCTTCGTGCGGTCGTCGCGACCGGCGGCAACGTCGAGTCGATGTGGCCGCTCGCGCACGTGATCGAGGTCGGCGACGCCGCGACGGGAACGAAGGTGCTGCGCGAGCTCTACGACGAGCTCGGACGCACGGCAGGCAAGGTCGATCTCGGCGCGCTCTTCGAGAAGCTCGGCGTGCGTCTCGAGGGCGGCGTCGCGCGCTTCGACGACAAGGCACCTCTCGCGACCGTCCGCGAAGCGATCCTTCCCCGCAGCAAGACCGCGACCGCCCCTGCTCCCAGGGCGAGGTGACCCAGGATCGCTGCGACGCGACTCGCCTGAAATAGAGCCCTCGCAGCCGCTGGCGTGCCCGATGCAGCCGCTGCGGTCGTCTCGAACCGGGAGGGCGCGATGGGAGCGACGAAGGATCCGGAGGTCTCGTACGTGGACGTTCCGCCTGAGCGTCCGAGCGAGCGCTCTCTCTTGTCGTCGACGGTGCTCGAGCCGGGTCTCGAGCAGACGTCGCGCACCGCCAACAAGATCCGCGAGGAGCTTGGGCTCGAGGCGCACCGGTACGTGCTGGTGCGCGCAGACGGCTCGCGCCCCGACGAAATCGTCGAGAACGTCCGCGTCGCGGTGCTCCGGGCGATGAAGCGCACACACGACGATCCCGGACGGATCGAGGTGCGCGAGAAGGCGACTCGCCGGCTGTTGTGCTGGGCCGATGGTGGCGCTTTGTACGCGCTCGATCAGCGCGGCGAGGTCAGCGCCGACGACGTCGTACATGCGGAGCGCCGCTTGCTCGCGTCGCTCTGATCGAGGCGCTTTCGCGTGCACGGCCGTGCGTCGTAGCGAAACGGTCCAGTGAGCGCTGCGACCGGCCTGACCAGCGGACAGCGGCGGGCTCTCTCAGGGGTTTGTCGCCGCGTACCTGAACGTGCTTCGATGGACATCGTGACGCAGTCCGTTCTCCTCATCGAAGACGACGAAGACGCGCGGGAGCTCTACGCCGAGCACCTGCGCGCGGCCGGCTTCGACGTCGTGACGGCCACGACCGCGCGCGAGGCGCTCGACGCGGTCAGCGCACGCACGCCGGATCTGGTCGTGCTGGATCGCAAGCTCCCCGATCGCGACGGCCTCGAGCTCGCGACGCTATGGCGCGCAGGACGCGCCATGGCGACGACGCCGATCATCGTGCTGACGGCGTTTGCTGGGCGCACGGACGTGGAGAAGGCGCTGGAAGCGGGCTGCGATGCGTTCCTCGCGAAGCCGTGCCCGGGCGACGTCCTCGTGACGCATGTGAAGAAGCTGCTGCTCGCGAGCGCGCCGACTGGAAAGCTCCCGAAATTCCGGCTGTGAATCTCGCTCTTCAGTCGCCCCCGCCCTCGAACGCCGCCGGCTTCACCTTGATGTCCTTGTGGCGCGCGAGCTCGACCATCCCCGCCGGCGCGCCGCGCCGCTTCGAGACATCCGACGCCTTGCAGTAGCTCACCGCCACGCTCTTCGCGTTGCGCGACTTCGAGTACCAGGCCGCCAGCGACGCGGCCCGCTCCACGATCGCCGCGGGCAGCTCGCCCTTCCCCGGGTTCCGCACGACGACGTGGCTCCCCGGCGTTCCGCCGCCGACGTGCAACCAGAGGTCGTCCGGCTGTGCGACGTCGAACGTCAGCGTGTCGTTGTCGTCCTCGCCCCGACCGACGAGGATCTCGAAGCCGTCGACGACGAAGGTGCGGTACGGGCGTCCTTTGCTGGCCATGTTTCTCCTCGGCTCACGGGGTTTTGCCGCTCCCTCGAGCGGCCAGGAATGCGTGCACCTCGGCATGG
The DNA here is from genome assembly GCA_028287065.1 of Labilithrix sp. Taxonomy (GTDB): domain Bacteria; phylum Myxococcota_A; class Polyangia; order Polyangiales; family Polyangiaceae; genus Labilithrix. The sequence goes on along the minus strand of JAQBQJ010000239.1, from coordinate 2,497 downwards.
TCGAGGTGCACGAGCACGGCGATGAAGTCGCCGGGTGCCGCACCGTCGAACGCGCGGGCGAGCGCATCGACCTCCGACGCGACGACCTCGAACGCATCGGGCGCCAGACCGAGGTCGAGCAGCGACCGCCTGTACAGCGCAGGCACGTCGCCGAGCGCACGACCGCGCAGGTAGTCGCCCAGCTCGCGCACGAGCACGCGATCGGGCTTGGCCGCGTGGAGGATGCGCGCGACGTCCGAGATCTCCTCGTCCGTGCGATCACCCGGGCTGCCGGTCACGATCGTGAGCCGCTGCTTGCGCAGCGAGCCCACGAGCTTCATCACCGCGCGCACGCCCTCGGGGTTGTGACCGAAGTCGAGCAGCACGGTCACGCCGTCGACCTCGACGATCTGGCCGCGCCCCGGGTTGTCGTGCATCGCGAAGCCGCACAATCCTCGAACGATCGCGGCGCGCGGCAGCGCGAGAGCATCGGCCACCGCGACGACGCCCGCGGCATTCTCGACGTTGTAGCGAGCGGCGCCGCCGAACGTGATCGGCACTGCGTCGACCCTCACGACGACCTGCTCGGCCGCAGGTGACGCGCCAACCGCCGCGACGATCGCGCCGGCGCGCGTGAAGACGACGCGTCCGCCGCGCGCTCGATGCTCGGCGATGACCCGCGCCGCGACATCGATATCGCCGGCATGGTCCGGCGCGCCTTCGAGGTCGGCGAAGAACGTGACCTTGCACCCGAGCTCGCCCGCAAGCGCGACGAGCTGCGGATCGCGAGCATTCAGGACCACCGTGCCTTCCGCGCGGACCGCACGGGCGACGACGCCCTTCACCTCGGCCATCGCGGCGATGTCGTCGATCCCGTAGAGGCCGAGATGATCGTCGCTCACGTTGGTGACGAGCGCCGCATCGCACGTGTCGATCGCGAGCCCGCGTCGCAAGATCCCGCCGCGCGCGGTCTCGAGCACCGCGAGCTCGACGTCCGGGCGACGGAGGACGATCCGCGCCGCACCCGGGCCGGTCCAGTCGCCGTCCTCGAGGAGCTCGGAGCCGACCGTGATGCCGCCGGTCGAGGTGGCGCCGACGCGCAGGCCCGCCTCCGTCGCGACGCGTGCGAGCAGTCGCGACGAGGTCGTCTTCCCGTTCGTGCCGGTCACGAGCACGGTCGGGATGGCGCCGAGCTGGTCCCACGCGACCGCGCTCGGCTCGGGGATCTCGCCCTCCGCGAACGTCCTCGACCGGCGCCCGCTCCCGAGGCTGAGCACCGCGTCGTCCCAGAGGAGCGGAATCGCGTGCTTGCGCGCCTCGACGACGAGCGCGGCGAGCGCCGGATTGCGATCGCGCGCGAGCAGCGCCTCGATCTCGGCGCGCTTCGGCTCGAGCGACAGCGCCTCCGCACCGGACAGCACCGCGGCGGCGCTCAGCGCCGCCCATTCGCTCATCTCTGCGCATGCGAGCATCACGTCGATCGGCGCTTCGTACCCGAAGACGGCGCCTCCGCGATGCCGGCGCTCGACGATCGCGACGTCGCCCAGAAAACCGACGGCTTCGCGCATGCGCGAGAGCTCACGGCGATACGCCGAGAGCGCTCGCTCGACGGTCTCACCGGCGTCGAGCGCGATCTCGACGATGACGAGCGGCGTACGCGCGAGGTGGTTCGGACCGGTGAGACGACGAGCGTCGACGAGCTGCATGCGTTCGCGCCGTGCGCTCAGTCGTCCTGCTCGCGCGCGAGACGAACGCCTCGCTCGTCCTCGATGACGAGCGCGCCGTCCATGACGACCTCGTTCGCGGCGTCGTCGCCGCCGAGCGAGAGGACGCCCGGTGCGCTCTTCGCGGCGGCCGGGGCATTCGATGGCGACTTCTCGGGCGCGGCGTCCCAGAGCGGCTTGAAGTAGATGACCTGCTTCCAGCTCCGCGAGATCTTGTCGGCGAAGATCAGCACGAGGTCGCCGCGCTGCGCACCGTCGAGCGCCGCCTGGATGGCCGCTTGCTCGTCGGGGATCACCTCGAGCCGCTCCTTCGGGAACCCCGAGTCGAGGAGCTCCGCTTCCATCATGCGCGGGACCACGTCCGGGCCGCGCCCGCGGAGGTCGTCGTCGCGACGGAGGATGATGTGATCGAACGCGCCGCCCGCGATCCTCGCGATGGCGCGGATGTCCTCGTCGCGGCGATCGCCGGGCGCCGAGAGGACGCACACGCGCCGCCCGCTGCACTCGAGGCGCTGTGCGAGGTCCGTCATCGCCTGCACGGCCGCCGGGTTGTGGCCGTAGTCGAGGATGACCTTGAAGGGCAGCTCGTCGAAGACGTTCGTGCGTCCGGGCACCTGGAAATACGACGTGTCGAACGTGCGCAGGCCCTGCCGGATGTTCTCGACCTTCACGCCCATCGCGTAGGCCATGACCGCCGCGAACATTGCATTCTGCACGTTGTGCATCGCCTTCCCCTCGATGGTCGCGGGGATGAGGTGCGTCCAGAGCAGCGGGAGATGCGCGCCCTTGTCGTA
>JAQBQJ010000228.1 GCA_028287065.1 Labilithrix sp. | reverse complement strand
TTGAGATCCGAAATGGCGCTTGTTTTCACAAGCGAACGCGAGGGCACACGAGTTGCTCCAAGGAGCCGCAGGTGAGGCAACCGGAGGACGGATCCACATGATGCGAAGGACCTTGGGATGGATGCTGGTGGTGGGCGGAGTCGTCGGCTGCGCCGGCGAGGATGCAGAGGAGGCGCAGGGAGCCTCGACCGACGGTCTCAACGCGGCCATCAGGCTCGCCCCGACCGACGACGCGTTCGTGAGCGCGCGCTCGCCGGGCATCGTCTACGGCGGGTACGACGCCATCGTGAGCGACGGCTCGCCGAAGCGGATGGCGTTCCTCAGGTTCGACGTCGCGGGCCTGAACGGCAAGACCGTGAAGAGCGCGAAGCTCACGCTCGCGGTGACCGGCGCGACCGTGGACGGCCCGACGCTCTACGCGACGAGCACCAATTGGAGCGAGAAGACCGTCACGTATGCGACACGCCCGCAGCCGACCGGCGCGGCGATCGCCGACCTCGGACCGCTCGAGGCCGGGAAGACCGTGACCGTCGACGTGACGTCGGCGGTGAAGGCCGACGGGACGTACAGCTTCGGGCTGTTCTCGACGAGCGGCGACAGCGCGGCGTTCGCCTCGAAGGAGCACGCCGGTCTGGGCCCCGAGCTCGAGATCGTCTACGCGGACGCCATCGGCTCCTCTCCGCCCGCGCCTCCTCCGACGACGACCACGCCGCCGCCGTCGTCGTCACCGCCGCCCGCGACCACGCCTCCGCCCAGCTCGGCCCCGCCCCCGCCGAAGAGCGCGAACAACTTCTGGGTCGCGACGAACGGCAACGACGCGAACGCGGGCACGCAGGCCGCGCCCTTCCGGACCATCAAGAAGGGCGTCAGCGCGGCCAAGCCCGACACCACGATCCACGTGATGCCCGGCACCTACGCCGAGTCGATCAAGAGCACCGTGAACGGAACGGCGGCGGGCCGCATCCGCTTCGTGTCCGAGACGAAGTGGGCGGCCAAGATCGTGCCTCCGTCCGGCAGCGCCACCGATAGCGCTTGGGACAACCGCGGTGCCTACGTCGACATCGAGGGCTTCGAGGTCGACGGCACGAAGTTCAATGGCGGCGCGGTCTGGCGGCAGGGCATCTACAGCGCCGGCACCGGATCGGTCGTCCGCGGCAACAAGGTGCACGACATCGCGCACGACAAGAGCGTGTACACGTGCACGGGTAGCGGCGGCGCCGGCATCGAGGGCGACAGCTGGTACGGCGGCACCAACATCGACATGATCGACAACGTCGTCTACGACATCGGCTACGCCGGTTGCACGTTCGTGCAGGGCATCTACCAGACGGCGCCGGGCAAGGTGATCAACAACGTCCTCACGCGCGGCGGCATGTGCTGCATCCACCTCTGGCACGACGCGAACCACATCGACATCGTGAACAACACGGTCGTGGAGTGTCCGATCGGGATCCTCGTCGGCGGCGGCGACTACGTGCACACGAGCGGCCCTGCCGACTACGTCAACGTCCTCAACAACATCGTCGTCAACAGCAAGACGGGGATCGACGAGCAGGGCCAGACCGGGACGCACAACGTCTACGCGAACAACCTCCTGTTCGGGAACACCACGAACTGGAGCCTCCAGAACGGGCTCGCCGGGACGAGCACGCTCCTCGTCGATCCACGCTTCACGAGCCTTGCCGGCGCCGATTATCACCTGCAGACAGGCTCGCCGGCGATCAACGCCGGGACCACCACGCGCGCGCCGGCCTACGACTTCGACGGGAAAATGCGCTCGCAGCCGGACATCGGGGCATTCGAGAAGTAAGATCGATGCATGGCGCGCGAGGCGGCCGGAAGGTACGCGATCGGGGCGGAGATCGCATCGGGCGGCATGGCCACGGTGCATCTCGGCCGGATGGTCGCGGCCGGCGGCTTCGCGCGCATCGTCGCGATCAAGAGGCTCCATGCCCGCTACGCGAAGGACCCCGAGTTCGTCTCGATGTTCCTCGACGAAGCACGGCTCGCTGCGCGCGCACCGCATCCGAACGTCGTCTCTGCGCTCGACGTGGTGTCGTCCGACGACGAGGTCATCCTCGTCATGGAGTACGTGCGCGGCGAGTCCGTTGCGTGGCTCGTCCGCGCGGCGGCGAAGGCGGAAGAAGAGATTCCGCTCGGCGTCGCGCTCGGTGTGATGGGCGGCGTCCTGTCCGGCCTCCATGCCGCGCACGAAGCGACGACCGATCGAGGAGAGCCGCTCGGCATCGTGCATCGTGATGTGTCGCCGCAGAACATCCTCGTCGGCATCGACGGCGTCGCACGCGTGCTCGATTTCGGCATCGCGAAGGCGAAGTACCGCCTCCACTCGACCAAGGACGGGCGCCTGAAGGGCAAGCTGCGCTACATGGCGCCGGAGCAGCTGCGGAGAGACGACGTCGATCGGCGAAGCGACGTCTACTCCGCCGCCGTCGTGCTCTGGGAGATGTTGACCGGCCGCAACGTCTTCACGGAGGATGAGCCGGGCAGCCTGATCGAGCGGATCCGCGCGGGCCGCATCGCATCGCCGCGGACGCTGAGGCCGTCGCTCCCCGATGCCGTCGAGCAGGTCGTGATGCGCGGGCTCGCGGACCAACCCGACGATCGATTCCCGACGGCGCTCGCGATGGCCGAGGCGCTCGAGCGCGCAGGCGTCGCGGCGTCACCGCGCGAGATCGGCGCGTGGGTGCTCGAGAAGGCGCGCGCCACGCTCGACGCGCATGCGGCGATGATCGTGGAGCTCAGCGAAGGTCCGAGTCCGAGCACGAGAAAGAGCGATGCGCGGCCACGCGCGGACTCGACGGTGGATACGCAGCTGGTCGGGGCTGCGCGCGCCGGGGCACCACGCCTCCTCTTCGATGTGAACGCCGCGCACGACACCGATCCGTCGCCGCCCTCGCCGCTCCCTCGACGCCGTCGCGCAATGATCGTCGTCGCCGCAACGCTCGCAGCCGTCACGCTGACGACGTGCGCGCTCGTCGCTTCGAGCGCGCGTTCCACCGCGCCGCCGACCTCCGAGCCCGCGCCACTCGCATCGGCCTCCGTGCTGCCGTCGTTGTCCGCGTCCGGCGAGCCGCCGGTCGCCGCGCCCGAATCGTCCACCGCCGCGACGAGCACCGCGCCGCGCTCTTCGACGACGCCGAGCCGCCGTCCTCGCAACGCGAAGCCCGCGCGGGCCGGATGCGATCCGCCGTACTTCATTGACAATGACGGGCACAAGCAATACCACCCGAAGTGCCTTTGAAACCGCTCGATCGTCGCTTGGTCGTGACCTCGAGCGTGCTCGCTGCACTCCTCGCTGCCACGCCCACGCCCGACGCGCGCGCGGACGAAGGCGCGAAGAAAACGTGCGTCACGCAGCACATCGAGGGCCAGCGCCTTCGCGACGACGGCAAGCTGCGCGCGGCACGACAGCAGTTCCTCGCGTGCAGTGTCGAGTCCTGTCCGGCGCCCCTTCGCAAGGACTGCCTGCAGTGGCTCGACGAGACGGACGCTGCGATGCCGACCGTGCTCGTCCGCGCTCGACGTCCGGACGGGCAGGACACCGCGGACGTCACCGTGCTCGTCGACGGCGAGAGCGTGACCACCCGTCTCACGGGCCTGCCCGTCGCGGTCGATCCCGGCGAGCACGTCCTCCGGTTCGTGTCGTCCGACGGCGGCACGCACGAGGAGCGCGTCCTCCTCAACGTCGGCGAGAAGAACCGGCGCATCACGATCGACTTGCCCGCGAACGCCGCCGAGCCTCCGCCGCCCGCTCCGCCGCCCGGCAATCATCGATCGACGTTCCCGACCTCGGCGTACGTCGTAGGAGGCGTCGGCGTCGTCGCGCTCGGCTCGTTCGCATTCTTCGGCGTCCGCGCGCTCACACGCGGCAACGATCTGAAGGGCTCGTGTGCGCCGACGTGCAGCGGCGACGACGCGTCGTCGGTCCGCCGCGATGCGCTCGTCGCCGACATCTCGCTCGCCGTCGGCATCGTCGCGCTCGGCGCCGCCGCGTGGATCCTCCTCACGCATCACGACGCGCGAGACGTCGCCTCGCTTGCGCGCTTCTGACGCTCAGTCTTTTCCTTTTCTCGGCCGCGGCACGTCGTAGAGCTCGAGTCGATTGATGAGCGCGCGTCGCGAGATGCCGAGCAGCTTCGCGGCTTGCGTCTGATTGCCGCCGGAGCGCTCGAGCGCCTCGAGCACGCGCCTGCGTTCCAGCGCTTCGGTCTCGCCCCACAGCGTGTCGCCGGACGGCGCGACCAGCGGCGGCGGCCGCTCGGTCGCCGTGCTCACGTTGGGCATCGCGAGGTGCTCCGGCAGAAGCTCGTCCGTCGTGCAGAGAGCCGCCGCGCGGTCCATCGTGTTCCGCAGCTCGCGGACGTTGCCCGGCCAAGGTTGCCGTACGAGCGTCGCGATCGCCGCCGCAGAGAACGCCGGCACGCGCCGGCCCGTTCGCGCGCATGCGCGCTCGAGGAAGAGCCGCGCGAGCTCGGGGATCTCTTCGGCGCGCTCGCGCAGCGGCGGGATCGCGACGGTCATCCCGTTCAGACGGAAATGGAGATCGGCGCGAAACTTTCCCTCGCGGACCAACGCATCGAGATCGCGATTCGTCGCCGCGAGCAGGCGCAGGTCGACGGGCCGCGGCTTCAAGCTGCCGAGACGGAGCACCTCGCGGTTCTCGAGCACGCCGAGCAGCTTCGCCTGCGTGACGAGGGGCAGCTCGCCGATCTCGTCGAGGAGTAGCGTGCCCCGGTTCGCCGATTCGATGAGCCCCTGCTTCGCCTGCGTCGCGCCGGTGAACGCGCCCTTTTCGTAGCCGAACAGCTCTCCTTCGAGGAGCGCGTCGGGAAGCGCCGCGCAGTTCAGCAGCACGAACGGCATCGCTGCGCGCGGAGAGTGGTCGTGGATCCATCGCGCCGCGACGTTCTTCCCGACGCCGGTCTCGCCGGTGATCACGATGCTGAGATCGCTGTTCGCGACGAGCCCGAGCAGCCGGCGCAGCGGGGAGACGACGTCGTGTCCGGATCCTTCGCGGACCTCCCACGGCGTCGGCGGCGCGGGTCGCGCGTTCGGCGTCGCGCCTTGGACGACGAGGACTACGGAGCCCAGCTCGACGACGTCGCCGGAATTCACGACGACGGGCTGCCTCGGCGTGACGAGCGAACCGCGCACGCGTACGCCGTTCGAGCTCCCGAGGTCCTCGACGCGCACGGGCGTACCGGCGATGACGCGTGCGTGCATGCGCGACACCGACGGATGATCGATGCGCACGTCACATTCGCTCGATCGACCGACGGTGATGATCACGCCGTCGGGCAGCGCTCGTCGCTCGGTTCCGCCTTCCCAAAGGAAGAGCACCCTCGCCTCGCCGTCGGCGAGCTCCGGGCTCGTGCGGTCATCCGGCTTCACGCCTGCTCGCGCGCTCCCATCGTGCGGAGTGTATCACCGCGAGAACGAGACGATGTGCGCGTCCCAGCCGTTGTTCATCGGCGCGGGCTCGGTCCACGTCGTCGTGTACGAACCCCGCGGCGGCGAGAGACGGTACGCCGCGAGGAGCTGCACCTTCCCCGCGGCAACGCTCGTGAGCGCCACGAAGCCGTTGGTGGGCGCGCCGAACGGCTCGTTGTGCACCGCCGCCGATGCGTACACCAGCGCCGTCCCGTCCGGCACGTCGAGCGGACCGCTCACGGCTGCATTCGACCCCTCGGTCTTCTGCGCGCTCCCGATCGCCGCGAGGCCGCTCCACTCGCTCAGGTGCGCGATCAACGTCTCCTGCGGAGCCGACGCGGTGACCGTGACCGATGCGCTTCCGTTCGAAGCGGCGAGCCCGGCCCATACCGATGTGACGACGTGCACGCTCGACTTCGTCGGCTGCGACCACGCGACCCCGCCGCCCGACACCGTGAATGTCGGCGTCGCCGCCGCGAACGCCACGATCGTGACGACGAGCGCGTCGCCGTTGCGCGGCGGCGCCGGCAACGTGAGCACGACCGAGGTCGATGCCGATGACGTGCCCGTCGTCTGCTGCACGAGCGACGGACCGCCGGCGCCTGCGTCGGCGCCGGAGTCGGAGCCGGAGCCGCCCTCGGCGCCGGGCACGGTCGCGTCGACGGAAGCGGCGCCCGCATCGAGCGCCGCTTTGCCGCCGGCGAGATCGTCTTCGGAAGGGACGATGAGCTCACATCCGATCGTAGTGAGCGCGGCAAGCGCAGGGACGAGGGCTCGGATCCAGAAGCGCGTCATGAGCCTTACGCGCGCAGCATACAGGAGCTGCGCGCGTCGAGCTCGGTCACTTGTTCTTCTTGTCGCTCTTCGTGTGGTCCCTGTGGTCCGTAGGCGTTCCGCCCTTTGGCGTTCCGGTCTTTGCCTTGCTGCCCGCGCGATGGTCCGTCGTGCCGCTCGTGACGGTCGTCGTGCCGACCGCGCCGAGGTGCGTCTGGATGTCCTTCGCCTTCGACAGGTGATCCGCGACCATGCCGCGCTCGCTGTTGATGTGGCTCTTGAGGGCGTCGTTCTTCGCGCTCGGAAGGAGCTGGTTGTCGATGATACCGAGCGCCTCGGTGTGCATCCGGACCTGCGAGTCCATGTACGCCGAGTCGAAGTCGTGTGCCTTTCGGTTCTTGAGGTCCTTCTCGGCGTTCGAGGCGTCGGACTTCAGCTTGTTCGAGGTCGCGTTGTCCTTCGGCGTGATCTTTTGCTGCTTCGCGAGGGTCTTCAGCTTGTTCATGTCGTCGCGGTGTCCCGTGACGGCGGCCCCGGCGAACTTCTTCACCTGCGCATCCTGCGCCTTCTTCTGGGCGAGCTCGCCGAGCTTGACCGCTCGGTCGTCCATCGCCTCCTCGACCGCCACGATTTCGCCGTCACTCAGCGTGGTGACCTTGCTCGTGTCCATCGTCGCTTGTGTCGTCGTTGTCGTCGAGGTTGGTTCGGAGCTCGACGTGTCCGCCTGCGACGTGGTGTCTTGCGGACCGCCGCTCGGCGGCGTCGTCGGTTGCTTCGGCTGGTCTTGCGGCCGCTGCGGCTGGGTCTTCCGTTGCGAGCCGCCCTGCGCGGACTGATCCGAATCGCCATACGTCGCCGCCGTTGTCTGCGTGGACGACGAGGGCGACTGCGCTTGCTTCTTGTCGCCGGAACCGCATGCGAACAAGAGCGCAGCGGCCATCGCCGCCGCGAGGCTCTGCTTGTAGAGCGTGTACATCTCGATACTCCTTCGAAGCTCCGGCGATGCCGGAGTCAGTGGGTCGGTCGGTCTGCGGCACCGACGTGCAATCGCAGTGCCTCGCGCGCCGCTCTCTCAGCGGCAGCGAAACGACAGCGCGCTGAGCTTCGATCCGCACACCAGGCCGATGAGCTTCCTCATGGACCGTCGGCGCGAGCCGCGCTCCGGAAGCGTGTCAGGGCCACAGGAGCGGCTTGGTGATCGACGAGCCGGTGCCGAGCACCGGCCAGCCGTCCGCACCCCATGCGATGGGCGCGATGAGCCCGAAGCGTCCCTTCGCGCCGTCGTTCTTGCCGTTCGGCAGCGCGGGCCACGCGTGATGGAAGAAGTAGTCGCGGCCGTGCACGGCGATGACCGAGCCGTGTCCCGGCCCGACCCATGAAGCGTTGTTGCCGAGGATGGGCGTGCCCTTCTTCGTGAAGGGTCCGGTCGGCGACTTCGCGCGCGCGACGCCCGTGCGATAGCGATCGTCGTAGACGTTGCCGCTGTAGAAGAGGAAGTAGTCCGCGCCGCGCTTGATCACCCACGGTGCCTCGACGACGCCGCCCTCCCACGTGGACGCGTCGTTGTTCAGCACCTCGACGGGCGTGCTTCCGGCCGCGAACGCCAGACCGTTCGCCGCGAGCTCGCGCGCGAAGATCGGCGTGCGCTTGCCCTGCGAGTTCCCGTCGATCTTGTAATAGAGGTACTTCTTCCCGTTCGTATCCTCGAAGAACGTCGCGTCGATCACGCCGAGCGGATCCTGCACGAGCGGAGCGCCGCAGTCGGTGTACGGCCCCTCGGGAGCAGGCGCGCTCGCGCAGCCGATGCTGAGGACGTTCGCGCCGTTCACCGCGGTGTAGTAGGCGACGTACGTCGCGCCTACGCGATGGATCTCCGGCGCCCAGTTGCGTCCGCCGTTCGCCGACCACGATGCCTTGCCGCCGGGCAGGATCGCGCCGGGGCTGTTGCGCCAGCTCACCAGATCGTCGGAGAGCCGCACCGGCAGCTTCCCGCCGGTGCACACCATCGCGAAGAGCGGATGCGCTCCGCTCGTGACGCCGAGGATGCCGGGATCCGGACAATCGAAATCGACGACCGGATTCGTGAACGTGGGTCGCGGCCCTTCGAGGGTCGAATCATCGGCGAGCGGAACGACGAGCGCCTCGGGGATCGGCCCGCGCGCGCCGCCGACCGGCTGCCACTCGAGCGCGAGCGACGCCTCGCCTCGACCCTGGAAGTACTCGACGCGGAGCTGGTGCTCGCCCGTGTCGAGCGTCACCTTGCCGGTCGACTGCGTTGCCGGATGCGACGCCCAGTCGTCGATGATCGGCTTGCCGTCGACGAACACCCGCACGCCGTCGTCCGCCGTGACGAAGAACGCGTGCTCTCCTGCGCTCGCGATCGTGAGCTTCGCGGTCCACCGCACCGAGTAGAGGAGGTCGCGGATGCCGGGCGCCGGCGTCGTGATCCCGACACCGGGCTCGACGCGTGAGAGCTTGCGATCCGAGAAGTCGTCGTACCACTCGGCGCGGAAGCCGAACCCCGGTTCACCCGGAGCAGCGTCGGGGCTGGCGTTCGCGTTCGTGCCGGGCTCACCCGCGGTCGTCCCGGCATCGTCGGTCGCGACGTTCCCGGGCGCGTCGTCCGCGGAATTTTCCGTCGAGCACGCGGCCGCTTGCGAGAGGAGAGGCACGACGGCGATCGCGACGAGCCGCGAGAGAGCACGCATCGGCGCGAAGCGGATGCACGCCTTGCACCATGGGTAGGAGCACCGGATTTCGTCGGGATAGCGACGTCCGGGCGTGGGTCATCGACGGTCCATCGTGGCTGCTCGCGAGGCGGGCGCCTGAGGATTTGCGCGATTTGCGCCGAGTCGGGATCGCTCGCGCGTTCGAAGCCGCCGCGCTGCTGCCCCTGAAGATGCCCAGGGCAAAGAGGAGGAGGAAGAAGAAGGCGACCGCCAAGAAGAACATGCGATAGAAAAAACGTGATGAAGCGACGTCGGTTCTTGACGATGCTCGGGGCGACCGTCGCCTCGGGCGTGTTGCATGCGGGTTGCTCGAGCGAGGACGGCGGCGGCGGCAATGGCATCCCGGTGGCCGGGACGAACGTGCGTGACGTGCCGGTCGGGTTCCTCGGCAGCGCCGGCGCGCGCACGCTCCTCGGGCGCGACGCCGCCGGCCTGTACGCGATGACGTCCATCTGCACGCACAACGGCTGCGACCTGCTGACCTTCGGCGCGCTCGGCGACTCCGGGCTCAGCTGCAACTGCCACGGCTCGGGGTTCTCACGGACCGGCGAGGCCATCCGGGGGCCTGCATTCAAGCCACTTCAGCACCTGCGCGTCGGCGTCGCCGCGGACGGGACCATCACGGTCGACACGAACACGCCGGTCGACGCGACGGTACGGACGCCGGTGCCTTAGCCCTTCGCGGGCAGACGGGGATCGCCGCAGCGTTCGACTCGGCGTTCACATCGCCAGGACCGACGGCGCGCGGCTCGCGACGAACGATCAGAATGCCGCGGCCGTGATCGCGTTGATCGC
>JAQBQJ010000227.1 GCA_028287065.1 Labilithrix sp. | reverse complement strand
GTAGATCGGCGGACCGACCGTGACCTTCTCGTTCCAGAACGCCTCGCTCACCATCGGGAAGGTGGTGAAGACGAGGACGAAGAACATGACGAAGAGCAGGCCGTAGTTGTTCAGCAGGAAGGTGAACTCACGCGACCAGATCGATTCGAAACGAGGCCGTTTTGCCTTGAGATCGAGGCCCTTCGTCATGCGCCGGAAGACGAGCTCGATGTTGGCGAACACTGCTGCACCGGCGAGGACGCTGAAGGCCGCGATGCGGATCATCGAGTGCTTCGAGGTCGACGCGGCGATCGCATCCGAGCTCGCGCCGCTGAGCGCGTCGAGCGGCGTGCCGGCGAGCTTCGACGACACGACCCACGCGGTGATGAGGGCGAGCAGCGTCGCCCAGCCGGTGACGATCGCGGCCGTGCGGAGCTTCTCGGTCGGCTTGAGATCGCGCAGCTCCGGCCAGCGGTACATGACCAGCGTGAAGCAGAAGGCGACGACGAGGCCGAGGAAGTAGAGGAAGTAGTCGCCGATCGACGACTGCGCGAACGAGTGGACGCTCGCGATGACGCCGGAGCGCGTCAGGAACGTGCCGAAGATCGTGATGAAGAACGTCAGGCTGATGAGGAAGACGTTCCACACCTTCAGCATCCCGCGACGCTCCTGGATCATCACGGAGTGCACGAATGCAGCGAGCGTGAAGAGCGGCATGATGGCCGCGTTCTCGACGGGGTCCCAGGCCCAGTAGCCGCCCCAGCCGAGCTCTTCGTACGCCCAGAGCATGCCGAGCGTGTTGCCGATCGCCAGGAACAGCAGCGCGAAGAGCGTGAACTTGCGGCTCGCCTGGATCCACTCGGTGTCGAGGCGCCCCGTGACGAGCGCGGCGATCGCGAAGGCGAACGGGATCGAGCATCCGACGAAGCCGATGTAGAGGCTCGGCGGGTGGATGATCATGTAGAAATTCTGGAGGAGGGGATTCAGGCCTTCTCCGTCGGGCCGCGCGCCGGACACCCCCGTCGCGAACGGATTGGCCGCGAAGGCCATCAGCACGCAGAAGAAGATCACGACGCCCATGAGCGTGGCGATGATGTAGGGCTGCAGCTCCAGGTACTTCTTGCCGAGCGAGAAGACGCAGACGCCGATGTACAGGCTGAGCAGGAACAGCCACCAGAGCAGCGAGCCGTCCTGTCCGCCCCACAAGGCGGTGAGCAGGAAGATCGTCGGCATGCCGCGATCGGAGTAGTGAGCTACGTAGCGGAGTCGGAAGTCGTGGCTGACGAAGGCGTAGGCGAGACAGAGCACCGCGACGGCGATGAGAGCCACCGTCCCGTACGCGCCGAAGCGCGCGGCTTGCAGCGTCTTGATGCGACCGCTCGAGCCGGCGCTGAGCGAGACCGCAAACGTGTAACTTGCAGCCACCATCACCGCGAGCAGCAGCAACAACCCGAACGACGGGAAGTCGCCGACGACGTACTTCGCGATGAGCAGGGACAGATTGGACATTGAGGCCTCGTGAACGATCGCAGCGCGGCTGAGCTCGTGCCGGGGAAGTCTAGCCGTTCCGGCGGCGCGTGGGGCACTCACGCTGCGCTCGTCCTCGTGCAATTTGCATTCGCATCTCAGGCGGTCGAGGCGAAGGTGGCGATGCTTCCCCGTGCGGCGGGAGGCGAAGAAATATTCCCCGAATCGCTCGCGATGATCCGCATGCTCGGCGGCGCGCTGTTCTTCCAAGCGATCGTGACTGCGCGACGTGCGCGAGGAGCGCCGATCGCACGCGCGGATCACCTTCGCCTGGCCGGGTTGAGCATCCTCGGCATCGCGCTGAACCAGACGCTGTTCCTGCTCGGACTGAGGTGGACGACCCCCTTTTCGGTGTCGCTGTTGGGGGCCACGATCCCCGTTTTCGCGGCTGCGCTCGCGGTGCTCTTCCGGAAGGAGAGCTTCTCGTGGCGGACCTTGATGGGCCTCGTCCTCGCGATGTCGGGGGTGCTGTCGCTCATCGGCGTTGGATCGCTCGACCGGGGGGCCATCCTCGTTGCGCTCAACAGTCTCAGCTATGCGGCGTACGTCGTGCTGTCGCGCGACGTCGTCGTGCGCGTGGGTCCGCTGCGCTCGATCACGTGGATCTTCACGTATGCCGCGCTGCTGTTCGCGCCCGTGGGGATGCGTCCGATGCTCGCGCAACTGCCGGCGCTGACGCCGCGAGGATGGGGCTTTGCGCTGTACATCCTCGCGATGCCCACGATCGTCGCGTACCTGCTGAACGCGTGGGCGCTCGGCCGCTCGAGCGCGACGCTGGTGACGATCTACATCTATCTGCAGCCGCTGATCGCCGCCGTGCTGGCGTGGGCGCAGCTCGGCATGGGCATCGCGAACCGAGCGTGGCTCGCCGCGGTGCTGATCCTGGCGGGCCTGGGAATCGTGGCCTCTCGTGACCGGAGACCGGAGATTGACGCCAAGGCGCCAAGACGCCAAGGCGCCATGAGATGAGATTTTTGCCGCGCTTCGCGCGGGAGGAGAGAGCGCCTGGCAAGACACGCGTGTCTGGTCTCCCCGCGCGAAGCGCGGCAATCCCAGTCTCATGGCGGCTTGGCGGCTTGGCGCCTTGGCGGTAAATCTCGGCGTTCAGCGGAGCAGCGCTGACAGCTTTTCCAGCCCTTGCTCGAAGCGGTCTCTGGGCTGCGTGGCCCACGAGAGGCGGAAGCCGTTCGGGATGCCGAAGAACGTGCCCGCGCCGACCAGGATGCCGTGATCGGTGGCCCACGATTCGATGCGCGGGAGGAGATCCGTGCGGTCGTGGAGACGGACCAGGCCGAACAGGCCCGACGTCGGGGCGCTCCACGTCGCGTTCGGGAGCGTCGCCGCCCACTGCGCTGCGATGTCGCGTTTGCCCGCCAGCATCGCCTTCGCGCGCTTCGCCAGCTTGCCCACGTTCGCCAGCGCCACCGAGCCTCGCGCCGAGTGCGCCAGCGGGAGATGCCCACACGTCGCGATCACCGCGGACTCGGCGCGCTGCACGACCTCCGGTGGTCCCAGCACCCATCCCACGCGGTGCATTCCGAGGCCGTAGCACTTCGTGACGCTCGACACCGCGACGACGTTCGGCCCCAGCTTGCGCGCGCTCCCGCGGAACACGCCGTCGTCGGGCAGCTCGTCGAACGGCGCATACACCTCGTCGACCAGCAGGTACGCGCCGCGCGCCTCGGCGATCTTCGCGAGCTCGCGCAGCGTCGCATCCGACGTGCGGACGCCGGTCGGGTTGTGCAGGTTCGTGACGACGATCACACGCGTGCGCGGGGTCACCGCCGCCGCCACGCGCTCCGGCGAGACCGCGTAGCCGTCCGCCGCGAGGCGTTCGAACGTGCGAACGACGGCACCCAGGCCCTCGGCCGCGCGCGTCAGCGGCTCGTACCCTGGGAGCTCGACGAGCACCTCGTCGCCGGGCGAGAGCATGGCCGCATACGCGAGGAACACCGCGTGTGACGTGCCCATGGCGGGCACCACGTCGGCCGCCGGGACATCGTTGTACATCGCAATCGCCGCGCGCAAGGCCGGAAATACTGCCATATCGTCGAGGTCCGGCTCGGGTACGCCGAGCTCGCTCCACGCCGCCACCGGGATCCCGCTCGACGCCAGATCGAACGGGACCTTGCCGTAGAACTTCGTCGCCCACTCGATGTAGCGAACGGGTGCGAACACGGTCGTTACTTCTTCTTCGCGACGAGCTTCGCGACGCGGACGACCGCGGCGTTCGACTCGGCGAGGTTCATGGTCCCGTCGATCGCGTCGCCGGCGATCTTCGCCACGAGCGTTCCGGTGAGACCGTCGTCGGTCGGATCCTTGCGGCGGATGGTTCCGGTCAACGTGGTGCCGTCGCTCGTGCCGTCGATCAACGAGGCGCCCAGCGGTCCGGCCTCGGTGCCGCCGGACACGCGGCCCGACGGATCGATCGCGATCGAGATCTCGCCGTCGCCCAGCATCTTGCTGTCGTCGTTCTTGAACTTCACGGACGACCAGTCCTTGTGCTCGGGCACGTACATCGTGCCGGCCGTGACGGTGTACTTGCCCGCGAACGAGGACGCCTTGCCGGCGGGCGCTGCAGCCGCCGTGGCTCCGGCGTCAGCGTTCGTGCTCGCGCTCGTGCTCGGAGTCGTTCTCACGGCGGCATCGTCGGCTGCCGCCGGCGCAGGCGGACTGCTCTTCGAGCACGCGGCCAGGAGCAAACACGCGATCGCCAACGGTCGCTTCATCGTCCTTCACCGCCGCGCGTGCGTGCGACGATCCTCACGCCGTACTCGCCTTCGACCTGGACGAGCTCGCCGCGCGCGAGCTCGACGCCGCCCACGCGGAGGATCGCCGGATCGCCGACGCGACGGCCGAGCGCGATCACGTCGCCTGGGCCGAGCTCCGCCCACTCGCGCGCCTTCATCTCCACCGTGCCGAGCTCCACGCGCACGAGCACGGGCGCATCTTCGAGCACCTCGAGCGTGGTCGTGGCCGTCGTGGGGGTCGCGTCCGAGGGCATCGATCTCTCCTGGATCCAGGGGTGACTCTCGAGCAGACCTCGTACCACGAGCCGCCCGCCTTCTGCGAGATCGGCGGAGAGCCCGCGTTCGGAGGACGGCGGTACCAGCGCGACGGCGCCGACGAGCGCGCCGTTCGCACCGGCGGCGAGCCCGCTCTTCGCCGGAACGAAGACGTCGCCGGGCGCGAGCTCTGCGAGGTCGGTGCGCGATGCCGCCGTTGTCGCGACGAGCAACGGCATCGCGATCGTCGCGTCGCCCATGCGAGCGAGCGCGTCTCGCGACATCGTCTCGTGCCGCGGTGCAGGGACGAGCGCGTCCGGCACGCTCACGCGCGCGGCGAACGCGTCGTCGCCGACGAACACGGTGAGCGTCGCCGTCGTGACCTCGCGCTCGACGAGCAGCAGATCGCGCGCGAGATCGGCGCCGGGGCCGGCCGCGATCACCCTCGTCACCGAGCCTGCGTGCGCGCGACGCATCGCGGCAACGAGCACCGCGGCGAACGCACCGACGAGCGCAGGCGACGGCGCGCGCGACGCGTCGACCACGCGGGGCGCCTTTTGACGGAGCGCACGCGACGAAAGCGTCGCCGCGAGCGCTCCTTCGACCTCGATGAGGACGCGGCGGGACGGAAGGCGCTCGTCGGCGGACGCGAGCACGACCCCGATCGTCTCGCCCGCGCCGCGCGCGGCCTCGAGCCGGCGCACGTGCATGATGGCGATCCGCACGCGCTCGTCGACGAGCTCGCCGAGCGCCGTCTCGATCGTTTCGAGCGCGACGAAGTCCTTCGCGGCGCGTCGCATGCGCGCGGCCGTCGCGACGTCCGCGCGCGAGAGGTGCTCGAGGCTCGCGAACGGAAACGGCTTCGCCGCCGCGGTATTCGCCTGCGAACGCGCCGTCACGGCTTCTCGCAGGCGAGCGTCCAGTGTCGATCGCTCGTCATGCGGATGGCCGACGCAGGCACGCCGAGCGGGGCGACCATCGCCGCGACCTCCTCGACGGTGAGCGATGCGCAAAGCGATGCGTGGAAGAGCGCGCGCTGGTTCTCGAACGGCGCGACGAGTGCCGGATCGGCCGGCGGTTGACCCCCGTAGAGCGCGACCAGCCGATCGACTTCGGCCTCGCTGTCGGGCCGATGGAGATCGCGGACGAAGAGCAGCCCGCCGCTCGCGGTCACGCGCCACATCTCTGCGAGGCACCGCTGCGGCTCCGGGATGTGGTGCACGATCGAATTCGAGATGGTGGCGCCGAACGCGCCGTCTTCGTACGGCGTTCCCTTCGCGTCGACGCGCTCGAGCAGGACGCGGTTCGAGAGCCCGGCGCGCGTCACGTTCACGCGCGCGAGGGCGAGCATGTGGTCCGCGAGGTCGATCGCGACGACCCCGAAGCCGGCTGCGCGCGCGCAGAGCTCGACGGGGATGAGCGCCGTGCCGGTGCCGAAATCGATGACCCGCGACGGGACCATGCTCCCGAGCGCCGGCCGTCCACCCTGGCTCGCGAACGCCAGGAAGTCGTCGCAGAACCGCGCATTGACGGCGGCGTGGTCCATCGAATCGTAGTCACGCGCCTCGTCGGCGGTGTCCATGACCTCGGGCTCGAGGACCCTCGCGAACATCGCGCTCACGATGGCGCAGGGAAAGGCTGCTGCGCAAGCGGCAACGCGCGACCTACCGCGGAAACGTCGTGATACGCTCGCGTCATGCCCGCCCGCTCCCGGCGACGAAGCAAGGTGCGCGTCCTCGCGGTCGCGCTCGCTGTCGGCTCGGTCTCGCTCGGATTGTCGCTCGCGCTCACTCCGAACGACGCCGCCGGCCAGAAGGCCGAGCCCTCGCGCGCGAAGCCGAGACCGCCCGCGCCCGACGGTGGCGATCGCTACGACCCCGAGAACGTGACGGCGATCAGCCAGTTCATGGAGACCGTCGGCAAAGGCAACGAGAAGTACGCCGCGAAGGACTATCCGGGCGCGATCGACGTCTTCAAGAAGGCGATCCAGCTCAATCCGCGACAGCCGCTCGGTCCGTATCTGCTCGGCGAGGCTTACCTCGCGACGAACAACCTCGGCGAGGCGGAGGCTGCATTCAAGGGCGCGGAGGAGCTGAACGATCCGAAGCAGCAGCTCGTGCGCTCGCACGTCCTCTTCGCGCTGGCGGACTGCTACGAGCGCGAGAAGAAGTGGGATCTCGCGCGCGCCGCGTGGCAGGCGTACTCGGACCACGCCGCGAAGCTCGGACCGGACGGCGGCGCGCACCCGCAATCGGGCGCGGCGCGCATCAAGGCCGTGGACGACTGGCTGAAGCTCGACAAGCAGTACGAGCTCGTGCGCCAGCGCATCGCCGCCGAGAAGGCCGACGCCGGCGCCTCCGCCGACGCGGGCAAACCTGCAGCTCCGAAGCCTCCCGCGCCTCCGGTGAAGAAGTAGCCGACGAGATTTTTTTACAGGGAAGCTCGGAATCTCGGAAAAATTGATTTTTCCGAGAAATTCCGCGCTTCCGAGCCTCCGTGTAAAAATGCCGGAGGCGACACGCTCACGCAGAGACGAGCACGATCTTCGTCACCTCGGGCGGCGCGCCGATGCGCGAGGGCGGCCCGGCGACGCCGAAGCCGCGATTGACCCATAGCGTCGTTCCGTTTCGCTCGTAGCGCCCCGCCACGTACTGCATGACGAGGTCGGCAGGGCGGAACCCCGGGTTGATCTGACCTCCGTGCGTGTGTCCGCTGAGCTGCAGCGCGACGCGACCGGCGGACTCCGCGAGATAACGAGGCTGATGCGCGAGGAGGATCCGCGGGACGTCCTCGTCGAGGCCGCGCATCGCTGCGTAGAGATCCGGCCCGCGGAAGCCCGGTGAGCGACCGGTGCGACCATGGAGGTCGTCGACGCCGAGGAGCGCGAAGCCTCCGCCGTCGCCGGCACGCAGCCTCACCGATTCGTTGGAGAGTACACGGATGCCCATCGCGCGCAGCCGCTCGGCGACCTCCGCCGCGCCGGCGTAGTGATCGTGATTGCCGAGGATGGCGCACGCGCCGTCACGCGCGCCCGTCGCGAGCAAGCGCCGCCCGAGCGCACCGACGACGCTCGAATCGAAGTCGACCAGATCGCCGGTGGCGACGACGAGATCAGGACGGACCTTCTTCACCATGTCGAAGCCCTCGTCGAGCTCGCGATCGCCCACGAAGGCTCCGACATGCACGTCCGAGACCTGCGCGATCGTGTAGCCGTCGAGCGCGCGCGGCCATCCCTTCACGCGGACGACGACCTCCTCGACCGCGAACGCGTGCCGCCCGCGAACCATCCCCCAACCGAGGGCGATGCTGGTCGTTCCGAGCACGGTGACCCCGGCCACGCGCTCGATCGCCTGCCTACGGGTGACGAGCTCGGATCCCGCCTCGTGCTCGTGCTCGATCTTCGTCTCGTCTCGCTGCCTCCGAACCCGCTCCACCCCTCGCCCGAGCGCCACGAGGATCCCGATCGGCACGAGGGCGATCGTCACCGCCCCGAGCTCGAGCATCGCCCCGGCGAGCAGCGATCGGGTCGCCACTGTCTCGTGCGCGGCCGCGAGCAACCGCATCGCAGCGAGCAGGACCGAAAGCGTTGCCGCGACGCCCATCACGAGCCGCCGTCGCTTGGCGCGCATTGCAGGCGAGAACGTCGACAGCAGCCATCGCGCGACGAGGAAGTGCACGAGCCCGCTGATGACGAGAAAGACGAGGACCCGCACGACGACCATCGTAACGCACCGAGGGCGCAGACCCTTCCTCCCCGGCTTCGAAACGGCCGAATCAGCGCCCGCCGAGCGCGATCTCTTTTTCGAGGAGCACGTCCGACTGCTGCGTGAACGCGACGAACCTCGCGTACTCCGAGCCCGGCTGGATGCGACCGGCCGGGATGTCGACGACGCGACGCAGGAGGATCGAGCGGCCCTCCACGGTGTCGTTCACGGTGACCGAGCGATCGCCGTCGTGCAGCTCGCCGCCGGGGATCGACCCGGGAAGCTGCAGCGACGCCGGCGCGACGATCTCGAACTTCACCTCGACGTGCGACGACGTTGCGAGGAGCAGCGGCGTCTGTCGCGACGAGAGCGACGCGACCTGCGCGATGTTCACGGGGAACAGCGCCTTCAGGACCATCTTGTTTCCGACGCGCCGGGCGATCTGCGGGATCTCCGCATGGATCCGGAGAACGAGCGGCGCGGCGAGGTCGTCCGCGTTCTCGACCTTCATGTCGCGGAGGCGCGCGCCCGGGAGGTTCGCCGCGAGCAACCGCGTCTCGACGAACTCGTTGCGCTTCGCTTCGGGCACGCGATCGAAGACGGCGCGGAGGCCGATGCCCATGCGACCGACGTAGCTCTGCGCGATGTCGACGGTCGCCGAGCCGTCCTCCTTGAGCATCGCCTTGCCCTCGAGCATCACGCCGTCGGCGGCGCCGAGCGCGGGCGTGGTGTCGCGCGGAGTGCCTGGAATCAGGCGGATCGCGGGCTGCCCGCGCAGCTCCGCCGGCACGTATCCGAACGGCGCGAACTTGTCGCGGATGACCATCCAGCGCGGTCCGGCATCGGTGTCGAGGCGCGCGACGACGTTGTCGTAGGTCTCGACCTCGCTCATCTTGCCGACCGGCGGCATCGCGATGCGGCTCTTCACGAGCGCGAGCTCGGTCGGAATGCCCAGCAGGCGCACGAGGTACATGAACGCGGCCTGGCGTGAGCCCGCGCGACCCGTGATCGCGCGCCGTCCATCCATCTCGTTGGCCTCTTGCAGGCCCTCGGAGACCCACTGATACAGGGCTCGGGCGCGGTCGTCGGTCTTCTTCGCGGGGATCTTGGAGGCGATCTCGCGCGCGACCTTTCGGAGGCGCGGATCGAGAGGCGTCTCCTCGCTCGCCGCATCGACGTAGCGGATCAGCGTGTCTTCGAGGTTGATGCCCCAGCCCACGCGAACGCTCGGGAGGAACTCGCGCGGGTTCGGGGCGTCGGCCTCTTCGATCGCGGGCGGCGACTCGTCGACGCGCCAGCGGCGCTCGATGAACGTGCCCTTCTGCGTGAGACGAGGCGCCGGAACCGTCCCGACGACCTCGATGTCGACGTTGCGATCCTTCGGCGTGAGGACGACGAACTCGCTGCGCCAGTAGCCCTTGTCCGCCTCGCGGAAGAACCAGTGCGGTCCGCGATAGTGCTTGCCCTTGCCGCCCTCGCTCGCGTTCGCGGTGATGTGCTCGATCTCGACGTAATCGCCGACCTCGAGGTGAGGCATCGTGAGCGTCGGCTTGCCGTTGACGGGCTCGGGCTCGAGGATCGATCCGTCCGGCTTGATGACGCGCAGGTTCAGGACGAGGCCGCCCGGCGGCTGCTGCTCGGCCTCCTTGCCGACGGCCTCCTGCGACTGCATGCGGAGGATCTCGTGCTCGAGCATCTCGCTCGAGCCGTCGGGATGCACCCACGTCGCCGCGTAGTCGAGGATGCGCGCGGCGTTGCCGTCCATGTGCTTGCCGCTCTTCTTCTCCCAGGCCTCGAACTCCTTGATGACCTTGCGGCCGTCGGTCCGATACGGCTCGAGGAGGCTCGCGCCTTCGATGAGCTCGACGGCCTCGCGGATCTCGAGGCCCTTCGAGCCGGCCTGGAGCGCCTCGGCGAGCGCGCGGCGCAAGGCCATCGTGTCGCCCTTCGCGTACGAGTGATCGGCGATGCGCAGGCGCGTGCCGGCGTCCGCGGGGTTCTTCGCGAGGGCCTTGCTGAGCTGCTCGGCCGCGGCGCTCGGATCGCCGGAGCGCGCGAGCACGTCGGCGATGCGTGCCGCGATCTCCTTGCGATCGGGCCTGCGCTTCTCGAGGCGGCGCAGCTCGGCGATGGCCGCCTTCCAGTCCCGCCGCGCGAGCGCGCGATCGAGATCGACCTCGGAGTCGGCGTCGAGCTTCTTCAGGCGCTCGGCGACCTTGTCGGCCTCCGCGAGCGCGCCGTCCTCTTCGAGCGAACCGGCGTAGAGCGCGATCGCGTCGCGATCGTCCGGGAAGCGCTGCGCGAGATCGCTGATGGTGCGCATCCGCTCGGCGCGCCAGCCGAGCTTGCCGTACACGCGCGCGAGCTGCTCGGTGACCTCGGGGACGCCGGGCACCTCGGCCGCGATCTTCTTGAGAGGCTCCACGCCTTCGACGAGGCCGCGCTGCTCGGCGTCGTCGAGCACCAGCCATGCGCGGGAGTACCACAGGCGCGGATCGCCCGCGGAGGCGCGCGTGTAGAGCTCCTTCTCGTTCGTGCGCCGCATCTGCTCCGGGAACGCGACGTCCGCACGTGCGAACTGCGCGGCCATGAGGATCGCGACGGGCGCGGCGTCCTTCGGCGTGACGAGCGGCTGCATCATCACGGTCGCCACGTCGTTCAGCCCGTCGACGTGGGCGGCATGCGCGCCGAGCGCGGTGACGAGCGGCGTCGTGCCTGGCTCCTTGTCGTCCGCGATCTGCGTGATGAGCTCGTCGATCGGGTTCGGGTTGGCGAGCACGATCGGGCGCGTGAGGCCGTAGGGCTTGCGTGCGTCCTCGTCGGTCTCGATCTGCGCGGCGGTGCCGTCGAGGTTCAGGAGCCGGATCGAGCCGACGTCCGCGAGCACGCGAGCGACGATGCGGTGCCGTCCCTTGCCGACGCGAACCGCGCCGCCGAAACGCTGCCAAACGCCCCACTGCCGGAGATCGCGCTCGGAGATCTTCGCGTCGTCGACCCACACGGCGACCGAGCCCTGCACGGCGACCAGGAGATCGCGATCGGCGGGCACGTCGAAGAACGTCTCGACGTAGAACACGCCGTCCTCGGTCTTCTCCGTGCTCGCGGTCATGCAGCGATGGCGCTCCGTCTTGAGCACGTGCGGAACGGTCCCGCGCTGCGGCTCCTCTTCCCACGAAGGCGGCCAGGGCGCGCGCTCGGCGGGGAAGCTGCGACGGCGCTCGGCGGGCGTTCCGCGACCGAACGGACCCGCGATGCGCATCTTGCGGGCGCATCCCATGCGGCTCGTGACGAGCGAGTCGTACGCGTCGCCGGTCACCTCGGCCTTGTCGAGCGCCTCGGCGGTCGACCACTCGTGGAGCTCGGCGAGGGATCGCCAGCCGACGTGCCCCGGCGCCTCGATGATGGGAAGGAGCGTCGTCTTGTTCTGCTCCCAAAGGTTCGCGACGCTGCCGCGGAGCCCGACGAGATGATGCGAGGCGAACCAGGCGGCGAGCGGCGCGGCTGCGTCGTCGCTCTTCTTCGCGGACACGAGCGCCGCGACGTACTGCTGCGCGGCCTTCTTCGGATCGCCGTGGACCTCGTCGTAGAGGCCGCCGCCGAGCGATGCGTAGAGCCCCTTGTCCTTCGCGCGATCGAGCTGCGCGCGAGCCTCGTCGGCGTTCTTCGCGGTGCCGCCGGGCGCGAGCATCTCGTCGAGCAACCACCGCCCGACCTTCTCGCCGTCGGTCGACCCCTTGGCGCTGGAGCGGAGCGACTTCAGATCGATCGCGGTGTTCGCCGAAGGCGGCCCACCGCACGCCGCAAGGAGCGCGATGACCACCACGGCCAGCGCACGAGAGCCGATCCGAGAAGTCCGAGAAAAACGCGAAAGCACGAAGATTTTTTTGTGGGTTCTCGTGAGTCGACGCAGCAAAAATACTTCGCGGTTTCGCGTTTTTCTCAGACTTCTCGGGGTCTTCATTTGCCCACCGTAAAGGTCAGCGACTGGCCCAGCTCGCGGTCGGCCTGTTCGCAGAACGTGCGGAACGCCTGGTACTCGGAGGCTGGGATCCGCGACTTCGTGATCGCGACCGTCGTCTTCACCCGCACCACGTTGGCCTGGATGTCGACGTCGACCTTGTAGAAGCCGAACGGCGACTTGCCTTCGGCCACGTGCGGCGGTCCGAGGACCTTCGCTCCTTGCGGAAGCTTCACGGTGGTCTCGTTCTCCTGCGTCGAGAGCGCGTAGATGCGCATGTCGCGGCGTCGCGACGAGAGCGGCGCCCACGATCGGACCATGTGCTCCTTCGCGCCGACGGGCACCGTCCACGATTCGCCGTCGCGCCGCGCATAGCTCGGCGCGCGGGCCTTCGCGCGGACCTGCACCTTCTGCTCGACGTCCTCGAGATCGTTCGCGCTGACCTGCGCGATCTCGATGCCGGGCAGCTCCGCCGAGAGGTCCTCCTGGACGCGCTGCTTCTGCGTCGCCTTCGCGTGATAGCGCTGGCGCCACGAGCCCGCGTTCGCGCCGGTGATGTCGACGCGCCAGTCGATCTGCGCGGAGCCGTCCGTCGCGATCGTCGCCTCGAGGTGCTTGCTCTGCACGCTGTCGGCGGCGGTCGGCTCGGGCAGGTGCACGAGCTTCGGCTTGCCCTCGTTGACCTGCAGCGCGAGCGACCCGCGATCCATCGACGGCAGCTCGTTCGAGCCGGTCCACTCGGCGGTCCCGTCGAGATACACGTCCATCGAGGGCACGTACGCGATCGCATGATCGAACGGCGCGAGGCTCGCCGGCTCGGTCTCGAAGTCGCCGCGCAGCCCGGTGCGGACGATCACGATCGTCGCGGGGATGCCGAGCTCCTTCAGCATGGTGACGATGAGCGTCGCCTTGTCTTTGCAGTCGCCGAAGCCGCGCGCGAAGATCTGCGCGCAGCGATACGGCTTGAAGCCGTGGATGCCGAACTCGAGCGCGACGTA
>JAQBQJ010000201.1 GCA_028287065.1 Labilithrix sp. | reverse complement strand
GAGCCGCGCGTGCGGCGCCGGCGGCAAGCAGGAGCGCCTGTGCTTGTCGAACGGACCGGGCACGCCGAACCGCTGGTCCGACTACGGCGCATGCGAGAACGAGATCCCCGGCGGCTGCATCGCGGGCTCGATCGCGACCGAGAGCTGCGGCAACTGCGGCATGCGAACGAAGACGTGCACGTCCTCGAACACGTGGGCGCTCGGCGCCTGCTACGGCGAGCCCGCGAACAGCTGCATTCCCGGAACGGTCCAGACCTCGCCGGCCGGCTGCGCGGCGCCGAGCACGTATCGCAAGCGCACGTGCGCGAGCAGCTGCACGTGGGGCTGGTTCACGGCGACCTGCGAGCCCTGACCGGCTCGACCGCGATCAGTCGTCCTTGTCGTCGCCGCCCGTGATCGTCGCGTGCGTGAGGCGGCTGTTGTTCACGAGCTCCTTGAGCTCCTTGCCGACCTTGAAGAACGGGAGACGCTTCGGCGGGACCGGGACCGGCGCGCCCGTACGCGGGTTGCGACCGGAGTAAGCCTTGTACGGTCGGACCGTGAAGCTGCCGAAGCCGCGGATCTCGATGCCCTCTCCACGCTGGAGCGCCTCGGTCATCGCTTCGAAGACGCAGTTCACGACGAGCTCCGCCCGCGCCTTCGTCAACTGGCTACGCGCCGCCATCGCGTCGATGAGTTCACTCTTCGTCATCTCGTCGTTACTCCGCGGCGACCCCCGCCACTGGCTAGTGAAGCCACCTTCTGGCAAATCGTCAACGAGATCCGACCATTAGGCAAGGGGCGTGCCGCTGTGCCGCGTTTGCCGTGATTTACGGGAGACGCTTGAGGGAAATGCGGTCGACGGCGACCCCTCCGCCCTCGGCTTCGAGCACCAAATGCGCCGCCGGAGGGGTGAGGACGACCTCGTGGGTCGCGAGATCGGCGCTCGCGGCGCCCTCGACGTCGACCCAGTCCCAGCGCTCCTTCTCGAGGGTGACCGTTCCTCTCGGGAGCGTCGCGCCGCGGCTCGTCGCGTAGGGCAGCTTCGACCCCTGCACGATCCGCAGCGCCACCTCGTAGCGCCCCGGTTGCGGAACCGGGACCGTGATCGTCGCGCGCGCGCGTCCGCTCACCGGCGTCGGCGTGAGCAGGAGAGCGCGGGACCCGAACGCGCAGAGCTCGCTGTAGACCGGCACGGCGTAGCCGTTGCTCTGCGAGAGCGCCGGCCACTCCGCCTCGGCTTCGAAGTGCAGCGTGTCGCCGAGCGCAGCCGGTGCCCACGGGACGACGACGGGCGCGGCGGGCACCGGCGGAGGCGGCGCCACTCCCGGAATGCGCGGGGCGCCTACGGCGGTCACGGGCGTCTCGTACTTGTAGAGGTACGTCGGCGGGTGATCGAGGCGATCGAAGAGCAGCCGATCGCGGTCGTCGTTGCGGAGGCGCGCGACGACGACGCCGCTCTTGATGCGCGCCGAAGGATCGTGGCCGAGCGCGAAGCCGTGATCGGTGTCGACGAACACGAGACCGCTGGTGACGTTCGCGCGCGCGAGCAGATCGGGCTCGAACATCGGACGACCGCCGTCGCGATCGGCGAGCTTGAGATGCTCGAACGACGCATGCACCGCGAAGCCGGCGAGCGCCGTGGCGAGGAGCGCGAACGAGCCGCGCACGAAGCGAGCTGCCGATACGAGCCGCGCGACGGCCACGGCGATCAGCGCATGCTCGACCGGAACGACGTCGGCGAAGAGCCGTGCGCCGCCGCCCGGATAGTTACCGTCGAAGTAGAACGGCGCATACGCGAGCACGTGCAAGCCGATGACGGCGAGCGCGGCGAGCGCCGCCGGGCTCCTCCGCGCCGTTCCGCGCGCGCGCGCGAGCGGCACGAGCACGAGCAGCGCGAGCGGCTCGAGGTTCGCGACGTCGAGCAGGTGCATGCGGAGCCGTCGCAGCGTGGTGCCTGCGGCGGCGACGATGCCGAAGCCGTTCGCGAAGCGGGCGGCGACGAACTCGCCGTGCTCGAACAAGCAGCCGGCCTGCGTGCCGACGCCCCAGCAGCCGGGCGGACCGTCGCTGCTTGCATAATACATGCGTTGCGACGACGCGAGCCACGCGCCGGTCACGGCGTGCTGCGCGACCAGCAGCAGCGCCACGCCGGGCAACGTCGCCGCTGCGAGGTTCACGAGTATCCGACGGGCACCCGCCGCGCGCACCGTCGGATGGCGGAGCAGCACGACGGCGACCACGATCGCGATCGCGACGGCGGACATCGGCCGCGTCGCGACGACGGCACCCACGACGAGCCCAGCGATCACCACGCGCCCGCGCAGCGCAGCGTCGAGCGCGAGCGCGATGCCGAGCGCCGTGGCCGCATGGGACATCGTATCGGCCGTGTGATAGCGAAGCGCTGCGCAGACCACCGAGAGGAGCGCCCCGGTGCGCGCAACGGCCTCCACGAGCTGGTCGGGCGCGTTCGCGAGCGCGTCCTCGGCGATCGTGCGCGTGAGTCGATACGTCGCGAGGACGAGCGCGGCGGCGATCGCCGGGCCGACGACCATCGGCGCGCCCATGCCGAAGCCGAACGCGAGGAGGAGCGGATAGCCGGGCGGGAAGATCCCGCCCATCATGCCCTCACCGGCGGCGGTCTCACGATAGAGGAGGAACCTGCCGCGGAACGACGCCGACGGATCTCCGGCGGGCCATGCGAAGTCGCCGTGCGAGAGCGCGCGTCCCTGGAGGAAGTACGTCGTCGCGTCGACGATGCGCGGCCCGCCGCGCAGGTAATGCGCGATGTACACGATCGAGAGGAGCGCGGCCGAGAACGCCGTGACCCACAGGAAGATGCGTCGCGGTGCCGGCGTGGGACCGAGGCCGAGGATCGAGCGCCCGCGTCCGGTGAGCACGAGGAGGAGCGCCGTGACGGCAAGCGCGGCTGCAAGCTTCGCGGCGTCGTCCGGTGGACGACCCCACGAGCCTGCGAGGTCGCGGAGCTTCTGCGCGAGCGTGGGTTCGATCACTGCGTGAGCCACTCGTGGAAGTCGACGAAGTCGCCCGGACCTTCGTTGGTGAGCTCGATGCGCATCTGGGCGTGGACGCGATTCGCGGCGATCGGCACGGCGACCTCGACCCAGTCCGGCGAGCGCTCGAGATCGAAGCCGCCCGCGTCGAGGCCGTCGATGCGCAGGCGGACGTGCGTCTTGTTCTCGGGCGCGGCGCGCACGACGAGATGCGCAGGCGTGCCGGAGGCGGCGCCGTTCGCGATCCACGCCTCGCTCTTGCCGACCGCGATGCGCCGGCCGCCGTCGAACATGTCGCGCCGAGCATCGGCAGGGTCGACGAGCACTTTCATGTCGGTCCATCCGTTCGACGGATGGTCGAACACGTATCCGTTCGCCTGCTCGCTGACGAGGTCCGCGACGTCGACCTGCGCATAGGGGCGCTTGTCGCCGGCGGGCAGCGCGCGAATGCGGTCGCCACTACCCAGGACATGCCAGTCGGCGCGATACACCACGTGCTCGTAGCCTCCGCAGATCACGTTTCCTTCGACGGGGAAGCGGCGCAGCACGTCGGTCGCGAACCACACCGGCAGCAC
Organism: Labilithrix sp.; assembly: GCA_028287065.1. Lineage (GTDB taxonomy): Bacteria > Myxococcota_A > Polyangia > Polyangiales > Polyangiaceae > Labilithrix. The sequence continues at coordinate 14,265 of JAQBQJ010000201.1, read as the reverse complement.
GCCCCACCACGTCGGAAAGATCGCGAGCACGTCGGGCTTGTCGGCGTCCGGCACGTGCTCGAGGAGCTCGAGCGTCGCCGCCAGACCATGCACGCCGGCGCGCGCGAACGGGAGGCCGTGGTACCCACCGAGCCCGATGATGTCGAGACCAGGGCGGTCGGACTCGTAGAGGATCGCGCCGGCATCGCCGACGAGCACGCGCCGAGGCTTCGTCTCGAGGAGGTACTTGCCGAGCGTGAGGTGCTGATCGCGGATGTTGCGCGAGGCGCGCCCGAAGAACCATTTCTGATCGCGCATCTTCGGGATCTGGTGGTCCCACGCGAAGAGCACGGCGGCCGCGACGATCGCCGTGCGCAGACCCCACGTGCGAAGCGCAAGCGCGGCGACCACGCCGCCCGCGATCGCGACCAGCCACGACAGCCGGAACACCGGCAGCGTGCCTGCGGGACGCGTGAGCACGCCGATGACCTGGACCATGAGCGCGCCGATGATGATCATCGCGACGACGTTCGGTCGCGCGGGACCGCCGCGACCCCGCGCATCGTCGTGGGTGCGGAACGACACCGACACGCCGAGCGCGACGAGGATCATCAGCCATGCGACGGCCGGCATGACGTAGCGCTCGTTCTGCCAGCGCACTTGACCGTTGAGCGCGACGATCACCACCCACGCGACGATCTGCGACCACATCACGATGGCGATCCGGCGCGTGCGGGCGAAGGCGAGGGGGAGCGCGCCGAGCGCGAGCGGCACCATCCCGGCCCACCACGCCGTGCGCGCGAGATACGCGATCGGGTTCGACACGGGCCAGCTCGCGGGTACGAGCTCGCTCATGTGCTCGCCCTCGATGTGCGCGAAGTGGTAGTCGAGGTTCCGCAGCGCCGCGTATTTCACGTTGCCGACGTAGTCGTCGAGCTTCTCGGCGGCGGTCATGTACGGGTTGTTGAGCGCGAGCTTCACGATCGCGCCGTTCGCGCTCCACTCGCCCGTGAAGGCCTTGTTCGCGATGGCCTGCAGCGTGAGCATGAGGACCGCGGGGAGCCCGACGCGAACGAGCACGCCGATCACGCGCCGCCGGCCCGCACGTCGATGCGCGAGGGCGGCGGCGAAGCCGAAGATCCCGATCGTCGCCGATGCTTCGGGACGCGTCGTGACGAGGAGCGCGCCGGCGAGACCGAGCCACCATGCGTTCGCGCTCGTGCGTGACGCAGCTCCGGTCGCGTCGAGGCGTGCGTCGGACTCGAGGCGCAGCCACGCGAGGAGCGCGAGGGCCCACGTCGCGAGGAAGAACGAGACCTCCATGCCGCTCCACAGCGACCAATCGAGCGCGCCGATGCCGAGGAAGATCGGCGGCAAGAGATACGACGAGGCGCGACCCCAGTCGTCGCGACGACCTTCGACGAAGAGGCGGCGCGCCGCGAGGAGGACGCCGAAGACGCTCATCGCCGCGAGGATCGCGGCCCACTTCATGAGCGAGCGCCCGGTGAAGCCGAGCAGCCAGCCGAGCGCGAGCACGAACGGGTAGGTGAGGCTCGTGTTGCCCGACGAGTAGCCATTACCGACCGTCCACTCGAAGGGATGGCCGAGCGCCGTCGCGCGCGCGTAGTCGAAGTGGATGAAGACGTCGTCGAGAGGCGCGCTCCACTCGCCGCCCGTCTGCTTCAGCATGTAGCCGTAGAACGAGCGCGCGGAGACGAGCGTCGAGACGGCGCACCAGAGGACATACGCGTACGGATCGATGCGACGTACGCCGAGCGCGACGAAGGCCGCCGGCACGCGACGGACGACACGACGGACGACATGGCTGGCGGCGACGGCGTTGCGAAACACGGCGGCTCGACGAAGCGACGAAACGCCGTATCTACCACGGACCGCGGCGCGACCGGATCGGAACGCCAGACCGTCGGCTCGTGTGTTAGGGTTCCGCGCGCACGACCCATGACACTCGCCCGTGAGCTCGGGTTCTCGGGATCCATCGGCCGCGTTGTCGCGTCGCGCTCGCTGAAGGTCTCGCTGCCCGCCGCGCTGATCGCCGCGGCGATCGCCCTTTCGGCGCCGGATGTGCGCGCGCAGCCGGGCGGATCCGTCGCGAAGCCGCCGTCCGCGGCCGACGCGCCTCCTCCGGCTCCGCCTCCTCCTCCGATCATCACGATGCCCGTCGTGAAGAAGGACGAAGGCGCTTCGTATCCGGCGCAGGCGATCGCGGACAAGGTGAAGGACCCTGCGACCGTCGAGCTCGTCCTCGAGCTCGATGCGACCGGTCTCGTCACGAAGGCCACCGTCGACAAGAGCGCTGGGCACGGCTTCGACGAGGCTGCGATCGAGGCGGCGAAGAAGCTCGAGTTCGAGCCGGCGCGTCGCAACGGCCAGCCCATCGCGGCGAAGATCCGGCACAAGTACGTCTTCAATCCGCCGGCGTCGCGCGTCGTCGGGCGCGTCGCGACCGAGCGAGGCGGCAAGGACGCGCCGCTTGCAGGCGCGACGATCACCGTGACCGCCGCGGACGGCACGGCGCTCCGCACGACGGCAGCGGAGGACGGCTCGTTCCATCTCGACGATCTGCCTGCCGGCACGTATCGCATCACGCTCGCCGCCGGCGGCTACGTCGAGCAGTCGTACGACGAGACGCTCGACCCCGGTCAGGAGGCGAAGGTCGCGGTGCGCCTCGCGCGCGAGGTCGCCGTGCTCCCGCCGTCCGAGAAGGGCGAGGACGTCGAGGAGGTCGAGATCCGCGGCACGCGTCCGCCGCGCGAGGTCACGAAGCGCACGCTCGAGCAGCGCGAGCTGTCGCGCATCCCCGGCACGAACGGCGACGCTCTCCGCGCGATCCAGAACCTCCCCGGCGTCGCGCGTCCGCCGGCGATCGCGGGCCTCCTCATCGTGCGCGGCGCATCGCCGAACGAGACGAACATCTACGTCGACGGCACGCTCGTGCCGATCGTCTACCACTTCGGCGGCCTCTCGAGCGTGATCCCGACGGAGATGCTGGAGAAGATCGACTTCTATCCCGGCAACTTCAGCACCTATTACGGCCGCGTCACCGGCGCGATCGTCGACGTCGGCGTGCACGATCCGAAGGTCCGCAAGGACAAGAAGATCCACGGCCTCGCGCAGGCCGATCTGATCGACGCGCGCGTCCTCGCCGAGGGACCGCTCTTCGAAACCGGATGGAACTTCGCCGTCGCCGGTCGCCGTTCGTACGTCGACCTGTGGCTGAAGCCCGTGCTCGAGCAGGCCGGCGCGGGCGTCACCACCGCGCCCGTCTATTACGACTACCAGCTCATGCTGCAGAGGGACTTCGACAAGAAGAACTCGCTGCGGCTCTTCTTCTTCGGCTCGGACGATCGCCTCCAGATCCTCACGCGCACCGTCAACTCGTCGGGCGTCGGCGGCGACATCACGCTCGGGACGGCGTTCTATCGCTTCCAGGCGAGGTACATCGGGAAGCTCAGCGAGGACACCGAGCTCCGCGTGACCGCGGCGATCGGCAAGGACGCGATCGACTTCTCGCTCGGCGACATCTTCTTCGTCCTCTCGTCGTATCCGATCAATCCGCGCGCCGAGATCTCGCAGCGCCTCGCCGCGGGCGTGCGGAACAACTTCGGTCTCGACGTCTTCTACGCGCCGTACACGGTCGATGCGCGGCTACCTCCGCCACCTCGTCCGGGACAGCCGCCGCCGGGCCCCTTCGGGAGCCAGCCGCCGCTCGCGCTCACCGATTCGGATGCCGTGTATCGCCCCGCGCTCTACGACGACGTCGAGCTCACGCCGTGGGCGGGGACGCGGCTCGTGCCCGGTGTTCGCCTCGACTATGCGAAGGACACGCGCGCATGGGACGTGCAGCCTCGTCTCGTCGTGCGGCAGGACCTCCATCGCACGTTCCCGCGCACGACGTTGAAGGGCGGCATCGGCCGCTTCGCGCAGCCGCCGCAGCCGCAGGAGACGAACCGCGTCTTCGGCGTGCCCGGGCTCGTCTCGAACATCGCGAACCACTACGGCGCCGGCGTCGAGCAAGAGCTCACGCGCCAGGTCGAGGTCTCGGTCGAGGGCTTCTTCCGCCAGTACGATCGCCGCGTCGTGCAGCGGCTCGGCAACGTCGGCGAAGGTCGCGCGTTCGGCATCGAGACCTTGCTCCGCTACAAGCCCGACGAGCGCTTCTTCGGTTTCCTCGCATACACGCTGTCGCGCAGCGTCCGCAAGGACGGCCCGGACCAGCCCGAGCGTCTCTTCAACTTCGATCAGACGCACATCCTCACCGCGGTCGGCAGCTATCGTCTCGGCAACGGCTGGGAGATCGGCGGCCGCTTCCGTTACGTGTCGGGCAGCCTGAACACGCCGCAGACGTACGGCTTCTACGATGCGACGGTCGGCTCGTACATCCCGCTCGCGGGCTTCCCGCCGACGTCGCACCGCAACCCGCCGTTCCACCAGCTCGACGTCCGCATCGACAAGACGTGGCAGGTGGGGCCGAACGTGAAGATCGCGGCGTACCTCGACATCTACAACGCCTACAACCAGGCCAACATCGAGGGCGTCAGCTACAACTACAACTACACGCTCAGCACGAACGCCTCGGGCATTCCGTTCCTGCCGAGCATCGGCATCCGAGGGGAGCTCTGACATGAAGCGTTCCTTCTCGCTCTCGGTGCTGCGTGTCCTGATCGTGCTCGCGCTCTTCGTGATCGCGGCGCTCGTCGCATGCGGCGGTGAAGGCTTCGATCCGGCGAGCAAGGTCGACAGCGTGCGGCTGTTCGTCGTGCGCGCCGACAAGCCGTACGCGAAGCCCGGCGACACCGTCACCCTCGAGGCGCTCTTCACGGACGCGCGCAAGGACCGTCCGCGCGCCGCGAAGATGTACTGGATCCCGGTCCTCTGTCTGAACCCGCAGGACGACCTCTATTACCTGTGCTTCGCCCCGCCTGGAGACGGCGGTCGTCAGGCGGGCGATACGCAGCTCGTTCCGATCGGGGCGGCCGCCGACGCAGGATCCGACGGCGGGATCGGCGGCAGCAATCCGTTCGCGAGCATCCCGACGGGCATCGACCTCGCGCCGTTCCTTCCGCAGGGCAACACCTTCTCGTTCCGCATCCCCGACGACGCCGTGAAGCCGCGCAAAGGCTCGGAGCCCTACGGCCTCGCGATCGTGTTCAACATCCTCTGCGCGGGCCGCGTGGAGCTCGCCGAGCGCGATCCGTCGGGCGGCGTTCAGCAGGTGCCGGTGCTCTGCGTGGGCGAGGACGGCGTTCCGCTACCCGCGAGCGACTACGTGATCGGCATCTCGCGCGTGTACGCGTACCCCGATCGCGTCAACATGAACCCGGTCATCGAGGCGCTCACGTTCGAGGACAAGGACGTCGCTCCCGCGCTCGGCATCACCATCGAGAAGTGCCTCACGGAGAAGGAGCGCGACTGCAAAGAGAACAAGATCGACATTCGCGTGTCCGACGCGAGCTGGGAGCTGAATCCGTCCGAGGTCACGCGCGACGGCGAGATCCGCGAGCAGATCTGGGTCGACTGGTACTCGGACCTCGGGAAGTTCGACGGCGACGCGCGCCTGCTCTTCGACGCGCGGCAAGGCCGCATCTCGGACAGCGAGGTCACGTTCCGCGCCCCGAAGAACCCGACGGACGGCACGCTCTGGGCGGTCGTTCACGACAATCGGGGCGGCGCAGCATGGATCACCGTTCCGCTGCACGTTCGCTGAGGCCGTCCTGGCGGAAGGTGCCCGTTCGCGGCATGATCAAGGGGTTGCCCCTGTGATGCTTGGTCCTCGCTTCGGTCTCGTAGCAGCGCTCGCCGCGTGTCTCGCGCTCGCCTCCGCATGCTCGAAGACCGAGGACCACGGCGTGCTGCAGGACGCGGACTTCAAGACGCCCGAAGGTCTCGAGGCGCCGTTCGACAAGAACACGATCGTCGACACTGCGGCGTTCACGGACGTCGACGGGCTCGACGGCGCCGTGATCCAGAAGTTCCTGCACAAGAACGCGTACGACCGCGCGAGCTTCCTCGAGACGTATCAGTCCAACGGCGTGAGCGCATCGGATGCGATCGCGCGCGCGGCGCGCACGTACAAGATCAACCCGCTCGCGTTCCTCGTCGCGGCGCAGACCGCCGAAGGCCTGCTCGGCGCGACGGACTATCCGTTCCCGCCGGAGCGCGTGGAGTACGTGTTCCGCTGCGGCTGCCTGCAGGGCAACAATTGCCTGCCGGGGCTCGCCGGATTCGATCGCCAGGTCGATTGCCTCGGTCGCAAGTTCCGCGTCGCGCTCGACGAGATCGCGCAGAACGACGCGACGGCCTCGGGCTGGGGCAAGGACCGCACGAGCACGACGCTCGACAACGAGAAGGTGACGCCCACGACCGAGGCGACCGCGGCGATCTACGACTACGTCCCGCGCGTGGCGGAAGGCGGGGCCGGCGGGACGTGGCTCTTCTGGAACGTGTGGAACGTGTATGCTGCAGGTATCGACTACGCGGGGCCGATCGGCGGTCCTGGAGCGGGTGGATGGATCGGCGACCGATGCGCGTCCGCGGCGGGCTGCGGCGTCGAAGGCGCGACGTGCGCGACGAACTACCCGGAAGGGTTGTGCACCGTCGCGTGCAAAGGCGACTGCCCCTCGCAGCCGGACAAGCCCGAGTCGTTCTGTGCCGATTTCAAGACGAACGGCGGCTTCTGCCTTGCCGTGTGCAACCCGGGCGCGTCGGCGTGCCGCGAAGGCTACGTGTGCACGCGCCTGAAGCGCTTCGGCGCGACGGACAATGGCGACTCGAAGTACGTCTGCACGCTGCCTTGACGCTCAATCCGAGCTCATCTCGACGACGGAAGCGCTCGTGCTGCACCCGACGGACACGACGATCACGCGCGCGTAATCCGTCTCCGCGAGCATCCCATCCGGCGCCAGGTCGTTCAGCGTCCCGCCTCCCAGGTCGCGCACGATCATCGGCAACACGTTCGCGTGCGTCGCCACCACGGTCGTCGAGCCCGGCGGCGCGCTCCGCAGCTCGCGGACGAGATCGTTCGTCTGCGCGGCCGGCCGGACATCGATCGCCATTGCACGCCGCTCGGACAAGGGCGCGAGCGTCTGCTGCGTGCGCTTCCATTCCGTCGCGACGAGCCGCGTGATCGCCGTCTTCCCGAGCAGCGTCGCGAGGCGCAACGCGCGCTCGCGGCCCTTCTCGGACAGCTCCGGATCGCGGTCCTTGGGATCGACCGCGGCCTTCTCGGCATGGCGAACGAGCACGACCGAGTGCGGATTGCAGAGCCTCTGCGGCGGGGTCGCGTTCGCGGCCGCGGTCGGATCGCACGCGCGCTTCTCGGGAGGACAGCCGAGCAGCGCGATCGCGAACGCGCCGGCGAACGCTCTCGAGAGGCGGATCACACTCGAGCAGCCGAAGGAGGCTCGGTGGGGCGGCCCTTGCGCACGAGCGGACCGAGCACGGGGATCGCGTCGAGGCTCACCTGGCCGCTCGTGAGGATGCCCTCGTCGGTCGGCTTCTTCGTGAGGTGCTCGCCGACGCGCAGATACGCCTCGAGGTAGATGCGCTCGCGGCCGAGACCGGGCGACGTGCCGTCGCCGCCGCGGAACGCGCGCTCTGCGACGAGCACGGCCTCGTTCACGGGAAGACCGTGCTCCTTCACGAGCGCGCCGAGCGCGTCCGCGAAGCTCGCGCCGCCGTCCATCGCCTCGACCGCGAGGTGACGCGCCGCGAGCTCGCGCTTGCGGCGAGGCTTGAGGTAATTGCCGCGGTCTTCGAGGACGAGCGCGAGCCCTTCCTGATCGTCGATGCCGCGCGCGGTGCCGATCTGGAAGATCGCGAGGCGGGCCTGCGCTGCGCGCGTTCGCGGGATCGCGTGCGCCTCGACCTCGTGCATGACCGTGCGCTCGACGTCCTCTTTGCGCGTCATGCGGCCGGCGGCGACGAGGATGTGCCGCTCGCCGGTCGCGGCGAGCGCCGAGAGCGACGGCTGCACGACGACGGCGAAGGGCAGACCGAGGCGACCCACCTCCTCGCGCATGCGCGTGAGGAGCGAGCCCGGGATCGGAGCGTCGCTCGGGAGGAGCTCCTCCGGCTCGGCTCCGCCTGCGCCTGCGGCGAGGGCTTCGTGACCCTCGGCGATCCACCTTCGCGCGAGGATCGTGGCCTCGCCGGCGGACTGCGGGCTCAGCGACCGGAAACGCGCGCGAGCGAGCGCGCCGAGCACGGCCGTGCCTGCCTCGCTGGCGAGGGCGGCTTCGACCTCGAGCTCGCGGGCCCGCGCCGCGTAGAGCTGCGCGACGGGGTGATTCTCGGCCCCGAGACGCTGGCCTGCCCGCGCCAGCGCCTTGCGGAGCAGCGTGTGATCCGTGCGCGCGTACGTCCAGCGGGGGTTGACCGCCTGGCCGTTCTCGAGCGCCGACACGATGCGCGCGCGCTCTTGCGGCGCGTTCCGGGGGACGACGGAGCCGAGAAGGCGAATGGAGCGGACGGCCTCGATGAGCAGTCGCTCGGCCCGGACGAGCCAGGGAGGCAGGTCCGACGGGCCGCGCTTGCGGATGGCGGGAACGTGGCGATTCATGCGCTGGTTCGCGACGGAGAGCTCACGCCCCGAGGATACGCGACCCGGGCGCGGCTTGCCTCGTTTTCCTTGCAAGAGCGGGGCTGCGAGGGTACGTCCGGACGCGGCCCAACGGATGAAGAAGAACTACGTCCTCGACACGAACATCCTCCTCCACGATCCGAACGCGATTTTCAGGTTCGACGACAACAACGTCATCATCCCGATCTACGTCATCGAAGAGGTCGATCAGTTCAAGCGCGAGGGCTCGGAACGAGGACGTAACGCACGCCACGTCGTGCGGCTCCTCGACGATCTCCGTGAGACGGGCGGCTCGCTCTCGAAGGGCGTGAAGACCAAGTCGGGCGGCTTCCTCAAGGTGGCCATCCCGAACAAGCGGCCCGAGCTGCCCACCGCCATCGACAAGTCGGCGATGGACAACGCCATCCTCCAGACGGCGTTCGACGTACGCGACGAGGACGTGAGCCGTCCCACCGTGTTCGTCACGATGGACACGAACCTCCGCATCCGCGCGGACGCCCTCGGCATGCTCGCCGAGACGTACGAGAACCAGCGCGTCGAGCCGAAGGGCGGCGCCGACAACGGCGTGACCGAGATCGAGGTCTCGGCAGAGGAGATCGACTCCTTCTTCCAGGACGGCAGCCTCGCGCCGAACCCGGCCCTCATCGCGCCCGAGCGCGGCGAGAAGGTCGACCGCTCCGCCAACACGAACGGCGACACCGGCGTGCGCGGCATCCTCACCGCGAACCTCTGCGTGCTGCTCCGCGATCGCGCGAACCCCTCGCACACGGCGCTCGGTCGTTACGATGCGACGAAGCGCGAGATCGTCGGGCTCCGCACGCCTCGCGAAGGTCTGCTCGGCATCCGGCCGCGCAACAAGGAGCAGAGCCACGCGCTCGATCTCCTCCTCGACGAGAACATCCGCCTCGTCACGCTCGTCGGCAAGGCAGGCACCGGCAAGACGCTCCTCGCGCTCGCCGCCGGTCTGAAGCGCACGGTCGAGGACGGCATGTACACGCGCATGCTCGTCTCGCGTCCGGTCATGCCGCTCGGTCGCGACATCGGCTTCCTCCCCGGCGACGTCGACGAGAAGCTCAATCCCTGGATGCAGCCGATCTTCGACAACCTCGAGTTCCTCTTCTCGAGCGGCACCAAGAAGGGCCCGCGCGCGTACGCCGAGCTGCTCGAGAGCGGACAGCTCCAGGTCGAGCCGCTCACGTACATCCGCGGTCGCTCGCTGCCGCAGCAGTACATCATCGTCGACGAGGCGCAGAACCTCACGCCGCACGAGGTGAAGACGATCATCACGCGCTCCGGAGACGGAACGAAGATCGTCCTCACCGGCGACCCCGGTCAGATCGACAACCCGTACGTCGACAGCCAGTCGAACGGCCTCGCCGTCGCCGCCGATCGCTTCCGCGGCGAGAAGGTCGCCGCGCACATCGTCCTGACGCGCGGTGAGCGCAGCGAGCTCGCCGAAATCGCCGCCAACCTGCTCTGATACTACGGGTCTTCGACGCGGAGCACGCGCGTGACGAAAGCTCGCCGACGCACGGGTTGCCAGATGGCCTGCGCGCGCCCATGATCACGACCATGCGTCGACCTGCGAAGCCCGCGGTGATGGTGCGTATGGCCGCGCTCGCGCTCGCCGCGGCGTTTGGGCTCGCGGGCACCGCGTGCTCGTCGGTCGGTGGAAGCGCGATCCGCACGGGCCCCGTGCAGATGCCCGCATACACAGGACCTGTGGCCATTTACTCGACAGGACAGGCACCACCGGGGGCCGTGGACCTCGGGGTCGTCGAGGTGCACGCGGCGCAGCAGGAAGCGACCGTCGACACGCTGATGCCTCAGTTCGTCCGTAAAGCGGCCGAGATCGGCGGCAACATCGCCGTCGTCGACGGCATCCGCGCGCGCTTCGAGGTCGTCGGTCGCACGCACATCGAGACCTTCTATTACACGTGCGGCCTCGGAGCGACGTGTGCCGGGACGCGCGTCTACGCAGCGAACGAGGAGATGATGGTCGTCTCGGTGTTCGGTCGCGCGTTCTCGACGAACGCCGTTCCACCGGGCGAGCAGCCGCTCATCCCGCCGAACGAGGCTCCGCCTGCGCCTGCGCCTGCGGCTGCGCCCTCATCCTCGGAGCGCGGCCTGTGAGCACGCGCGCGCGGATCGCCGCGCTCACCTTCGGGCTCGTCACGCTCGTGGGGTGCGGTCACACCGAGACGCACGTCGCGATGCTCCGCGCGCCCCAGCCGCGCACCGGAAATGCGGTCGAGCTCTATCTCGCCGATCAACCGCTGCCGGCGCGACCGTTCTACGACATCGCGATCGTCCAGGCGGTGGGGTTCGGCAACGATGCGACGCCCGAAGACGTGACGCGTGGTCTCACGGACAAGGCAGGCGCGCTCGGATGCGACGCGGTCGTCCGCGCCTTCATCGACATCGGCTACTCGCGCGCGCATGCCGCCGGCGTCTGCGTGAAGTACCTCGGCGAGGGGCCGCCGGGACCTCCGGCCGTGCTCCCGAAGGCGCCGCCGAGGAATCCTCCGCCCCCGGTCGTGCGTCCATCGCCGGCGCCTCCGCGCATCGAACCGCTGCCTTCGTCGCCGAACCAGGGCCGCTGATCGCATCGAGCGCGCGGCGTCGTCGCGGCCGCTCTTGCGAAGCACGGCGGGTTCGCGCATGTTCGCGTGCATGCACGACGAGCTCGAGCGAACGGCCGAGTCCCCGATCGACTCTTCGGCGCCGGGCCGGCCGGCCCACGCGCGTATGGAAATGAGCGACGCGCCCTCGGCGATCGCGCTCGCCGAGGCGGCGATCGGCAGCCGCGTCCTCGGTGACGCCGCGCATACGACGTCGGCCGAGCCGCTCCTCATCGAGGCACGTGCCGCCGCCGAGAAGGGTGAGCGCGTCGCCGTCATCGCGCGCGCCGAGGCGATCGCAGCCGCGCGCGATGCAATGCGACGCATCGCGCAGGCGCGGCTCGCAGCGGTCGTCCACGCGATCTCCGGACATGGAGGCGAAGAGCTCGCCGCGCTCACCGACGTCGGCTGGGGCGTGCTGTGCGCGTCCGGTCCCGAGGACTCGTTCGATCTCAGCTTGATCGCGCGTCGTGCGGCCGAGGACTCGGGCGTGCCGTTCGTCGTCGTGCATGCGCATGGCCACGCCGGTCCCGGCGCCGGCCGCGCGCACGCGATGGTCGCTCTGCCACTCGAGAAGGCCTGCCAGGCGTTCGTCGGACCTGCGTCGCGCATGAAGCCTCGTCATGATCCCGCGCATCCGTCGCTCTCGCCGATCGGCGATCGCGCCTTCGTGGAGCGTGTTCCGTTCGCGCTCGCGAGCGCGCTCCGCGAGTACGGCAACGTGTCGGGTCGCCGTCACGACGTGTTCGACAGAGTGCCGCTCGGCGAAGCTCCGCTCATGCTCGTCGGCATGGGGCCGGTGGGCGATGCGCTGTTCCACGCGGTCGCGGAGCTCCGCGCGCGCGGGTACGACGTCGGCGCGGTGCACGTGACTGCGCTACGTCCGTTTCCCGGCGCTCGTCTCGTGAAGACGCTCGCGCGCTCGCTCGCCGTCACGGTGCTCGAGCCCGCGGACGAGCCGATGTCGCACGGCGGCCTGCTCGCACGCGAGCTGAAGTCGGCGTTCACCGACGCGCTCACGTGGGCGCCGGGTTTCCCCGGCATCGGTCGCATCCCGAAGCTCTTCGTCGGCGTCACGGGCTCGTCGTTCGACGTCTCCGATCTCGCGGCGATCTGCGAGAACATGCTCGCGGACGAGCGCGGGCGCCGGAGCTTTTCGTTCGCGGACACCGAGCATGCGCTCCCGCGCTCGGCGTCCAACGAGGCGACGGCCGGCGCGACGGTCTCGATGCGCTGGGTGCTCGACGACGTCGCATCGGCGGAGGTCGCGCTCTCCACGACGGCCGCCGTGCTCGCCTCGGTCCTCGGGCTGCGCGCACACGGCATCGTCACTCCGCATGCGGGCGGCTCGGGCGCGACCGTCGACATCTTCGCGTCGCGCGAGCACGCGCGCGGAGGCATGGCGCGACGTGGTCCGCGGCTCGTCCTCGCGACCGATCGCGGCGTCGCCTCGTCGTCGGCGGTCGCTCCTCTTTCTCCGGGCGCCGTGCTCGGCGTGCTGTCGGCCGGCGGCGAGCCCGCGCTGCCCGATGCCGCGCGCTCGATCGTTCGCGAGCGTCGCGTGCGCGCGCTCGCGCTCGCCTACGGAGGCGCCAGCGAGGACACCTCGATGGCGATCGCGGCGACGTGTGCCGGCGCTGCGCTGGCTGTGGGCGCGCGTGCGCAGCGGACGATCGTCGACCCGGTCCACGTCGCGCGCGCGGTGGCGGAGCACTTCACGAGTCGCGGCGTCGCCGACGCCGGCCCCGCGGCCGAGCGTGCGCGGCGGTCGTTCGAGGCGACGCTCGAGGCGCTCGCGTCGGCGGAGCGCGACGTCGAGTCGCGGTCGACAGAGGATCGCCCGCGCAACGCGCCCGTGTCATGATCCGTCAGGAGCTCATGCACCCCGCCGTCGCGACAGGGGAGGACGTCCGTTGAAGGCCGCACGCTTGCTCGGCGCTGCGATCATGCTCGCCGTGCTGGCGCCGACGCTCGCGCTCGCGCAGCGTGACGCCGGCGCTTCGGCCGAGCCGCCCACGCCGGGACAGCCGCCTGCGAGCGTCGCCGTGCCGGCGTTGCCTCCGCCTTCGGGCCCGTCGTCGGCAGCGGCGGCGGCGGGGACGACCGCACCTACGGCTGCGCCCGTCCCGGGCACGGAAGCCGAGGGGGACGAGGGCGATCACGCGCCGGCCACACCGCAGGCCGCGAAGCCTCCTCCGTTCCAGCGTCAGCCGGCGGTGCTGAAGGACGGCATGCTGCGCATCCCGGGCGGCCGTTTCACGATGGGCACGTCCGACAAGAACGCGCCGGCGAACGAGCGACCCGCGCGCAGCGTCGCAGTGCCTGCATTCTGGATCGATCGCACCGAGGTCACGGTCGGCGCGTACCGCGCGTGCGTCGATCGCGGCGCGTGCCCGAAGCCTCCGCGCACGAGCCCGATGTGCACCTTCGACGGCGGAGATCCGCAGCTCCCGATCTCGTGCGTGCCGTGGTCGGCGGCGAACACGTACTGCCTCGCGGTCGGCAAGCGCCTGCCGCGCGAGATCGAGTGGGAAAACGCGGCGCGCGGCACGACGCCCGTGAAGTATCCGTGGGGCGGAGGCCACGGCTGCGGCGTGGCGGCGACGCTCGCAGGCGAGACGACGAACCGCAGCTGCTCGGGCAAGAGGCCGTCGAAGGTCGGCGCGCATCTCGGCGGCGCGAGCCCGTACGGCGTGCTCGACATGAGCGGCAACGTCGAGGAGTGGGTCGCGGACTGGTATGCCGACAGCGTCTCGGAGCTCTCCCCGCGGGCGGGCGCGAGCCATGTGCTGCGCGGCGGCGGCTGGCTGAGCAACCCGAGCCAAGCGCGAGCGACGAGCAGGAATTGGGGGTCGGTGAGGGAAGCGGGACCGAACGTGGGATTTCGGTGCGCGAGGGATGACTGAGCCGACCGCAGATTCCGAGAACCAGGTAGGCCCGCCCGGACCCCGAGAAAACAGGTGATGGAAATGGAAATGGAAACGGAAATGCGGACGGCCCGGGCTGAGCCCTCTCGTCCGGCATTTCCATTTCCATTTCCATTTCCATCACCTGTTCTCTCGTCTT
>JAQBQJ010000171.1 GCA_028287065.1 Labilithrix sp. | reverse complement strand
GGTCGTCGCGGCGGCTGCGGCTCCGGTGGTCGCGGCGGTCGTGGCAGTACCGGGCGCGGGAGCCGCATCCGGCTTCTTCTCACACGCGACGATCGTGAGCGTGACGGCGAGGAGGGCGTAATGAGGTTTCATGGCGTGAGTGTCCCGCAGAAGCGGCGTGTTTGCACGAATCCGTCATTTCCGGGCCGCGCACGTCGCTTCGTCACCGCTGCGCTCGCTGACGTCGCGCGAGGAGCTAGTCTCGTCCTCGACATGCGCGCGGGACTCCCGAGCTTCACGGCGATGATCGTCGCAGGCGCACGGGCCGCCGCCGGCATCGATGCGTGCGCCGAGCGCCTCCTCCCGCCGCCTCTCGGGACGGCATTCGCGGCGCTACGGCGCTCGCGGGTCGCTCGGGCGCTCTCCCTCGGGCTCGTCGACCACCTCGCGCTCCGGACGCAAGCGATCGACGACACCGTAGTGGCGGTCGCCGCTCCGCAGCTCGTCGTGCTCGGCGCGGGGCTCGACGCGCGCGCACACCGGATGGATGCGCTCGGCGAGACGGTCGTCTTCGAGGTCGATCATCCCGCCACGCAGGCCTTCAAGCGCAAGCGAGCGGAGAAGCTTCCGCGCGCCGCGCGTGAGGTCCGCTACGTCAGCGTCGATTTCGAGCGCGACGATCTCGGCGAGCAGCTCGGCGCGACGGGCCACGACGCGACGAGACCGACCACGTGGATCTGGGAGGGCGTGACGCCATACCTCACCGAGGACGCCATCGATGCGACCCTCGGGGTGATCCGCGCGCGGACCGCGGAGGGAAGCGCGCTCGTGATGACCTACGGCACGCCGGATCTCGGGAGGCTCCCGCGCGCGTTCCGGCCGCTCGTTTCGCCGGTACTTCACCTTCTCGGCGAGGACCTCCGCGGCTTGATGACGAGCGATCGAGCACACGCGCTCGTGCGCGCGCACGGCTTCGAGGTCACCGCCGACGAGGGAATGGACGAGCTCGCGCGCCGGTACGGGAGACGCGCGCCGCGGCTCGTCATCGCGGAGCGCGTGCTCGTCGCCCGATGACGGTACGTGCTCGACGCTGCGTGAGCTCGAGCGCGCGTGCCCCGTTCCCCCGCGCCCCGGTCGTCAGGGACAGGCCACGGGCTGCAGCTCGTGGGAGGGGATGTTCATCCCGAAGTGCGTGTCGAGCACGCGGATCGACGAGATGTACGCCGCGTTCGACCAGCCGGAGCCGAGCGGGTACCACGAGTCGCCGACGAGGTAGATCTTCTTGCCCGCGACGGGAGCAACGGACCAGTCGAAGAGGCTCTTGTTCGTGACGCCGTTCGCGGTCGCGCCCTTCTTCAAGTAGAACCACGCTTCTTCGTGCGTGTTGACGTCGGTCTTCACGATCTGCGGCTCGTTCGCCGTGCCGTCGAAGACCGCGGGGAACAGGATGCGGAGCGACTTCTTCACCTCGGCGTTGAGCGCCTGCTCGCCCGCCGCGCCGCCGGCGCCATAGAGCGTCAGGTTCTTCTCCACGCACGCGCGGTTGTCGGAGTAGACCGTGCGCGTGACCTTCAGCGCGTCGTGGTGTTCGGTGAACGGCATCTCGATCGAGTTGATGCAGTAGCCGCCAGGCATGATCGTCGTGTCTGCGCGCAGGATCGGCGCCGACGCGTCCGGCAGGTCGCCCCCGACGACGTTGGCCAGGTTGGGGTAGCGGAGGTTCCCCTTCCACCACGCCTTGTCCCACTGGTGCGTGACCTGCATCGACTTCGCCGCCGTCACGCTGCCGTACTCCTTCGCGCTGGTGATCGTGGAGACGACGTCGCCAGTGATGCTGGTCATGGCGCCGTGCGGGACTGCGAGGATGACCTGCTTCGCGTTCACCGTGCGTGAGCTCGTGTGGAGCGTGAACGCGCCGTCGGGCATGCTCGCGACGCTCTTCACCGCCTCCGACAGGAAGACGCGGCCACCCTTCGCCTCGATCGCGGCCTTCATGTTGCCGATGATCGCGGAGTGCCCGGGGATCGGATACCGGGTTGCGCCGGACCCGAACCAGTCGATGACCGCGTACTCCATGTACCCGACCGCATCGACGTCCGCGGTGAAGTCGGCGCGGAACCGGTTCTGGTCGAAGAAGTACTTCGCGCCGTTCGCACCGAGGACGTCGTTCGCGTAGTCGACGGTGCTCTTGTTCGCGATGCCGCCGTCGACGCCGCCGTAGCTCGGGTGATTGGTCCCGTCCTTGGGGACCTGCGCTCCGCACATGAGCTCGACCCACATCTCGTCATCGTTCTTCGTTTGCCCGTAGAGCGCCTTGAAGGCGTCGCCGCTGTACCCGAAGAACTGCCCCGCGTTGCCGCCCGGATCCTGGAGGCCGCGCAGGCTCGAGAAGTCGCTCGGCGCCACGACCGTCACGCCGAGCTCGGTCGCGAGCTCGAAGGTGTACTGGTTGTCGTACATGCGCCGGGCGCCGGTGTCGCTCACGTCACCGGGCTTCGGCCCGAACGAGACGTCGCGGACACGGCCGCCGAGGCGATCGTTCTTCTCGAAGAGGCACACGCTGCTCGGCGTGCTCACGCCGGTCACTCCGCCGTCTGGATTCGTGAGCTTGTACGCCGTGTGGACGCCACCCGGCCCACCGCCGACGATCGCGACGTCGCAGTCGATCGAGGGCGCGGATTGGTCCGGCCCCGCGTCCGAAGCCGTGTCGCCGCTCGGCGCGTCGCTCGTTCCGCCGTCGGCAGGAGAAACCGAGCTCAAGTCATCGCTCGAGCACGCGAAGAGGCCGTAGCCAAGAGCCGCCCCGAACACCGAGACCATCCCCCACCGTCGCATCCGCGTACGATCCATGAAGCCCCCCTTCGATAACCCTCCGCAGAATAATCAGGTCAAGCCTGAACTGCGCGCGGGAACGCCGGCCTCATGGAAAGTTCACCTTCTCCTCACGGTTCCTCATGTCTGCCGACGACGGCGTCGACGGCGCGGGCGCGCCCGCGATCGGAGCTCGATCCGAAAATTCAGTAGCCGATCGCCGTCCCTCTCGAGGACTCGGTGATGGCGCGCGTCACTGTTTCGCCGCGCGCGCCTCGATCATCTTCCACCCATTCCCCGAAGGATCGCGGAACCCCGCATCCACGCTGCCGTAGCGCTCCACCGGCTCCTGTGTGAGCTCCACCCCGCGCGCGCGCATGCGTTCGCACGCGGCGCGGCAGTCGTCGACCTGCAGCACGAGCGGCGGCATC
>JAQBQJ010000166.1 GCA_028287065.1 Labilithrix sp. | reverse complement strand
CAGCCATTGACGCTCATGACCCGGGTGAGCCTGGATAGCACGCCGAAGTTTCCAAGCATTCCGTGCACTTTGAGCTCACCGGTGCGCGTCGCTCTGACCATCGCCAGGAGCACGTCGAGGGCCGTCCGATCCGTCGGGATCGGCAGGGCGAGCGGCCGCGTGAGCGGAACGTTGGAGAGCGCCATGATCGAGTCGGCCGAGCCACGGACGGCGACGTCGGGCACGCCCTTGATGCCATCGTGGAGGACGAGGCGTCCCTCCCTGAACTCGAGCGTGAGCGCGACCTCGGCGTCGTCCGCGACGAGCGCGATGGTCGCGCCGCGACCCCGCGCGAGCGCGTCGAAGTCCTTCACCTTGTGAGGCTTGCTGTCGAGGTTCTGCCGTACGAGGTCGCAGAGCATCGTCGCGAACGCGTTGCTCTCGGCGCCGGGAGCGAGCGAGATGGAAGGCGACGCCATCGTCAGTCGCCCTCGGGGCCGCTCGCCTGGAGCGTGGTGATGCCGATCTTCTCGAGCTGGGGCTGGAGCTTCGCGCGCGGCCCCACGATGACGACGATCGCGTTCGCCGGATCGACGTGCGCGGCGGCGAGCTTCTTGAGGTCGTCCTTCGAAGCCCGATCGAGCACCGCGCTCGCCTTCGCTTCGTGATCCGGCGGGAGCCCCACGCCGGCGTTGCGCGCGAGGCGGCGCGCCGCTGCCTCGACGCTCTCGAACGCGTCGACGAGCTCACCACGTGCGATGAGGCGCGTCTTCTCGATCTCCTCGTCGGTCAGGCCTTCACGCGCGACGCCCTCGACGTCGGCGATCATCGCCTTCAGCGCTTCTCCGGTGTGCTCCGTGTGCACCGCCGCGACCGCCGAGAAGATGCCGGTCCGCTTCGTAAAGGAGAAGCGCGAACGCGCGCCGTAGCTCCAGCCGTGCTCCTCGCGGAGGTCCTGGTTGAGTCGCGAGGTGAAGCTGCCGCCGAGCGCGGTATTGACGCGCACGAGCGCGGCGGCGTCGACATCGCCCGCCGCCACGCCGGGCCGCACGAGCGCGAGCACCGACTGGGGAGCGTCCGGACGATCGACGATGACGACGCGCCGGCCCGCTTGCGCGTTCGCCGACGGAGCCGCGCCGGGCTTCGGTTGCGCCTTCGCTTGCGCGTCCGTCGCGGGCGCCTTCCACGCGCCGAGCACCTGATCCAGCAGCGGCTCGAGCTCCGCCTTCGTGACGTCGCCGGCGACCACGCACGTCGCGCGATCGGGGCGCCAGCTCGCGCGGTAGAAGCTCTTGACGTCCTCGAGCGACACCTTCGCCGCGGACTTGAGCGTGCCGTTGGTCGGATGACCGTACGGCTCGTTCCCGAAGAGCTGCCGGAACGACACGATGTTGGCGACGGCGTCGGGCTCGCTCGCGCGCGCCTTCAGCTCGTTCAGCCACAGGTCGTGCACGCGCTTCCACTCGAGCGGCGAGAACGTGGGCTTGACGATGACGTCGCCGAGGATCGCGCTCGCCGGCGCGAGGTTCTTCTTCAGCGTGGTGATCGACGCGAACGCGTAGTCGGCGTACGCCCCCGTCGACAGCGTCGCGCCGAGACGATCGACGTCACGTGAGATGTCGAGGGCGCCGCGCGTCCCCGCGCCTTCGTCGAGCATGTTGGCGGTCGCGAGCGCGAGGCCGCCCTTGTCGTCGGGATCGGTCGCAGCGCCGGCAGGAACGACGACCTGCACGGACACGATCGGAAGCGCGTGACGCTCGAGGAGCCAGACGGTCATGCCGTTCGGACGCGTATAGGCGACGGGCACGGGCGGTACGAAGCGCTGAGGAGGAGCGAGCGCGGGGCGGGGGCCGAGCGGATCGGAGGGCGCTGCGGGGGGAGGAGCCGATGCGACGGGAGGCGGCTTCGGGGTAGTCGGCGGAGGGACGGCGGCGTTGTCGCCGCATGCACCGAGCACGAGACCCAGAAAACAGGTGATGGAAATGGAAATGGAAATGGAAACGGCGAGACGAGATCGGGATCTGGGCATTTCCACGGCGAGACGAGATCGGGATCTGGGCATTTCCATTTCCGTTTCCATTTCCATCACCTGTTCTCTCATCTCTCTCTCCGTCACTTCTTGCCTCCCGGCGCTGCCGCCTTCTTCGCCTTCGGGACCACGCGCAGAATCACCCGCGCGTTCGGAACGAGGTACGTCTCCGCCGCGCTCTTGATCTGCTCCTTGGTTGCGCGCCGGTAGCGTTCGAGGTCCTTCGGCGCGAAGCCGGGATCCTTCACTTCCGCCTGGTACATGTTCAAGAGCGAGGCGCGTTCGCGGACGCCCTCGAGGCGCACCACGAACTGCGTCTCGATCAGGTTCTTCGCGCGATCGAGCTCCTCGTCGGAGATCGCTGCCTTGCGGACCTTCTCGAGCTCCTTGTCGATCGCGGCTTCGAGCTTCTCGAGCGGCACGCCGGGCCGCGCGATGACGTCGACGGTGAAGCGCGAGCCGAGCACGGACGACTCCTGCGTCGCGCTCACGGTCTGCGCGACCTTCTGCTCGTACACGAGCGCCTTGTACAGCCGGCTCGCCTTCCCCGTCGCGAGCGCGGCGCTCAGGATGTCGAGCTCGGCGTCTCCCGGACCGAAGTGCTTCGGGCTCTGCCAGGCCATCACGACCTTCGGGAGCTCGACGTCGTCCTCGAGCGTCTCCCGCACGACCGACGTGAGCGTCGTCTTCGTATCGCTGAAGCCCGGCGCGCCGGGGTCCGGAGCCGCGCCGCGCGACGGAATGCTACCGAACCAGCGATCGACGAGGTCCTTCGCGTGCTTCGGATCGATGTCGCCGGCGATCACGATCGATGCGTTGGCCGGGTCGTAGTGCTTCGCGAAGAACTCCTTCACGTCGTCGACGGTCGCCGCCTCGAGGTCCGCGTGCGAGCCGATCACGGGGTGGTGATACGGATGCTCCGCTCCGTACATCAGCTCGGGCATGCGCAGCTCGACCTTGCCGTAGGGCGTGTTCTCGCTCGTCTGACGGCGCTCGTTGCGAACGACCTCGCGCTGGGCGTCGAGCTTCTCGAGCGTCATGAGCGGGCCGAGATCGCGGAGACGATCGGCCTCGAGCCACACGAGCAGATCGAGCGCCGTCGGCGGCCCGACGTCGTAGTAGTCGGTGCGGTCCTGGCTGGTCCACGCGTTGTTCCAGCCGCCCGACGCTTCCATCCATGCGTCGAACGCCTTCGTGGGCGCGCGGCGCGTGCCCATGAACATGAGGTGCTCGAACAGGTGCGCAAATCCGGTGCGGCGCGTCACCTCGAAGCGCGAGCCGACGTTGTACGAGACGTTCACCACGACGGTCGGCACCGCGTGGTCCTCGTGCAGGATCACCACCATGCCGTTCGGGAGCGTCGTGCGCGTGAACGGGATCGCGACGTCCGCTCGTGCGACGCCCGCGACGGTAGAGGCAAGCAGGGCCGCGCCGCCGAATGCGAGCACGAGGCCCGCCTTGCATGCGCCCAGTCTTCGGCTCTTCATGGACTGCCGTCTAACACGGAGGGGGACCGCGCGCGGGCGTGTAAGGCCAGTGGATTCCCGACCGTTCTCCCTGCGTGATCTGCACCGCCTCGCCCGTTGCGACCCGACCGCCGCTCCGGCTGGGCTGGGAAAAGCTGGGCCGCGCGGCCCAGCCCCGCCGTATGCTGCGGCCCGTGGCGGACACCGCGCGAGACACGAGGCGGGAGGTCGATCCCGAGCTCCAGAAGCGCCGCGCCGAGTCCGATGCCGCCGATCACGTGCTCGTCGACCGCGCGCAGGCCGGCGATCGGGTCGCGCTCGGTGAGCTCCTCCACAAGTACGGTCCTGGGCTCTACCGCAGCGTCCTCCTGCCGCGCCTCGGGACCGAGACCGCCGCGAAGGAGGCCCTCGCCGAGACGTACGCGAAGGTGGTCGCGAACATCTCGAAGTTCACGTGGCAGAACGTCGGCTTCTACCCGTGGCTTCGGACGGTCGCCCTGCGCATCGCGCTCGATCAGCTCCGCGCGAAGAAGCGCCTCGTCCTGTTCGAGGAGGATGACCTCGCGCGCGAGATCGACGCCGCGCAGACCGCCACGCC
>JAQBQJ010000156.1 GCA_028287065.1 Labilithrix sp. | reverse complement strand
TCGAGGACTCGTTCGAGGGCGTCACGCACTCCCTCTGCACGATGGAGTTCGAGAGCGCGCGCGAGCTGTACGACTGGGTCATCCAGGCCACCGAGGTCCCGCACGTCCCGAAGCAGACCGAGTTCGCGCGCCTGAACCTCACGTACACCGTGATGAGCAAGCGCAAGCTCCTCCAGCTCGTCGAGCAAAAGCTCGTCTCTGGCTGGGACGATCCGCGCATGCCCACGCTCGCCGGCTTCCGCCGTCGCGGCTACACGCCGGAGTCGATCCGCGACTTCATCGGCAAGGTCGGCGTCGCGAAGAACCTCTCGACCGTCGACGTCGCGCTCCTCGAGTCGTGCGCGCGCGACGACCTCGATCGTCGCTCGCCGCGCGTGATGGCGATCCTCAAGCCGCTCGAGCTCGTGATCGAGTCGTTCCCCGAGAACGAGGTCGAGCAGCTCGATGCGCCGTACTGGCCGACCGGCACCGATCCGGCCGACGACGTCGACGCGGCCTTGCGCGGCGGTCGCAAGCTGCCGTTCTCGCGCACTCTCCTGATCGATCGCGACGACTTCGCCGAGTTCCCGCCGTCAGGATGGAAGCGCCTCGCGCCGGGCCGACAGGTCCGCCTCCGCCACGGCTACATCGTGACGTGCACGCGCGTGGAGCAGGAGAACGGCGAGATCAAGCGTGTATACTGCACGCACGACCCGGCCACGCGCGGCGGCGTCTCGCCCGACGGAAAGCGCATCGACGGCACCATCCACTGGGTGAGCGCCGCGCACGCGAAGGACGTCGAGGTCCGCGTCTACGATCGCCTCTTCACGACCGAGAGCCCCGGCTCGGACGAGTCGCGCGACTGGCTCGAGGAGCTCAACCCGAATTCGCTGTCCGCGGTGCATGCGAAGGCCGAGCCGAGCGTCGCGCGGGCGTTGCCCGGCGATCGCTTCCAGTTCGAGCGCGTCGGATTCTTCTTCGCCGACCCGGACAGCTTGCCGGGCGCGCCGATCTTCAATCGCACCGTGCCGCTGAAGGACAGCTGGGCGAGGCAGACGAAGACCGCGAAGGCGAAGGCGACCGCGCCCGCGGTCCCTTCGGCGAAGCGCGCGGCGAGCGGCGAGGAGAAGAAGGCCGCCGGCGTCGCTGCCCCGCTCTCGGCGGAGGCGACGGCGCTCGTCGACGCGCACGGGCTCACGCCGGACGAGGCGCGCGTCCTCGCGCAGGACGAGCGCGCGCCGGCGCTGCGCCTCCTCTTCGATGCGGCGATCGCCACGCCCGAGGGCAAGAAGCTCACGAAGGCGGTGGCGTCGGTGCTCGTGAACGATCTCCTCGGCGAGATGCGCACGAAGAAGATCGACCAGGTCCCCTTCGCGGGCGCGGCGATCGTCGAGCTCGTGCAGCTCGGCCAGGACGGCACCATCTCGACGAAGCAGTCGAAGGACGTCCTCTCCGAGATGATCGCGACCGGCAAGCCGGCACGCGCGATCGTCGAGGCGCGCGGGATGAAGCAGATCGCCAGCGCCGACGCGCTCGGACCGATCGTCGACGAGGTGCTCGCCTCGAACGCCGACGTCGTCGCGCGCTATCGCGGTGGCAACCTCAACGTCTTCGGCGCGATCGTCGGCATGGTGATGAAGCAGACCAAGGGTCAGGGAAATCCGAAGGTCGTCGCCGAGCTCGTGAAGCAGAAGCTCGGCTGAGCCCCTCGTTCGTTCTGGCGCTACTCGCCGGCAGCGTGGGTGATCGCCTCCGCTGCCGTGAACGCCATCCAGTGCTCCGGCGAGCCCGCGCACCACGACGAGTGTTCGAGCTCGTCGCTGAACGAGAGCTCGCCGCACTCGCGGCACATCGCGAGCCAACGATAGTCGGTCGGCCGATTCAGGTAGTCGGCGATGAACAGCGACGCGACGCGGTCGGCCAGGCGCAGCCTCTTCAACTTGACCGGTGAGTACGCGACCGCGCCGCGCGCATCACGCTGCGAGACCACCATGCCCGACGCGACGGCGAGCCGCGCGATCGGGCTCGCCTGCCACGGCACGACGAGCTCGCCGAGGAGTCGCAGCGCGCTTCGGCGTGCGTCGAGGATGATGCCCTCGACGATCCCGTCGTCGAGCGCCCGCTCCGCAGCGGGCGGCAGGTCGGGGCTTTCCTGATATGACGCGGGGGCTGCGCACGGTGCGTACTGACACACGAGCCAATCCGCCAGATCGCGACGGCTCCACCCGATGGTGGTCCCTCGCATGAACGCGGCGGCCGCAACCCGAACACGATCGAGCCGACTTTCCGGAGCGGGCGCGTCTTCCGGAAGCCGCAGCGGCGACGGAAGGCGATGACCGGGACGGGGACGAGGTAGGGCGTTGAGCATCGAGGTCCTCCGGAGCGAGCGACCTCGAGCAACGCCGGTGCCACGCGACGGCGCGCGCGCGGCGGAGACTCAACAGGGACCGAGCGGCGTCGTCTGCCACGTGCCGTTGATGCAATTCGCCTGCGCACTCGTCCGCACCGGCACGCAGTCCCCGCCGTCGCAGACCTTCGCGTCGCACGTCTTGCTGTATCCGCAGTTGCCGCCCGCGCCGCCGTCGAGCGCGCACGGCGTACCGCTCGCGGGCTGCGACCCCGGACATCCGCGCGCGTCTTCACCGCCGGGCGCCGGGCAGTCGTTCACCGACTGCCACACGCCTGATTCGCACGACGTCGTGCGCGAGAGCACGAGACCCTCGGCGCACGTCACGGCGTACGTGCAGGTCGTTCCGGCATCGACGGCGCACGTCGTTCCGGGGACCGGCAGCTCGCAGCACGCCGACGTGCATGTCCCCGAGTCGGGCCGCGGCGTGACGATCGGCGCGGCCGCGCTGTCCGAGGTCTTCGACGAGCAAGCGACAGCGCTCGTGACGCCCGCGAGCACGAGCGCGATCACCAGCGCGGGCTCGTTCATCGACCGACCGCCTGCGTGAGTAGGGAGGTGAGACGCTTGGCGAACCCGTTCGGGTCCTCGAGCGGGCTCCCCTCGGCGAGCAACGACTGCTCGTAGAGGACGACGATGAAGTCGTCGAGCCGCGGATCGCTCGGGTTCTCCGCAGCGATCGCAGCCAGGCGCTTCACGGCATCATGCGCCGGGTTGAGCTCGAAGTCGCGCTTTCCGCGCGGGACCTCCTTGCCGGACTGCCGGATCACCTTCTCGAGATGCGCAGGCATCGCCCCGTGCGCCAGCACGAGGACCGCGGGCGAGTCGACGAGTCGGCCCGACGTGCGCACGTCGGCGACCTTGCCTTCGAGCGCCTTTTTCGCGACGGAGATGAGCGCTTCGAAGCCCTTCGAGGCGTCCTCGGCCTTCTTCTTGTCGTCGTCGGTCTCGGGGAGCTTCACGTCGGCGCGCATCGCGTTGACGAGCTTCTTGCCGCCGAATTCGCCGATCGCCTCGGCCGTCCACGTGTCGACGGCGTCGGTCATGAGCAGCACCTCGTAGCCGCGCGCCTTCAGCGCCTCGAGGTACGGGGAGCCGAGGAGCAGGTCGCGCGACTCGCCGGTGACGTAATAGATCGCGTCCTGGCCTTCTTTCATGCGCTCGACGTACTGCTCGAGCGAGAAGAGCTCGTCGGCCGACGACGACGACGTGCTCGCCCATCGCGTGAGCTTCGCGAGGCGCTCCTTCCATTCGCCGTCGACGACGATGCCCTCTTTGAGGATGCGTCCGAACGTCGTCCAGAACGTCTTGTAGTCCTCGGGCTTGTCCTTCGCGACCTCGTCGAGGAGATCGACGACCTTCCGCGTGACGGCCTTCTTGATGGTGCGGAGCGTCGAGGAATCCTGGAGCAGCTCGCGCGAGACGTTGAGCGGGAGATCGTCGGAGTCCACGAGGCCGCGCGCGAAGCGCAGCCACTGCGGGAGGACGGCGTCGCAGTCGTCCATGACGAGCACGCGCTTCACGAAGAGGCGCACGCCGCGCTGCTTGCGCGGGTCGTCGAGATCGAACGGTGCCTGCTTGGGGATCCAGAGGAGGCCGACGAACTCGACGTTGCCTTCGGCGCGGAAGTGCGTGCGCGCGAGCGGCGCGTCGAAGTCGTGCGTGAGGTGGCGATAGAGCTCCTCGTACTGCTCGTCGGTGATCTCGTTCTTCGGGCGCTGCCAGAGCGCCGCGCCCTTGTTGATGCGCTCGAATTTCGTCTCCGTCTTTCCGTTCGCGGTCTCCTTCGACTCGAGCTCGATCGGATACGCGATGTAATCGGAGTAGCGGCGCACGAGATCGCGTAGCGACCACTGGTCGAGGAGCTGCTTCTGATCGGGCTTCAGGTGGAGCTCGATGGTCGTGCCGCGCGAGGCACGCTCGGCAGGCTCGACCGTGAAGGTGTCCTTGCCATTCGACGTCCACCGGAACGCTCGATCCCCGTCGGCGCTGCCGGCCGCGCGTGAGACGACCTCGACGCGATCGGCCACCAGGTAGGCGCTGTAGAAGCCGACGCCGAACTGGCCGATGATCGACACGTTTTTTTTCTCCTCGAGCTTGGCGAGGAACGCCTGCGAGCCGGAGCGCGCGACGGTGCCGAGGTTCTCGACGAGCTCGGCCTCGGTCATGCCGATGCCGGTGTCCTCGACGACGAGGACGCCGCGCTCCTTGTCGGGGCGCAGGCGCACGACGAGCTCGGGCTCGCCTTCGAGCAGCTTCGGCTCGGTGATGGCGCGGAAGCGCAGCTTGTCGAGCGCGTCGGAGGCGTTGGAGATCAGCTCCCGGAGGAAGATCTCCTTGTTCGAGTAGAGCGAGTTGATGACGAGAGAGAGGACACGGCCGACCTCGGCCTGGAATGTGTGCTCGGTCATGGACCGCGATATAGCGAAAGTGCGGTTCGGACGTAAGCCGCCTCGCTCCACACGAGCGGCATCGCGCTGAGCCACTCCTTCTTCGACTCGTCGAACTGCTCGCCGAGCATGCGCGACTCGGTCGAGAGCGCCTGGCGCGTCATGCTCGCGAACTGCGCGACGGCGAGCGTGCGCTGCCCGCGCGCGAGCTCGTGCATCGACAGCCACGCCGCCGCGACGGGCCACGGCTGGCCGCCGTAGTAACGATCGCCTTCGTAGCGGCGAACGCCGCCGCCGGCATCGAGGAGGCGCTCGCGAACGAGGTCGCCGACGCGCACGAGGCGAGGATCGGTGTCGGGATAGATGGCGAAGCCTCCGGCGCCGAGGGCGAGGTTTCCGATCTCGAGGCGGGCGTCGACCTTCGTACCCTTCAGGCCGCGCGCCCAGTATCCGCCGGGCGCGACGAGCGAGGCGGCCATCGTGTCGCGAAGAGTCTTCGCGCGGGCTTCGTAGCGCGTCGCATCCGCGGGCTTGCCGAGCTCGCGAGCGATGCGACCCGCGGCTTCGAGGCCGGCGACCGCGGAGCCGTTCGCGTACGTCCAGCTCGAGCCGGTCTCGAGCTCCCAGAGATCGCGCGACGGCTTCACGAGGCCGTTCTGCGTCGCGGACATCGCGAGGATGTGCTCGGACGCGCGGCGCACGCCCGGCCAACGGGCGGCGAGCCACGTGCGATCGTGCGTGGCGTCGAAGACCTTGTCGACCCCCCAGGGCAGCATGCCCGGCTGATCGTTCTCGTTACCGTCGGCGCCGAAGTCGAAGAGCGGCTTCGAGCCGTCGGCGAAGTAGTTCACGGCGAAGCTGCCGTCGGGGAGGAGGACCTTCTCGAGGAACTCGAAGAAGGACTTGGCCTCGGGCGCGTAGCCGGCCTCGAGCAGATCGATCGCGGTCTTCGAGCCGTCGCGCGGCCACACGAAGCGATAGACCGGGCTCGTGAGCGTGGGCGCGGCGATGAAGGCGCCGTTCGACACGCGATGCTGGAGCATCGTGACGAGCGCGCGTCGATACACGGCGCGGGCATCGGCGGGGAGGGCGGCAGGCTGCTCGCCACGCGCGAGCACGCTCGCCCAGTGCGCGCGATCCTCGGCGGCGCGCGCCGCGAAGCCGCCGGCGAGGGCGTTCTGGGCCTGATCGAGCGCTTCGCTCTCCGCATGACCGACGCCGATGGCGTAGCTGATGTCCTTGGTCTCGCCGGGCTGGAGCGTGCCGAGCGAATGAACGAGCACGCCGTTGACGCCTGCGATGCCGGCGTCGATCGCGTCCTTGCAGCCGGTGAGCTTGTCGTTCTCGGCGGCGCCGCGCGCGTCCCGCTGCGAGCCGAGGATGCGCAGCGTGTGCCCGCAGTGCTGTGCGACGGGCGGGCGATCGGCGGCGGTCGCAACGGCGACGTCACCATCGACCTGCACGAGCGCGCCGCGCGCGGCGTCGAAGCGAATGCGGTCGCCGCCGGGGAGATCCTTCAACGTGTAGAACGCGTAGAAGGCGACCTGCGCGTCTTCGATGGCGGCGCCGCTCGTGTTCGTGACGACGACGTGGCGGACGTGAGCGTCGCTGTCGGGACGCATGACGTCCTCGATGCGCATCGTGAAGGCGCTCGCGGCGAAGTCGCTCTGCACGAGACCGGTGTCGTCGACGATACGCTGCGCGCGGAGATCGAGCTGGTGAGCCCAGCGGAGCTTCTGGCCCTTGCTGCGGATGCCGACGTACGAGTCCCAGAGGTTGTCGGCGGAGTACTTCGGATAGAACAGCTCGACGAGCGCGCCCGCCTTGGACCCGCGGCCCTCGGCGCGCGACACGACGGTCATCGCAGACCCGTTCCCGAGCTGCGCGAAGTTCGGCGGATTGCCGAGGAGCGCCGAGATCGGCTCCCAGACGACCTCGTCCTCGGAGCTGTCGACGCCCTCGTCGGCCCCAGCGCTACACGCCGCGAGCCCCACGACCGCGAGCATCAAGGCCAACCGGCATCGCATGGGCCGCTTTAGAGCACATGGTGTGCCCATGTAGGTCCCGCCCCTTGGTTCGTCTCTCCGCCACCTAAGTGCGCGAAAGAACGCCCGCCGGAACTAAGGACCGGCGCCGGAACTAAGGACGGGAGGGGGGCCCCTCCTCTAGTGAGGGGTTCCTGGGATCCAGGGCGGGCGGATCGCTACCGCGCGGGCGGTCGCTCGCTCGTCCGGCGGAGGAGCGGCTTCACGGCGGCGTGCAGATGCGGATAGGGCGCGAGCGCGGCGACGCAGCGGTTCAGGCGCTCGCTCGAGGAGACCTCCGCGTGCGAGCCGTCGGTCGGGAGGATCGACTCGAGCCACGCGCGGAGCATCGCCGGCACCTCGGACGACGTGCACACGGCGAGCGCATGCGCGGCGGTCGCGGCGTCCGGCGCGATCGCGAAATACGAGACGAGGCGCACGACGTCGCGCTCGCGCGACGCGCGACCGAGGATGTCGGCGAACACGGCGCTCGCGAACGGATGCGCAGCGACGTTGAGCATCTCCGCGCCGATCGCGTCGAGCGCGGCATCGCCACCGCGAAGGATCAGCGAGCGCGTGCGCGGCGCCGTCGTCGCGCCGCGTTCGAGCGCAGCAGCGAGACGGGTCGCGGCGTCGGGCGAGCCGAGATCGCTCGGGAGCCACGAGCTCGGCGGCAACGAGTTGACGGCGAGCGGCGAGCGCCGCTCCGCCGATGCAACGAACGCGACGAGCGCGCCGTGATGCGCCGCGAGCATGCGCGTCGCGTGCGCCAGCTCCGCCGACGCCGGCGCGTCGAGCGCAGGTCGATCGAGCAGCAGCGCATGCCGCTCCGCGACCGGCACCTCGTCGTCGCCCCACGGATAGAGCGGCGCAGCGGAGGCGGCGCGCTCTCCGAGATCGAAGAGCGACGACGCCGAGGTCGGAACGGCGGTCGCGATCGTGGCCACGCGAAGGCATGCCTCGAATGCAGCTGCGCGACGATCGCTCGTGACGATCCCGAGGCGCGCATCGAGCACGGCGCATGCGCGCATCACGCTGCTGTCGACGGCACCACGATCGGCCGCGCCCTCGGCAGGGGAGGAGTCTCCGTCCGACTCGGCGGCCGAGAGCAGCACGTGCACGAGCGCCGCGATCGCTCCGTCGTCGGCGACGAGTGGGCCCTCGTCGGACGCGGCGCGACCATGGCGCGCGACGGCGCTCTTCACGCGGCCCCAGGCGGACGCGGATTCGGCGAGCAGGCGCGCCATCAGCTTGTCCCACGTCGAGGACGCGAGCTCCAGACCGCTCTCGCGCTCACCGACGTCGACGAGATCGCGCTCGTCGCGGCCGAGCCGGATGCGCGCCAAGAGCCGCGCCGTGGGCACGCCTTCCCAGTAGGCGCGAGCGACGCCGAGGTCGACGACCGCGAGCTCGACACGCTGATCGGTCGTCGCGGCGAACGGAAGCGGACGAGCGAGCGGATCCATCGCGGTCAATCGAGTACGGGCCGGGTGGTCGAGGTCGGCGCGCGTCGCGCCGAGCGCACGCGGAGCAGCATCGGGGTACGGCCGGTCACGGTCCCGTCCCACGTCTTGAGGCCGATGGATCGAGCCGAGGCACCGCTCGTGTCGAGCATCGGCGTCACGCGGTAGATGCCCGGCTCGTCGAAGGTGTCGCTCGGACACACGGCGGTGATCAGCAAGGCGACGGACGTTCGTGCCCTCACGCCCAGCGTCGAATAGAGCTCGCGGATCGGCGAGCCGACCGCGCGCGTCGTGCCGCACGCGACCGAGCCGGCGGGGCCGTTCACGGTGAAGCGCAGCGTCTCGGGACGGAACAGCAGGACGACGGGCTTGTCGCCGTCGTTCGCGACGGTGACGGTCGTCGAGATCTCCGCGCCCTTCGACACGTCGAGCGTGTCGGGCATCGTGAGCGTGAGCGTCGTACCCGGCGTGTCGGCTTCGGAGCCGCTCGCCGAAGCCGAAGCCGAAGCCGTGGTGACGTTCTCGGCGAGCGTGATCGGCGCGGCCTGCAGAGCCTTTGCCGGAGCGACGCGCCCGATCGCTGCGCCGACCGGCGCCGCGACGAACGGAGGCGCAAGCACGACGGGCTTCGTGGACGGACGCGCACCGGCCCTCGGAGGCGGCGGCACCCAGCCGAGCTGCGCGGTGACGGTCGCGCCGTTCACGAGCACGGCACGCTCGCGCGCACCGAAGCAGTAGAGCAGCGGATCGAACGTCGCGGTCCAAGAGCGCTTCGCCGGAACGACGAGCTCGCGCCCTTCGTCGGTCGCCGGGCGCGCGTCGTCCGGCAGCACGCAGCGGACGGGCTTCGCTAGATCGGCGGGCTTCGGCGGCGCGGTTCGCGAGGCCTTTGCCTTCGCGATCGCCGCCTCGTCCACGAAGCCCGCCGGTGGCGTGACCTCGAGGACGAGCAGGCGCGGATCCGCGGCGATGCGCACGGGCACGTCGCCCGTGTTCTCGACGCGGAGCTTCCACGGTCCGCCGCCCGTCCCCGCGGTGACGGAGAACGCGAGCGGCGGCGGCGTGAGAGCGGAGCCCTCGTCGGCGTGCGCGCGCGAGGCGAGCGAGCCGACGAGAGAGCTGCCGAGCAGCACCACAAACCCAACGACCCGCCTCGTCTTCATCTGTGTGCGCTCGGCGGGGTCGCCTAGCCTCGGAGCGTCTCGAAGAGCTCGAGGTCCGGGATCGCCGTCGTGAGGCGCGTGCGCACCACGCCGACGTCGTTGTCCTCGAGCAGCTTGCACAGCGCAACGCCGTCGAAGAGCGCGATCGGAGCCGCGGGCGCGCCGGACTCCTCACGCGCGCCGCTGAGGACCTGACCCGTGGTCAGGAGCCAGCCTGCAGCCGCCGGACCGTAGTGGTGCAGCGCACCACGCAGGTCGCTGACGCGCTCGCGGCCGATCTCGCGGCCGTCCTTGCGGACGACGAGGGCGGTGCG
>JAQBQJ010000152.1 GCA_028287065.1 Labilithrix sp. | reverse complement strand
TGCACCGCCCTTCTTCTTGCGCGCAGGCAGGCCGTCCGCGAGGACATTCGCGAGCCGCGCCGACGCTCCACCGCAGACGTAGATGCCCGACGTGGCGAGCGACTTCAGCGCGAGGTTTCCTGCCTCGGCGCCGTACACGCTCGACCACAGCTCGATCGCACGCATCGCTGCCTCGCTCTTGCCCTTCTCGGCGAGCTCGACGACGGCGACGTTCGGGTCCGCAGCGCGTGCGACGTAGGACGCGTTTCCCTCGGACTCGGGCACGCGCTGATCGCGCACGAAGAACGTGTAGAGCGCAGCGATCGTCGATCCGGACGCGACGCGCTCGTAGCTCACGTGGCCGTACTCGCGCGCGAGAACCTCCCAGAGCTCGACCTCGACGGGCGTGCGCGGCGCGAAGTCGACGTGCGATCCCTCCGTCGGACACGCGACGTGCGCCGTGCCGTCCCACACGAAAGCCGCCTCGCCGAGGCCCGTCCCCGCGGCGATCACCGCGAGATTGCCGCCGAACGGCTTCGGCTTGCCCACGTGGATGCTGCGGGTCTTGCTCGGCCCGGCGGCGAGCGCGCCGAGCCCGACGGCGACGAGATCGTTGAGGAGCGCGACGCGCTCGATCTGGAACTCGTCGGCGATGGTCGCGGCGGCGATCACCCACGGGAGGTTCGTGGTCTTCACGCGCTGATCGACGACCGGGCCGGCGATGCCGAAGCTCGCCGCGCGGATCGGGCCCTTGGTCTTCAGCTTCGTGCGCGCGCCCTCGACGAAGCGCGCGAGCGCCGCCTCGAACGTGGGGAACGTGCGGCTCTCCAGGACCTCCTGGTGGAGGATCTTCTTGCCCGACGGCTCGAGCATCGCGAAGCGCGCCCGCGTGCCGCCGATGTCTCCGGCGAGGATGAGGCTCACGGGACCTCCGGGGTGGTCGAGCGCTCCGTCGCGAGGAGGATCATCGCGGTGATGCCGAGCGCGACGCCGACGGCGCGACGCGCGGTCATCGGCTCGCGGAAGAGCCACGGCGCGGCGAGCGACGAGAGCGCCACGCCGCCGCCGAGGACGATCGTGCCCGTCGACGCGACCGGTCCGCCGCGCCGGAGCGCCTGGAAGATCAGGATGCTGCCGACCGAGATACACAGCCCGGAGAGCACCGCGAACGCGACGCCGGCGCGTGACGTCTCGACGTTCCCGCCGCGTATCCCGAGGAGATACGCGAGGGCGATCCCCGCTGCAGCGGTCGCCTCGAGCACGAGAGCGCCGAGCGAGTCGCCGATCTTTCCGGAGGCCGCGCGGAGCAGGAGGTAGTGCGCTGCGATGAAGCCGGCCGCGCCGAGCGCGGCGAGCTGCCAGGCTTGCATGCCCGCTCTTATAACGTGATTACAGCTTCGAGATCAGCTGATCGCCCATCGCGGGCTGATCGATCTTCCCGAGCCAGATGCTCCAGACCGCCTTCATGAAGTCCTGACCTGCGATCGTCGCGCTGCCCGCGCCCTGGACCCAGATCGTGACGTTCTTGGCCGCAGCGTTGTAGCTGATGACGACCGCGGTGTTCTCCTTGACCTCCTCCTTGTTGAACGCGCCGACGAACTGGCCGGTGCGGCCTCCGTCGTTGAACCCGTTCATCTGGAGAGCCTCGGTGAGCGCCTTCTTGATCTTCGAGGAGTCGACGTCGCGAAGCATGCGCCACGTGAACTTCTTGTCGACGTCCGCCTCGATGACCGCCTGCTTCGATTTCGTCGCGGGCTTCTCCTTCATGTCATGGCGGATCGAGTAGACCTTCGCCGTGAACGGACCGACCGACTTCGTACGCACCGCGTCGCCCGTGTAGATCATCGGGTCGGCGAACGCGCTCGATGCGAGCGTCATGGCGAGGGCGGAAACCAGCGCGAGGACGAAGGTGAAGAACGCAGGTCGAAGGGAGCGAGACTTCATCGCACGAGCGTAACGCGAGACATGCGGCTCGTCATCAGTGCTCCCCGTGATCGCGCTGCGAGCGCTCGCGGAGGTCCTTCACGGCGGTGTTGTGTTCCTCGACGGTCTCGCTGAACGCATGGCGGCGCGCCTCGCCGCGAGTCACGAAATACAGGTACTTCGTGAGCGACGGCGCCAGCACCGCCTGCAGGGACTTGGTGCCGGGGTTCGCGATCGGCCCGGGCGGCAGGCCCTCGTGGGTGTACGTGCTGTACGGGTTCAGCGGGTCCATGTTGATGGCGTGCGTGATCTTGCCTACGTACCCCGCGCACGCCGGAAGCTTGTCCCGCATCACGAGGCAGCCGTAACCCGCGGTGGGGTCGCACTGCAGGAGCCTCCGCTTGAAGGCCGGATCGCGCATGCGGTTCAAGAACACGCTCGCGATGATCGGACGTTCGTCGTCGACCGCCGCCTCCCTTTCGACCATCGAAGCGAGCGTGACGATGTCCCTTCGTGACCAGCCGAGCGTGGCCTCGAGGTTCGCGCGGCCGAGACGATGGTTCTGCTCGAGCGCGGCGAAGCGTCGTTCGAACTCGCTCGCGAGGCGCCGCACGACGTCGCGCGGATCGGAGTCGCGCGCGAGCTCGTAGGTCGCCGGAAACAGGAAGCCCTCGGCGGTGTCGCCGTCGAGCGCGAGCTCGCGGAGCAACGCCGGGTCGGCGGTCGCGGCGAGGAACGCAGCCTGCGACGCGACGTGCAGCGACTGCAGGCGCTTGCCGATGTCGAAGCGGTTCCAGCCCTCGGGGATCGTGACCTTCGCCTTCGACGCCGCGCCGAGCCGCTCCATCCGGCGCACGAGCTCGCCGGGGCTCGCGTCGTCGGTCAAGAGATGAGGCCCGGGCGCGAACACCGGCGCGGTGAGGCGCGCGTAGATCGCGAAGCGCGCGCGCGAGCCGAGCAGACCGGCGTGATCGAGCTTGTCGACGATCGAGCCGAGCGGCTCGTCGCGCTCGATCGTGACCTCGACCTCCTTGCCGCTGCCGGGACCGCCGCTCGCGGGATAGACGACGAGGAAGTAGACGGCGGCCGCCGCGAGCAACGCGCCGAGCGCCGTGAGGATCCAGAAGAGGACGCTCTTCTTCGGCGTGTGCGGGTTGTCGGCGGGCACGCGCTTGCGGCGGCGGCGTCGTTCGCGCCTCACGCGCTCTCCCCTGTCGGAGCTCGGCGCGAGGTCGCTGCGCGACGACTCCGGCGGGCGGTCGCTCACTTGCGCCCTCGCTTCTTCCTCGCCGCGCGCGCATCGAGCCACGCCTGGAGGATCTCGACGGCCGACGCCTCGTCGATGCGCTCGCGGGCCTTCTGGCCTCGGACCTCGCTCGCCGTCAGCGCGCGCTGCGCTTGCACCGTCGTGAGGCGCTCGTCGAACAGCTCCACGTCGCACGACGTCGCATCGGCGATCTCCTGCGCGAGCGCGCGCGCGCGCCGCGCCGCTTCTCCTTCGGTCCCGCGCATGTCGAGCGGGAACCCGACGACGATCCGCCCGATGTCCTCGGCGGCGACCAGCTCGCGGAGGGCCTCGAGGAGCTTCGGCCGCGGCCGGGCGGCGATCACCCCGCGCGGGTGCGCCATCATGCCGAGGTCGTCGGAGAGCGCCACCCCGACCCGGGCCGCGCCCAAATCGAGCGCGCAGACGCGCGGCCGGGGCTTCGCGCCCGCGGGCGGGGTCTTCGGGTCGGGTTGGGACGGCGGCCGCGGCGACAAGGCGCGCAATTGGAGAACAAGGGGCGCCCAACAGGCAACAGGAACCACGTGACCATTGCAGAAAGTCTTGTCTCGACCGACTTGCCGGGTGATAAGCACTCCCCCGTGACGGCCCCTACCCTCGTCCGTGCCGTTAAAGGCATGAATGACGTGCTTCCCGCCGAGATCGGTCGGTGGCATCGGGTCGAAGCGGCGTTCCGTACGTCGATGGAGCGCCTCGGCTATCGCGAGGTGCGTACTCCTTATGTCGAGCCCACCCCGCTCTTCGTCCGGACCATCGGCGAGGCGACGGACGTGGTCGAGAAGGAGATGTACTCCTTCGTTTTCCACGATGAGCCGCTCACGCTGCGCCCCGAAGGCACGGCCGGCGCCGCGCGCGCGTACGTCGAGCACAAGGTCCACAACGAGGAGCCCGTCTCGCGCTGGTACTACCTCGGCCCGATGTTCCGCGGAGAGCGCCCCGCCAAGGGCCGCTATCGCCAGTTCTACCAGGTCGGCGCCGAGTGCTTCGGTGACCCGGGCCCGGGCTGCGACGCCGAGATGATCGACGCGCTCGTCGGTTTCCTCGTCGAGATCGGGATCCCGAACCCGGACGTGTTCGTGAACTCGATCGGCAGCGCCGAGACCCGTGAAAAATACAAGCGCGCGCTCGTCGAAGCGCTCGAGCCGAAGAAGGACACGTTGAGCGCCGACTCGCAGCGCCGCCTGCTCACGAACCCGCTCCGGATCCTCGACTCGAAGCACCCGGCCGACAAGGCCGCAATCGAGAGCGCGCCCACCATCCTCGATTTCTTGAGCGACGACGATCGCGCGCACTGGGACGGCCTCCGCCGTCACCTCGACGCGCTCGGCACGCCGTACACGGTCGATCCGAAGCTCGTGCGCGGCCTCGACTACTACGGTCGCACGTTGTTCGAGATCAAGGGCGCCTACGACAAGCTCGGCGCCGGCAGCACGCTCGTGGGCGGCGGTCGTTACGACGGCATGATCACGGAGCTCGGCGGACCGGACGTCCCGGCGATCGGCTTCGCGGCCGGGCTCGAGCGCCTGCTGATCGCGAGCGACGTCCCCGCTCCGGCGAACGTCGTCGACGTGGTGATCGCGCCGATCGGCGAGCGCGCCGTCGACACCGCGCTCGTGCTCGGACGCGACGTGCGCAAGGCCGGCGTGCGCTGCGAGGTCGACACGCGCAAGGCCTCGATCAAGGCGCAGCTCCGGCGCGCGAACGCTCTCGGCGCGCGCTTCGCCGTCATCCTCGGCGATCGCGAGATCGACGAGGGCATCGTCGAGCTCAAGGATCTCACGGCGCACTCGCAGGAGAAGGTCGCGAGGGCCGACCTCCCGCAGCGGATCGCGACGCTCCTCGCGGCGGTCGCGATGCTCCTCGTGCTGCTCGCGCCGGCGTCCGCGCTCGCGCAGATGGGCGGAGGCGGAGGCGGAAAACAAGGCGGACCGACGCAGTCGAGCCCCACGCGCAACAAGCCCGTCGGACCGCAGCGCGGCGCGAGCCCGGACGAGGAGCCGCAGGGCACGTCGCCTTCGTCGCGTCCGCTCGACGAGCCGACCGCGATCGCGCCGGCCGATCCGCTCGCGATCCCCGAGGGCGTCGGAGATCGCATCGGCACCGACTACGACGGTCGCCCGCCTTCACCCGAGGGCCGGCTGCACCGCTCGTACTTCCCTTATTACGAGGAGCGTCGCGGCGACTACCGCCTGCGCCTGCTTCCTCCGCTCTGGCTCGAGCACACGCGCGGCCTCGATCCCAAGACCGGCGAGTCGACGCCGCAAACCGACCGCGAGACCCTCGCCGCCCTCCTCTTCTATCAGCGCCGCTCGCCGAACACGGACGCGGACGTGCTCTTCCCGCTCGCGTGGCGCATCCGCGACCGTCAGAACCACGTGCTCGTGCTCGGGCCGCTCGCGCATCGCGAGGCGCCGAACGAGCACGACAACTGGCTCGCGCCGATCCTCTTCGAGGGCAGCCGCAAGGACGGCGGCTACTTCCATTCGCCGCTCACGCTCACGACCTCGCACTGGGACGAGAAGGGCGCGTTCACGATCGTCGGCCCGTACTTCCGCGATCGCACCGCGAAGGACGTCGACTGGGGCGTCGCTCCGCTCTGGTTCCACGGCGACAACGGCGACGAAGAAGGCGCGCGCCGCACGTACTCGCTCATCCCGCCGCTCCTCTACTACCATCGCGAGCGCGAGATCGAGCAGAGCCAGCTCACGGTGATTGGCCCCGTGATCTCGAAGTCGGATCCGAAGCGCTCGGTCTTCGACATCGCGCCGCTCCTCTTCACGATCAACGGCAAGCCCGAGACCGGAGGAGTGAGGGAGTTCCACTACACGCTCTTTCCGCTCTTCCACTACGGGCGCGATCCGGAGAAGTCGCTGTTCGTCCTGCCCGGCTACCTGCGCCGTGTCACGGCCTCGAGCGACACGCTCATCACGCCGTTCTTCACGCACGCCACGACGCGCAAGAATTCGACGAGCCTCACGATGGTGGGGCCGATCGTCCCGATCTACTACCGCTCGACGGACATCGACATCGGGTACAGCGCGACCGGGATCTTCCCGTTCTTCTACAACTCGAGCAGCCCCACGGGCCGCACGTTCGCGACGCCGCTGTTCGCGCGCTCGGAGAGCTTCAACGTCTCGCGCACGAACTGGATCTTCCCGACCATCGTGCTCAGCAACGACACCAAGGGCTGGGAGGTCGACGTTCATCCGATCGTCTATCTCGGCCGCAGCGAGCGCTCGACGCACACGGTGCTCGCGCCGGTGCTCTGGGACTTCGCGAGCCCGAAGGGTCGAACCACGGTCGGGTTTCCGGTGTTCTGGCGCTTCGCGGATACGGCGGACGACTCGGTCACGCAGGTCGCGCTCAACACGCTGTACCGGCAGAAGCGCGTGCCGGGCGGCCTCGACTGGCAGTTCCACCTTCTTCCGGTGTTCTCGTACGGGCAGAGCCCGACGGGCAGCTGGGCGAACCTGTTGTTCGGTCTGCTCGGGTACGACCACGACGGCCCGACGACGAAGATCAAGGCGCTCTGGCTGCCGATCACCGTCGCCGGCGGCGGCTCCGCTCAGGTGCAAGGCCCGCCTCCGCCTCCGCCGGCGTCTGAACCTGCACGCTGATCACCAGGATCCGAGAAACAAGCGGAGATGCGGGGACGCAGAGGGAACGCGGAGCTTTCTTTGTTCGAGACACGCGCTTCGAAACGCATGTCTCGAACAACAAAATCTCCGCGTTGGCTCCGCGCCTCTGCGTCTCCTTGTTTCTCGACAGTCTAGGCGCGGCTAGTGACGCGGGTAAACGCTTCGATCGTGTGGGCGATGTCTGCGTCCGTGGTGAGGTCGCCCAGTGAGCAGCGGATGCCCGACGAGGCGTTCGCTTCGCCCAGCATCGCGGCGAGCACCGGGGACGGTTCGACCGTGCCCGCGCTGCATGCCGCGCCGCTCGACACGCTCACGCCTTCGAGATCCAGGGCCGCCACCAGCTCCGCGCCCTGCCAGCCCGGCCATACCGTCAGCGACACGTGAGGGGCACGGCGCGCGGGATCGCCGGCCACGCGCGGCGCACGCGGGCCCGACAGCAGCCCGAGCAACGCCGACTCGAGGGCGTCGCGGCGCGCGGCGATGCGTGCATAGCGCACGCTTCCGTCGAGCGCTCGGCGCGCAGCGACGCCGAGGCCCGCCG
>JAQBQJ010000136.1 GCA_028287065.1 Labilithrix sp. | reverse complement strand
CCAGTGCGTGGCGGTGGTGAACATCGCGAGCGCGGCGGCGTACTGCGTCATCTACGCGCGCGGCACGTGGCTGGGCGCGGTCGCCCGCACGCGTTGACGGCGCGTGGATCGCCCTCGAATCCTGGTCGCGCGGGGTCGTGAAGGTCGTGCACAGCCCAGGGCGAGCGCATCTTAGGTCAGCGTAAGTCGATCACTTTCTGCGCGTCCTGGCGCCAGCAGTCTCGAGGTGGACCGGTGCGCGCAGGGTCCGGACGCGGCGGCGCGGCGGACGGTGACCAGTCGGTGAACCAACGCGTCGACGAGCACGTGTCGAGGAACCTCGCACCTTTGCCCGTGAAGTTTCGCCTTTCCTCGTCTAACCTACCC
Organism: Labilithrix sp.; assembly: GCA_028287065.1. Lineage (GTDB taxonomy): Bacteria > Myxococcota_A > Polyangia > Polyangiales > Polyangiaceae > Labilithrix. The sequence continues at coordinate 11,201 of JAQBQJ010000136.1, read as the reverse complement.
CCGCTGTAGAATGGCGAAGGTCTCGCAAGCGGCCAAGATCGGCCTCTTCGTCGTCGTGACGGCGGGCGCTGGCTATCTCGTCTTCAAGACGATCGGGACGTCGGTCAGCGGCGGCAAGGGATACGTCGTCCACGCGTACCTCAAAGACGCCACCGGCATCGCCAAGCACTCGCGCGTCGCCATCGCCGGCATCCCCGTCGGACAGATCGAAGACATCCGCCTCGAGAACGGCATGGCACGCGTCGACGTGCGCGTCAGCGCCGACGTGAAGCTCCATCAGAGCGCTCGCCTCGGCGTGAAGAGCGCGTCGCTCCTCGGCGAGAACATCATCGTCCTCACCGAGGGCATCGGCGAGCCCGACAAGAAAGACGGCGACGTCATCGAGACGATGCCCGAGGCCCGCTCCGTCGAGGACCTCAAGGAGACCGTCGGACGCATCGCCGATCTCGTCGAGAAGGTCGCCCAGCAGCTCGCCGCTTCGGTCGGCAGCGAAGAGGGCGGCCGTAACATGACGGCCATCCTCAAGAACCTCGCCGAGGCGACGGACGCCATCAACCTCACCGTCCGCGAGAATCGCGCCGTCATCCACGACACGCTCCAGAACGTCAACAGCATCACAGTCGCCGGCGGACCCGAGCTCCAGAAGATCCTCGTCAACGTCCGCGTCATCACCGAGGACGTGAAGGAGCTCCTCGCCGCCCAGGGCGCCAACGGCCAGAGCGGCGAGCTCCGGAGCACGATGGAGCGCGTCAACCGCGCCAGCAAGAGCCTCGAGAGCGCGCTGTCTCACATCGACAACGTCGCCGGTCGCGTCGATCGCGGCGAAGGCACCATCGGCCGCCTCAGCAAGGACGAGGCCCTCATCAACGAGGTCCAGGGCGTCGCCGAAGGCGTGAACGACTACGTCGACGGGCTTCGCCGGCTCCAGGCCATCGTCGGCCTCCGCAGCGACTACAACTTCCTCGCCAACACCATCAAGAGCTACGTCGAGCTGCGGCTCCAGCCGCGCGAGGACAAGTACTACGTCATCGAGCTGATCAACGATCCGCGCGGCAAGACCAGCTTCACGCAGACCGACACGGACACGACGAACCCGAACGACCCCGCGCACTACCGCACCGTCCAGACGACGACCACGGACGCCTTCCGCTTCACGATTCAATTTGCGCGCCGCATCGGCCCGTTCACCGGTCGCTTCGGCATCAAGGAGTCGACGGGCGGCGTCGGTCTCGACACGCACCTCCTCTCGAACCGCTTCGAGATCGTGCAGGACCTCTTCGGCTTCGGCGAGGAGATCAAGCCGCGCTACCGCCTCTACGTCGGCTACGAGTTCATCCACCGCCTCTGGCTGCTCGGCGGCGTCGATCACATCTTCCTGCCGAACCGCCGCGACTACTTCCTCGGCCTCCAGCTCCGCTTCACGGACGACGACCTCAAGACGATCCTCCCGTTCACGGGCGGCGCCGCAGCGGCGGGCAAGTAACGCTCGCGCGCGCGCGTCACGGAGCGACGCGGAAGCGCGCCGTCTCCTTCACGAACCCGGTGGAGACGGTGACGCTCGACTCGCCCGGCGTCATTGCCGTCATGCTCTCGCTCGCCGACTCGAAGAGGAAGCCGCCGGATGAACGCCTCACGACGTGCTCGTCCGCATACGTGTAGTGCAGACCGCCGGTCCCGATCATCATCTCGTCGTCGTGCTCGTCGAACACCGTCGCCGCGAGGGCAATCGAGTCGTTCGCCTTCGCCTCGAACGCGCCGTCGCTCGCGCCGTCGCGCTTCGTTCCGTTCACCTGCACGGTCAGCTCCATGCGCGAGGCCTTGCGCACGTGGATGTCGACGCGATCGATCACCTCGCCGTCCTCGAGCACCTCGAGCTTCGTATCGCCCGGATGACCCGTGACGAGGACGATCGAGAGCGAGCACGTTCGCTTCTCGTCCTTGGTGCACGTCTCGTTGGGGTCGATGCTGCGGAGGCCGCTCGAGCCATCCTGCCGCTTCGCCCCGGAGCACCAGCACGAGGAGGCCGCCGTCGCCTTCGCTACCGCCGCATCGTGGGTGCGCGCGCCGCGCACTCTCTCCGATCGTTCGGCGACGGAGACGGAGACGGCTGCTCCTTCGAGCGCGTTCTGATCGAGCGAGCATCCGAAGAAGCAGCCGGCCCCGGTGTAAGAAAAGCGAAGGTTCCCCATGTCGCCCTGAGTGTCGTCACCGAGCTTGAAATCGCACGCTGCAACGAACGCGAAGGAGGCAAATCCAATCAAGGCAGCGACGACGTAAGGGCGCATGGCGTCGCGCGCCGATGCAGCATGCGTACCAGCCCGCACATCGCCGCTTTTCGCGCATTTACGCCTGATCGCAGCGCGATCCGTGAACGCCGGGTCACTTCTCGCTGAGCGACTTGATGTGCTCGAGCACCCGCGTGTGGATGCCGTGGAGCAGCAGCTCGCCGTACGTGACCCAGTAGATCTCCGGATAGATCGCGAGGGTGTAGTGCGTCGTGCCTTCGAGCCGCGTGCGACCGCCGGGGAGCGGCACGAGCCGGAACTCGCCGCCCTTCGAGACCATGTAGCCCTCGAGGTGCGGCGCCTTCACGCTCTCGTACGGGCTCCACTCGGTCATCGACGGCGGCTGCGACGTGACGTCGAACGCGAGCCTATGCGGCTCGTCCCAGACGGTGATCGGCTCGACGAAGGGCCCGGTCGAGAACTCGCAGTGACGGACGGCGCCCACGCCGGTCCCGTGGATCGTCGCGCGCATCGGATACGCGACGCCGAGCCGGTAAATCCATTTCGGAGGCGCGGGCAGCTCCGAGAACCCGATCACGTTCGGCCACACGCGCTCGGGCGGCGCGTCGATCTCGATGCTGGTCGTGACGTGTCGCAACGTCGGCTCGTTCAACTTCGCCTCGCCCACGGCGAACGCCGGAAGCAGCATCAGCATCGCACCGGTGTTGCGAGCTGCGCCGGTGCGTGCGCTAGACGAAATGACCCACGCGAGCAGCGCGCCGACGATCGAGAGCGCCGCCGCAATCGGGAATGCCATCGCGAGACACAGCACGCCTTCGATCGCGAAGAGCAGCACGCACGAGCCCGTGAGCACCGTGCCGAGGAGCGCGAGACCGAGCGTGTGCCAGATGCTCCGCTGGTACGCGGCGTTGTAGATGAGCGCCGAGACCGCGCCCATCGTGAACGGCGTCGCGAAGAAGAGCGCGACGCCGTACGTCCCGAGGCCGTAGACCGACAGCCCGAGCATCGCGAGGCCGAGCGCGATGCACGCGGCGAGGCCGAGCAGCGCCGCGCGCACGCCCGACGGCAGATCGACGCCGCTCGGCGGACCGGCCGTGTCCGCGCCGGGCGCGCGATACGGCGTCATGCGTGCGGGCTCCCACTTCGCATCGCGCTTCGTCGGCAGCATCGCGAGCACGGCGATGGTCACATAATTGAAGACCGGCACGAGGAACGCGACGCCGAGCCACGGCGACGCTCCCGCGTCGGCGGCGCGGCGCACGCTCATCGTGACGCCGATCCACAGGAACGGCATCGCCGCGACGGCGAGGAGCACGTGCATGAATCCGGGCACGCTGCCGAGGCTCTCGTTGCGGAGGATCACGCTCGGGAGCACGTAGCCGAGGGGCGACCACGTCTTCTTGGTGAACGCGTAGACGATGCCGGTGTCGATCGCGAATTTCGCCGCCGCGAGCGCGAACCCCCAGGCCAGGTACTGACCGCGAGACACGCGCGACCTCAGGCCGAAGAGCAGCGCTGCGACGTTCGACATGCGCGCAGGCTACAGCACGACGACCCGCTCGTAGAAGCCGCTGTCGAGGCGTCGCGTGCGGATCGCCGGGTCGTCGACGCGGAGGCGCATGGCATGCGCGCCCGGCGCCGCCGGCTCGAACGCATGGGACCACCACGACCACGTGGCGTTCGTCGTGATGGGCGCGCAGATCGCGACACGCTCGAACGGTAGATCGGCATTCATGCGGATCGACAGCGCATCCGTCGGGCGCTTGCCGCCCCAAGCGACGCCGAGGACGCGATAGATGCGCCGCCCGCCGACGTTCCATTCCTCGACGCGCACGGGCATCGCGGTCTGATCGATCTCCGCCGGCACGTAGTCACGCGCGAGCGAGGGCATTCCGTTCTGCATCGTGCGCGAAGCGAACTCCTGCATGTGCGACGTCGCGGGCGCCGAGTCGTCGACGAACGTGAGCTCGTTCACCCACTTGATGCACGTGCACCCGTAAAAGCCCGGCACGACGAGGCGCAGCGGCGCGCCGTGATCGGGCGGCAGCGCCTCGCCGTTCATGCGCGTCGCGAGGAAGGCGCCCGTGTCTGCCAGCTCGGCGAGCGTGAAGATCCAGCTCGCGCCCGCAGTCGAGCGCGCCGACGGCTGCGAATGATCGTCGAAGCCCGACACGAGCACGCGTGTGGCGGCCGGCAGTCGCTTCGCCTTCGCTTCGAGCAGCGCCGCAAGCGGAGCGCCGTCCCACGACGCCGTGCTCAGCATGCCGAAGAACGCGCCGCCGCCGTTACCCGAGCACTCGAGCAGGTACACGCCGCGCGGACCGACGAACGGCGCCATGTCGTCGAGCGTGAGCTCGAGAGGCGCAGCCACGAGGCCACCGACGCGCACGCGCCACGTCTGCTTCGGATCCAGGCGATCCGGATACCGCGTCCGGATGTAGAAGCGCGACGTCGGTGTCGTCTGCGTGTCCGGCGACAGCGAGGCGAGATCGTCGTAGAGGCGCCCGTCGAGGCCCGCACCGGTCGGCACGTCGAGCATCGCCGGGCCCTCGTTCTCGAACGGGACGACGCGCACGAACGTGCCGCCCGCGAACCCGCTCGTACAGAGGCTCGCGCCGCTCGGGGGCGGCAAGGGCGCGCGAGCGCCACCGGCGCCGTTCCCGTCGTCGTCGGGAGAGCAACCGAGCAGCAGCGCGCCGCCGGCGCTCACGAACGCGCCGAGGAATGCGCGCCGTGTGGGTCGCATTCAGCTCTTCCAGCCGACGAGCCCGGCCGCGAGCAAGACCTCGAGGCCGCGCAGGATGTCTCCGGCGGTGAGCCCGCCCGTGCGCGCCGCGGCCTTGAGGATGTCGCGGAGCTTCGCGTCGGTCTTCACGAGCGACTGGACGCGCGTGACGAGCGGCGGCCACACGATCCCGTCGAGCGAGAGGAGGTCGTCGGCCCCGCTCTCCTTCTTCCCGATCACGCGATCGAGATGGTCGCGATGCTCCTCCATCGGTGCGTCGCCGGGCTTCGCGGCCTCGAGACCGGCGATCATCAGCGTGGGCAGATCGAGATCGAGCGGGAACTCGACGGGCGGCGCGGTCTGACCGCGATAGAACGTGACGGCGCCCGATTTCCAGAGGAACAGATCCGCGACGCGATCGCGGCCCTGCTCGCGGATCGCGCGGAAGATGTCGACCGGACCGACGAGGCCCATCGAGATGAGCGTGTCGCCCATGCGTCCGCCGTAGCGAGGCAGGACGGCGAGCGCGAGATCGAGCTCCTCGCGTTCGAGCTTGCCGCGACGAACCAGGTACTCGCCGAGCAGCTCGCTCGCGTTGCTCGACGCGACGTGATGCAGCTTGCCCGCGACGAAGTAGAGCTCCTTGCGTGCGCTGCCCGTCTCGCCGGTCTCCTCGGGGCGCTCCGCGAAGAGCACGCCGGTCTCGCGCTGCGCGAGCACGCGCATGAGCGTGTGCAGCATCGAGACGTTGCCGAGGTGATCGTTGAAGTCGGGAGCGCCCGGCCCGGTGAGCTTTCCGGTCGTCGCGCTCGGCGGCGGGAAGAAGCGCGCGAACTCCTCGATCTCCTCGACGTCCTGGAACCCGCGACCGACGAAGTCGACCTTGTCGCCGCGCTGGAGATTCCCGGTGGCGAGCGCCTCCATGAGGCGCGCGAAGGTCCAGGGTCCGAGCTTCTCGCCGTTCTCCTTGACGACCCACGACGGGAGGAGCTCGTACTCCTCCGTCTTCCGCTCGGGCATCTCGTGCTCGACGTCCTGCGCCAGCTCGTTCGGCAGCTCCGAGACGACGGCCGCGCGCTGCACGGGCGCCTGGCGCGCGGCGGCCGGCGCCGACTTCACGGTCGCGGCGGGAGCGACTGCCGGTGCTCTCGGGGGGGCTTCGCTCGTGGGGCGAACCGCGCGCATCGCACGCGCGCTCTCGCGCACCGCAGCCATCTGATCCGAAGAAGCTGCAGACTGCACCCACTTCACGCGGGCCGCGATCTCGCGGACGGCGAGGCGCGGATCGGCCTCGAACGGCGCGAGCGCCTGCGCGAAGTCGGTGGCGTTCGGGAAGCGGCTCGCCGGCTGCCGCGAGAGCGCGCGCTGGAGCACCTCGAACAGTCCGGGCGGCAGCCGAGCGCGGATCTCCTGGAGCGCGTCGACCTTGCAGTCGCGGATCGCGAGCAGGATCGCGAGCTGTCCGCCGCCCGGGAAGAGCGGTCGGTTCAAGAGGATCTCGGCGAGCACCGTGCCGAGACTGAAGAGGTCCGCGCGGTGATCGCTCGGCTCGCCTGCGACCTGCTCCGGGGCGAGATAAGCGAACTTGCCCTTGAGCACCTGCCCGGCCTCGCTGCGGAGCGTGGTGCGCGTCGTGGAGCGCGCGATCCCGAAGTCGCCGAGCTTCACCTTCCCGTCCTTCGACAGGTAGATGTTCGACGGGCTCACGTCGCGATGCACGATCCCGAGCGCGCCGCCGGACAGCGGATCGCGTGCAGCATGCACGCTTTCGAGGGCACGCAGCACCTCGCGAGCGACGTAGACCGCGACGCCGACCGGCAGCAGCTCGTCGTCCTGACGGAGCCTGCGCAGGAGCCGATAACCGTCGACGCCGTCGATGTACTCCATCGACAGATACGGTTCGCCGCGGTTGTCGACGCCTGCGCCGAACACCGTGACGACGTTGTCGTGCGTGACGGCCGCGTGGAGTCGAGCCTCGCGCTCGAACATCGTCCGACCTTCCGGATCGGATGCGAAATGCGGAAGGAGCCGCTTCACGACGAGCTTGTCGGGCAGCCCGGTGCCCGGCGCCGCGGGCCGTCCCAGGTACACCTCGGCCGTGCCACCGACCGCGATGCGCGAGTCGAGGAAGAACGGACCGAAGCGGAACGGAGCGGACATTCTCGTGCGTGAGCCGAGCCTGGACCGCGCGCGGAGCGGTTCGGCGTAAGCGGAAAGGGTAGCGATATCCGAGCGCTATGTCACGAACCGTCGCGCCTGCTAAGGTAGCGCGCGTGCAGCGGTTCCTCTCGTTTTTCGCGTTCGCAGCCCTCTTCGTAGCGCTCGCGGCGTTCTGCGCATGCGAGGGTTGCAAGAGCCCAGGCGGTCCCGACGGAAGCGCACCGAAGAGCGGATCCGATGGCGTGCCCGCGGCGCGACTCTACATGGTCTCGGACCTCGCGGGCGCGCTCGAGCCTTGCGGTTGCGTGAAGGATCAGCTCGGTGGGATGGACCACTTCGGCGCGCTCGTCACCTCGGAGAAGGAGAAGTCCAAGGCGTCCGGCGTGCTGTCTGCGGGTCCGCTCTTCTTCATGGACATGGAGCTCGCGGCCGATCGACGCGCGCAGGAGATCGCGAAGGCGGACACGATCGCCGCGTCGATGAAGTCGCTCGGCCTCCTCGGGTTCGCGCCGGGACGAAACGACTGGGCCGGCGGACCGGACACCCTGAAGAAGCTCACCGACGAGGCCGCGGCGCCGCTCGTGTCCGCGAACCTCGAGGCGAAGCTGCCCGCGCCGGTGAAGTGGACCAAGAAGAAGGTCGGCGCGATCGAGCTCGGGATCATCGGCGTCGCGGCTCCGGACAAGGCGAAGCTGCCGCTCGAAGGCGTGACGTCGTCGCCTGCCGCGGACGCGGTGAAGGCCGGCGTAGCCGCGTTGAAGAAGGAAGGCGTGCAGGCGATCGTCGTGCTCGCGGCGGTCGGACGAGGCGAGGCGAAGCGCATCGCGGACGTGAATCCCGAGCTGCTCGCGATCCTCGTCGGTTCGACGGGTGGCGGCGGCGAGGCGAACACGACGGCGCCTCCTGCCGAGAGCGTCGGCGACGTGCTGATCGTCGAGACCGGCAATCACCTCCAGACGGTCGCCGTCGTCGATCTCCATCCGCGCGAAGGAGCGAGCGCGGGGGGTCTCGTGAAGTTCGCCGACGGCACGGGCATCGAGCGCATTCGCAAGCGCGAGGAGCTGAGCCGGCGCATCGACGAGCTGCGCGTGCGCGTCGCGACGTGGGAGACGGACAAGAGCGTCGACAAGAAGGACATCGACGCGCGCAAGGCGGACCTCGCCACGCTGGAAGCGGAGCGCGATGCGCTCGACAAGGCGCCTCCGCCGGCGACGGGCAGCTACTACCGCTACGCGATGCAGGAGATCCGCGACAAGCTCGGAGACGACGCCGCGATCAAGGCGCAGATGAGCGCGTATTACAAGAAGGTCAACGAGGCGAACAAGATCGAGTTCGCGGACCGCAAGCCGAAGCCGCCCGCGAAGGGCGAGCCCGGATACGTGGGCATCGACATGTGCGCGACGTGTCACGAGGAGCCGAAGAAGGTCTGGGACAAGACCTCGCACGCGCACGCGTACGCGACGCTCTCGAATCAGTTCAAGGAGTTCAACCTCGACTGCGTGAGCTGCCACGTGACGGGCTACGACCGCCCGGGCGGCAGCACGGTCACGCATGTCGACGACCTGAAGGACGTGCAGTGCGAGGTGTGCCACGGCCCGGGCTCGCTGCATGCGGCGAAACCGGAGAAGGTGAAGATCCCGGTCGCAAAACCGACGACCGACGTGTGCCTGTCGTGTCATCACCCTCCCCACGTGCACACCTTCGACGCGAAGGTGAAGATGGCGGAGATCTTGGGGCCTGGGCATGGGAGGCCGAAGAAGTGAGACGAGAGAACAGGTGATGGAAATGGAAATGGAAATGGAAATGCGAGAGGGCGTCCTCTCGTCCGGCATTTCCATTTCCATTTCCATTTCCATCACCTGTTTTCTGCGGATCTCCGCCACGTAGCCGTCACCGCCTAGATCGATCGCCCGCCTAATCCGTACCTTCCGCCGCCCCCCCTGAAAGCCCGCGCCCCCCTCGCGCGTTCTTCCTCGGAACATCCCGCACCCCCCGCAGTCGGCTCCCCCAAGGACGCGCGCCCTCCCGCCGCGCCACGCCACCCCCCATGCTCTCCTCCCACGTGCCCCTCGGCGCGGCGCTCGCTCTCGCCCTCGCGACCGCCTCCTGCGCTGCCCCGACCAACAACGAGCAAGTCGCCGTTCCCGCGCCGCCCGTCGAGATCGACGAGCCCCTCTCGCTCTCCGTCGACGCGCTCGACATCCGGCACGGCAGCCTCCGCATCGAAGCCTCCATGGCGGACGGGTCCGCCGACGTCTCGATGTGGCTCGGTGACTCCTGCGAGAAGCGCGAGGTCGGCCGAGGCATCGCGACGCGCTCCGGGTTCGCATGGAGCCTCGCCCGTGACGAGGTCGCGCGCGCCATCGAGTGCAACCTCGTGGTCCGCGTCCGCGCCGTCGACGACGAAGGTCATCGCGTGCGACGCACCGCCGAGCTGTCGGTCTCCGTCGCGCTCCAGTCCGACACCGCGGACCACGTGCGCCTCCTTCGTCAGGAGTCGGAAGGCGTCTCCACCAAGCTCACGTTCCTCGCACCGCAGAACGCCCGGCGCCTCCACGTCGGCGGCAGCGTCATCGGCGTGCAGACCGACGAGGAGTACGCCGGCCGTCTTCCCCGCGGCGCGTTCGCCTCCATCTTCGTCGTCGGCAACGACGACCTCGCCCGCTCGATGCTCGGGCGCCGTCGCATCACGCTGCTCGGCGAGCACTTCCTCGCGACGATCTCGGTCGGCTCGATGACGCTCGACGTCTCGGAGCCCGAGCCCGAGGTCCCGCAGCCCATCGACTGCAGCGGCTGCGAAGGCTGAGCGTCACTCCTCGCCGGCGGGTTCGCCCTTGCCGTCGTCCTTGTCGTCCTTGTCGTCGGTGACGACGCCGTCCGCGGAGGGCAGCGGAACCGCTTCGAGCGCGACGTCGAGATCGGCGCGACGCTTCGCGAAGGCATCGCGATCGGCGGGCGGCAGCGTGCGGACGCCGTCCATCTTGAGGACCATCGGATCGACGAAGACTCCGCCCTTTTTCACGGCGAAATGGAGGTGCGGGCCCGTCGCGCGGCCCGTCTGACCGACGTAGCCCACGAGCTGGCGCGCCTCGACGTGCTGCCCCGGATGAAGCCCCGGAACGATGCGCGACAGGTGGCAGTACGCGGTCGTGAGGCCGTTCGTGTGCTCGATCTGCACCATGTTCCCGCACGGTCCGCCGTCGCCTGCGCTGTGCACCGTGCCCGACGCGCTCGCGAACACGGGAGTGCCCGACGACGCGCCGAAATCGATGCCGTTGTGCGGCATGACGACGTGAAGCACCGGATGCATGCGCTTCGGATTGAAGCGCGACGTCACACGCGCGAGCGGTAGCGGCGAGCGGAACGTGCCGCGGAACGGCTGCTGTCCCTTCGCGTCGTAGAACCCGGGATGCGGCGTGCGGCGCCGGCTCCCTTCTACGGAGGAATCGCGCTCGTAGTAGTAGACCCGCAGGCGCTCCCCGGTCTTGGGCACGTAGTCGAGCGCCTCGACGTGGAAGCGCGCGAGCACACCCTCGACCCACTCCTCGTGACCGACGAGACGGAAGCGCACGCCGGGCTTCACGATCGCGGTCTCGCCATGACCTTCGAGCGCGTCGTCGATCTCCTCGAGCGCCTCCTCGCGGAGACCTGCCGCGGCGATCGCCTTCGCGAGATCCGCGGTCACGACGAATGCAGCCTGCGCGCGCTTCTTCTCGACGAACAGCTCGAGCTTCTTCGCGGCGAGGCCGTCCTCGCTCTTCGCCTGCCAGATGTCCGTGGGCGATGCGATGTACTCGAACGCCGCGATGGTGCCCTTGGCGCGATCGCGCGCGACCACGAACGCGTCCTTCGAGATGCCGTGCTCGATGCGACGGATGTTGTCGACGGAGTGGGTGACGCGCTTGATCTCGGCCTTGGCGATCCCCGCTTGCGCGAGCGCGCCGGCGAACGTGTGCTTGCCGAGCGTACCGCGGACGATCTCCACGCCGGGCTCGTGCTCGAGAGCAGCGACCCGCCACACCGGGACGAACTTGGGTCCGGCGTCGACCTGCGGGGACGGCGCGGCGACG
>JAQBQJ010000190.1 GCA_028287065.1 Labilithrix sp. | reverse complement strand
GGGCAGAGCATCGCCGCCGCGGCGGCGGGAGCGGCGGCTGCCGCGTGCGTCTTCGCCTTCGCGCGCGCGGCGGCCGCTGCCGCGACGCTCTCCTCGTGCGCGCGTCTCTGGGCGGCGTGCTGCTCCTCGCGGATGCGGCGCTTCTCGAGGACCTCGGCGACCTCGGCTTCGTGACGCTCGTTCGCCTCGCGTACGAGCGCAGCGGCGCGTCGCGAGCGTGCGCGGAAGATCATCGCGAGCACGCCGAGGACGACGAGCACCCCGCCGATGATCCCGATGAACACCCACCGTCGCGTCTTCGCATGGTCCTCGACGCGGCCTTCGCCCGCGCCGATCGAGCTCGACGCGATCGTGACGACCGCGGCGGCGTCGTTCTCGCCGGCGGCATTGAGCCCGGATCGCGCGAGGAGATCGTCGTAGTGCGCGGGCGACGTGACCTCGACGCTGACGCGCGTCTCCTTCTCTGCAGCCGCGACGACGAGCTCGACGATCCCCTCCGGAACGTCGCTGCCGATCGTGACGAGGCCCTTGCCGTCGACGGTCACGCCGGCGGGCGCACCGGCCGGCACCTTCCACGTCGTCGGCGTGCGGGTCGCGCAGCCTTTGTCGTCGAGGACGAGCGCGCGGAACTGGAACGTCTCGCCGGTGCGAAGGAGCTTCTTCGAAGGCCGGACCTCGAGTCGCGTGGGATCGCCCGGCGATTCGCACGCGGCGGGCTTCGGCTCGGCCTTCGGCGGCGGCTCCTTCGTCGCGGGCGGCGGCGCTGCGGAGACCGCGGGCTTGTCGTCCGTGACGACGTTGTACGTGCGGGTCCGCTTCACGTCGGCAACGCACCGGCCCGTCTCGAGGACGATCTCGTAGCGGCCCGTCTCGATCACGTCGATGTGCGTGTCGGTCTGCGCGACGACGAGCGTATTGAGGATCGCTTTCCGCGGATCGTTCGGCGGCGTCGTGCAGCGCGTCCGCCACGTCTTGCCGTTCGGGTCCCGCGAGTGCGTCTCGCGGACCAGCGTGGGCATCTGGTCGTAACACTGGTTCGATCGGTAGACGCGGCCGCCGCCGACGAACGCGAGCTCGTCGCCTTCCATGCGGATCGAGACGATCTCGCCGCCGCCCGTCGAACCGGTCTGCGGGGTCGGCCCGCACCCGTTCGGGAGCCATTGCTGGACGGTGAAGTCCTCGCGCAGCGGGCCCTGACGCCAGCGGCCGTCGAGCTGGAGATCCGCTCGCGCCGGCGCCGCGAAACACATCACGAGCGCGAAAAAGACGGCCGCGAGGGAGCCGCGGAAGAACCGGACGAGGACACGCTGTGGCATCCGGCTGGCTAGTGTACGCCGGCACGCGTTCGGAACGCGCCTGGATTTTCGCCCACGATTTTTGATTGTGTTACCGTCGGAACGTGAGCGTGTCGAACCGCGTCAACCGCAGTTTTGGCCCATTTCTAGCGGGATTTGCCGCACTCGGCATCGGCGCAGCAGTCTTGCTCGCGGGTTCCGCCGCGCACGCGCAGCCGAAGATCAGCGCGATCCCGGACGGGAACGGGAAGGGATTCGATACCCATCTCTTCCGACCAGCGCTCGACTCGAAAGGTTTCTTCGCGACGAACGGCACGGACATCCTCGGCAAGAACGACATCAGCTTCGGGCTGGTGATCGACTACGGCCGGAGCCTGCTGCGCGTCGAGAGCCGGGGTCAGGACGACAACCAGCTCATCAACCACTCGTTCCAGGGAACGTTCTCGTTCAACTACGGCATCGCGAACATCCTCGTCGTCGGTCTCACCATGCCGGTGAACCTGATGTCGGGCGGCGCGCAGATCGACAAGCAGAACCCCGCTCAGCCGACGCAGGTCGGCCCCACCGCCTCGGGCGTTAACGGGCAGCAGTGGTTCCCGAACCAGTTCGACTCGCAGACCGTCAGCTACCTCGCGCTTCACGGAAAGCTCCGGATCCTCCGCGTCGAGAAGGGCTTCGGACTCGCGGTCTCCACGCAGGTCGGCGTTCCGGTCTCGGACGCCCCGCGTGACGCCGGCGCCGATCCGAGCGTGTGGGTCTGGCCGCAGATCATCGGCGAGAAGCGCTTCGGATCGATCGGTCAGTTCAAGATCGGCTTCAACGCGGGCGTCCGCGTCCACTCGCCGAGCGACACGACCATCACGTTGAAGGACGGCCTCTTCAAGGACGGCAACCGCGTCACGTACGGCGCCGGCCTCGCGTACCGCATCCTCGAGCCGGTCGATCTCGTCGCCGACACCTACGCGACGTATCTCCTCTCCGGCGATGCCGCGAGCGCGGTGAAGCCTTCGAACGAGGTCGTCGGCGGCCTCAAGATCTTCGTCGAGCGGAACAGCTACCTGATGCTCGGCGCGGGCCCGCGCTACACGTCGGGCTTCGAGGCCGCGGACTTCCGCGCCTTCGTCGGCTTCATCTTCGAGCCGTCGATCGGCGACCGTGACGGCGACGGCATCAAGGACGACGTCGACAAGTGTCCGGACGAGCCCGAGGACTTCGACGGGTTCCAGGATCAGGACGGCTGCCCCGAGCCGGACAACGACAACGACGGCATCCTCGACAAGGACGACCGCTGCCCGAACGAGCCCGAGGATCGCGACGGCGATCAGGACGAGGACGGCTGCCCCGAGGGCTCCGACGGAGACCGCGACGGCGACGGCATCCCCGACAAGCTCGACAAGTGCCCGGACGATCCCGAGGACAAGGACGGCTTCCAGGACAAGGACGGCTGCCCCGATCCCGACAACGATCAGGACGGCATCCCCGACAAGAAGGACCTCTGCCCGAACGATCCCGAGGACAAGGACGGCTTCGAGGACAAGGACGGTTGCCCGGATCCGGACAACGACAAGGACCAGATCCCCGACGTCGTCGACAAGTGTCCGAACGAGCCGGAGACCTACAACGGCTATCAGGACGAGGACGGCTGCCCGGACAAGGGCAACGTCATCATCGACGACAAGAACATCGTCATCCTCAAGAAGATCAAGTTCAAGACGGCGTCGGCAGAGATCCTGCCGGAGTCGAACGAGATCCTCGACGCCGTCGCCACGACGGTCATCCACCACCCCGAGTTCACGCTCGTCGAGATCGCCGGCCACGCCGACGAGCGCGCGACGGACGAGTACAACCTGAAGCTCACGCAGGATCGCGTGAACAGCGTCATGAACGCCCTCATCCAGCGCAAGGTCCCGAAGGACCACCTGCGCAGCAAGGGCTACGGCGAGTTCTGTCCGGAGGATCCCGGCCACAACGAAGAGGCGTGGGAGAAGAACCGCCGCGTCGAGTTCAAGATCGTGAAGCAGAACACGGGCCCCACGGGCGTCGAGCTCGGCTGCGCGAACGCGGCCGCGCACGGCGTGAAACCCGACCCCGTTCCGTAACGGCGCCTCGCGAAGACCCGAGAAGTCTGAGAAAAGCGCGAAAGCGCAAAGAGGGATTTTGTCTGCCGATCGCCGCATTCGAGCGATCGGCAGACAAAATTTCTTCGCGCTTTCGCGCTTTTCTCAGACTTCTCGGATCTTCAGCTCTTGGTCGCCCGTGCGATCTGGTTGGCGAGTTGTTCGATGCGGCGATCGGATAGGTGCGAGGCGATGAGCAGCGTCGCCATCAGCATCGCGAAGTAGCGGACCGGGCCGAACATCAGGCCGATCATCGCGTGCATGCCGACCGCCGCGACCAGCGCGTACGGGCGCGTGCGGCTCCACGAGAACCAGAGCGGCGCGAACGTCTCGAGGAGGAGCGTCATCGCCTGGAACAGCGTCCACGCGAACGCCGGGAGCAGGTTCGCGAGCAGGAGCGTCACGCTCGTCTGGTACGAGGAATGGAGGTGCGTCCAGAGGACGAACGGCTGCTTCAGCCAGTCCGCGCGTGCCTTCGCGATCCCCGACGCGCAGTAGATCACCGGGACGAGGATCTGGAAGAAGCGCACCGAGCCGCTCACCACCTCGCGCGGCAGTGCGCGCTTCGGTGATGCGCGCTTCTTGCGCCACGCGTCGATGCCGAAGCGGACGCCGCACGGGCTGAGCGCGAGCGCGATGGCGATGACCGGCGTGAGCTTGCTCACGCTGAAGGCGGCGAGTCGATCGCTGAGCGCGACCCAGATGCCCGTCGCCGCGAAGACCCACGCGGCGCGGCGCGCGTGGAAGCCCAGCGAGAGCGCGAGCCCCGACGCGACCATCGCGAGCGCGACTCCCCATGCCGCCCAGCCAGGAAGCGACGGCAGATACAGCGGCTGTCGCGGATCGGCATAGCCGAGATCGGGGACGCGGAAGCCGCCCTCGCCCAGCCATTCGTCGGCGTAGGCGATGCGGCTCGACATGAAGCCGAGGATCGCGAGCGGCGCGGCGATTCGAATCAGCTCGAGGCGCAGGATCGGGACCGGGCGCGCGAGCCACGAGAAGAAGCGATCGCCCACGAACATGCGCGATCCCTGCGTGCCGGCGTCGCTCATGGATCCGTCTCGCGGCTGTTGCCGTCGTCCTTCGGCGCGTCGTCGTCGCGCGGCTCGCTCGGGCCCTCGGGCCTTCCGCAGCGCTGCGCGCGTCGCGATCCGGGCGTCCAGTACCAGTCGTGCTTCTGGTCGGCGGAGTACGACGCGAGCGGCTTCTGCTCGAAAGGCGCGACGTGTGCGCCCGGCGGAGGGTACGGCAGGCGAAGGCTCGAGAAGCGCACTCCGCCGATGTTCGCGCCCGTCGCGTTGTGACGCTTGACGATGAAGTCCTCGAGCGCCCGCATGACGGCGCGGTTCTTCCGATAGAACTGCAGCGCGCGCTGGAAGCGGTTCTCCTTGTTGTCGGCGTCGATGTGGAAGTACGGACGCACGTCGATCTCGGTCCAGCGATGCTCGCTGCAAGACCAACCCTCCGCGCGATAGTCGATCACCTTCGGTGCTGCGTTCACGAACAGCGCCGCGACCTGCGAGAAGTAGATCCATGGCCGAGGCGCGATCTTCGCAGGCCAGTTGCTGCCGACGCCGTCGAGCCACACCGTCGCGAGATAGAGCGCGGCGATCGTGATCCACACGATGCGGAAGCGCGAAGACACCTCGCCGGGAAGCTTTCGCTTCTTCTTCGTGCGCGTCTCGGGCTCGCGCGTCTCGGGCTCGCGCGTCTCGGGCTCGACGTCGTCCATGTCTCGCCTCTGCTCGTAGCCCGACGTCGTCCCCGGCGTCCACCGTCGCGTCGTCGTGCCGGCGTGCTACACGCGGCGGATGGCGCGAGGATCGAGACGGTACGGGGGCGCGGCGTGGTTGGGCTCGGCCGCGATCGCGTGCGTTGCGGTCCTCGCGAGCGTCGTGAGCACCGGCTGTCGGTCGTGCGACGAGGACCGCACACCGCCCGCCGCGGTCGTCGACGCCGGGCCACCGCCGCCGGTCATGCCGGCCGACATGC
>JAQBQJ010000095.1 GCA_028287065.1 Labilithrix sp. | reverse complement strand
GAGCCGCTCGAGTAGAGCTGCACGCGGTGCACGCCGGGCGCGGGTCGGTGGCGAGCGAGGCGCTCGACGAGATCGACACGCGCCTCCGAGGTGAACGAAGCGACCGACGCGCGCGCGACCTGCGCCTGGATCGCGGAGACGATCGACGGATGCGAGTGGCCGAACGCGTTGACGCCGATGCCGCCGACGAAGTCGAGCAAGGTATTCCCGTCGACGTCGGTGACGGTGCTGCCGCGTGCATGATCGACCACGATTCCCGAGGTCACGGCATAGCCCTGCAGACCGGGCGCGATGTGCTCGTCCTCGCGCGCGCGGAGGGCGCGGCTCTTGGGGCCGGGGATCGCCGTCTCGACGTGGGCGCGCTGGTCTCGCGGCTGGGAGCTCTTCGTCGTGCTCATCTCATGCCTCCGAAGACGAACGATCTCTGCAGCGGGAAGTTCCACAAGAGGCTCACCACGAACGACACGACGAAGCGCGCCGCGACGTAGGGGTAGTGCATGATGTCTGCCAGTACGTGCACACCGCATGTGTTCAGCACGAGGCTGCCCATCGACACCATCGCGTAGCGACCGGCCTGCGGCGCGGGATGCGTGCCGGTCGACCGGAAGATCCATCGACGCCCGAGGATGAAGTTGACCGTGCCGCCGGTCGCCGCGCCGGCCGCCGTGCCCACCGTCGGCGACGTGCCGAGGAGGCTGACGAGCGCGATCATCACCGTGTAATCGACGATCGTCGCGACAATGGAGCCCGCCTGATGGCGGAGGAGGACGTGCGACAACGGCATGTGGTCACTCCGCCGCTCGCAGCGCAGCGACGAGCTCGCCATCCGGATCGCGCGGACCGTGCGATTCGGGCATGCGTGCTTCCCGGGCGCGCGTGCGCAGGCTCGCACGCATGCTGGCGAGCCGGCGGGCCGCCGATAGGTTTCCGACGATCGCGATCATTCCGAGCGCGAAGGTCATCGGCACGTCGGCCCAGAGGGCACCGAGCGCAGCGGCCGCCGGCGTGAGCGCAGCAGCTCCCACGACGAGCACCGATCGCTCGACGCGGCGCATCGATCCACGCGGCGGTGCGATGCGGAGCGCGTCGGCCTTCGACGTCGAGTAGCTGACCATGTACGACGCGAGGAGCGCGAGCAGCGCGAGGACGAGACGCGGCTCGTCGGCGCGGTAGTAGAAGGCGACGCCGCCGAGCAGCGCGAAGTCGACGTAGCGGTCGACGACGGCATCGAGGAGCTCACCCGCCTTCGAGTCGACGCCGAGCTTTCGTGCGAGGAGACCGTCGATGGCGTCGCCGCCGGCCGCGATCGTCGCGAGCAGCGCGCCGACGCCGAAGTGGCCCATGCCGAGCGCGCAACCCGAGGCGACGCCGAGCGCGAGCGACGAGAACGTGACGGCGTCGGGCGTGATTCGCAGCCTCGCGCACGCGTTCACGACCGGCTGGACCGCCCAGCACATCATCTCCATCACGTCCTTCGCGAGGAGCGCGCTACGTCCCTCGGCTTCGACGCGCGGATGATGCGCCGGCCCCGAGCGGACCACGCGGACCACGTACGCGACCGAGATCGCGCCGAGGAGGCCCACGATCGCGATCGAGCACGAGGTGTCCGCGTCCATGACTCATCCCATCGGCAGGATGCGACGCTCGCGACTGCCGTCGGAGGCGGATTGATAGGCGGCGGTGAGGAGCTCGATGCAGCGCAGCGCATCCATCGCGGGTCGCCCGACGTGCTCCCGCTCGTCCATCGCCGTCGCGAAGTTCCGGAACATCGATCGGAACCACGCTGCGTGCCCCGCATCCATCCACTCGGACGCGACCTTCTTGGTCTTCATCTCCCACGCGGTCCGACCGGGAGCACCGTTCGGATGCGGCTCGCCGATGACGGCCACTTCGATGTCGTCGTCTTCGACGCGAATCGCCCCGCGCTCGCCGTGCAGCGTGTAGATCACCTTGCGGATGCCGGCCGTCCACGTGAGATGCACGGACGCCATGCCGGTCGGGAACGTCGCCGTGCCGACGAACGTGTCCTCGGTGTCGTAACCGGGCGGCGTCCGCATCTTCGCCGTGATCGACGTCGGGTAGCTGCGCAGCCATTCGAACGCGAGATAGAAGGTGTGGCTCCCGTGGTCCATCGCCACGCCGCCGCCTGCGTAGCGCGTCTCGCGCCGCCAGCCCGCGTTCCATTCCTTCACGCCACGCGCGTGCGTGTTGCGGAACGTCGAGAGCGTGACGTCGTGTACCGCTCCGATGAGCCCCGTAGCGAGGAGCTGCCGAACGGCGACGATCACGGGCGCGTGGCGGTAGTTCTCGACCGGAAAGAGCACGCGCCCCTGGCGGAGCGCCTCGTCGATGATGACGCGCGCGTCTTCGACCGTCGTCGCGAGCGGCTTCTCGCAGAGCACGTGGAGCCCCTTCTGGAGGGCGGCGCGTGCGATCTCGGCATGCACGTAGGGAGGCGTGCTGACGTCGACGAAATCGAGATCTCCGGCGTCCCGAAGGAGACCCGCGTAGCTCTCGTAGATGCGTGCGCCCGGAATGGCGTGGGCGGCGACGTCACGTCGTGCGGCGCAGAGGTCGGCGACGGCGACGATCTCGAGCTCGTCGGATCGCGCGTAGGCGGGGAGGTGCCCCTTCTCGGCAATGAATCCGAAGCCGATGATGGCCCCTCTGCGCCGCCGCGGTGTCATTCGTAATACTCGTTTCCTACATGGGTGAGCGGCTCCTCGCCCATCACCCAGCGGAGAGTGTTCTTCAGCTTCTTGTGCTGGATGAAGAGATCGTGCTCGGCGTTCACCTCGGGCGCGTGCATCGGGCTCTTGAAATAGAAGCTGAGCCACTCCTGCATCCCGTGGAGACCGGCGCGACGCGCGAGGTCGAGGAACAGAACGAGGTCGAGGACGATCGGCGCCGCCAGGATCGAGTCGCGGCACAGGAAGTTGATCTTCATCTGCATCGGGTAGCCGAGCCATCCGTGCAGATCGATGCTGTCCCAGCCTTCCTTGTCGTCGCCGCGCGGCGGGTAGTAGTCGATGCGGACCTTGTGCACGAGATCGCCGTAGAGCTCCGGATGGAGCTGCGGCTGGAGGATGTTGTCGAGCACGCTGAGCTTCGACACCTCCTTCGAGCGGAACGAGTCAGGATCGTCGAGGACCTCGCCGTCTCGGTTGCCGAGGATGTTCGTCGAGTACCAGCCGTGGATGCCGAGCATGCGGGCCTTCAGCCCCGGCGCGATGATCGTCTTCATCAACGTCTGGCCCGTCTTGAAGTCCTTGCCGGCGATGGGCATGCGGACCTCGCGCGCGAGCTCCGACGCGGCCGGGAAGTCGACGGCGAGGTTCGGTGAGCCGTTGGCGAAGGGCACGCGCTCCTTGAGGAGCGCCCATGCGTACATCTGGGAGTTGGTGATCGACGGATCGCTCTTCGCGAGCGCCTCTTCGAACGACACGATGCTCGCGTGCACGCCGTTGGCGTGCGTGTAGACCTCGGTGGAGCCACACCACACGGCGACGGCGCGATCGCAGGCGCGTTCGCGCATGAAGGTCCGGATGTCCTGGCGGAGCTGCGCGACCATGTCGGCCTTCGAGCTGCCGCGCTTGACGTGTGTGCCGTGGAGGCGGCGGACGAACTCGGGATAGAAGACGCCGCGCATCGGGCGGATCGCGCGCAGCTCGTCCTTCACCGCCTCGAGGTGATCGGGACGAAGCACGTGCGAGTGCTCCGCGGAGGCGAGCGCGTCGTCCTCGAAGATGTCCCACGCACCGAACTCGAGCTGGTCGAGCTGCGCGAGCGGCACGAAGTCCGAGATCTTGGGGCTCCGCCGCTCCGTGCGTTTTCCTAGACGGATCGTCGCGAGCTGCGTGAGCGACCCGACCGGCGCGGCGAGATTGCGTCGCGCGAGTGCGACACCGGCGATGAAGGTCGTCGCTACGGCACCCAGTCCCGGCAGCAGTACGGCGAGCTTCCCCTTCGCCGGTTCGATGGTCGCGGGTCGTTTCACGATGACCTCCTCGTCGGTAGAGGAGCTGCACCGATCGCGCCACGCGTGGGCGCGTCAGCGTGCTCCAGCACCGTGACACTGCGCGCGTGCGACAGCGCGAATCGACGCGCCGCGGTCAGGCGTCGCGCGCGTGCGCGGGCGCCATGGGTTTCTCGCTGCGAGCGCTGCTTCGGCTCCGAGTGGCTCCTCCGGGGTTGCCTCGGCGGTCGCCTCTGCCGCGCCATCCGCTTGCGCGACGGCTGCGGAGGCGGTGTGACCGGATCATGCGCGGCGCTCTGCAAACTGCGAACGGGTGAGCCGTCGAGCTGGATGGCGCTGTCGCTGGTGAGCTCGAGGGCGTTTTGCACGATGGTCTCGACAGGAACGACCTGAAGATCAGCCTCGGATCGTGGTGAGGCAACGCGCGGCGGACCTGCGGTACGATGGCTCGATGCGCCGTGTCGTCACCGCCGCGATCGTCACGCTGTCGCTCGTCGTGCTGGGTGCTTGCTCGTCGGACGACGCTCCCGAGCCGTCGGAGCTCGATCGCGCGAGCGTCGAGGCGGGGAGCAGCGGAAGCGACGGTGCTGCGGCCGACGGCACGTCCGCATCCGATGCGGGTCGCGATGCGGCGGCCGACGCAGGCCCGGTCGTCGAGCTCTCGGGTGAGGCGACGTACTACGCCGCGGACGGCACGGGCGCGTGCGGATTCAAGGCGAGCCCGAACGACCTGAACGTCGCCGCGATGAACGGTGCACAATACAAGAAGAGCGTGTGCGGTCAGTGCGTGCTCGTGACGGGACCGAAGGGCACGGTGAAGGTGCGGATCGTCGATCTGTGCCCGGGCTGTGCGCAGGGCGGGCTGGATCTGAGCAAGCAGGCGTTCGCGGCGATCGCGCCGCTGAGCGCGGGGCGGGTGAAGATCACGTGGCACTTCGTCGGCTGCTAGATCACCGAGCGGGAGAGAGAGAGCTCAGTGCAGGGCGCGCATGGCGGCCCAGAAGACGCCGCGCACCGCGTTGTGACCGAGCGAGCTCGGGTGGATGCAGTCCTCGTAGAACCAGTTGGTGTTCGCAGGCGTGCTCACGGCATGCGAGGCGAACGGCGCGTTGAGCTCGAGCAGCGTGACGCCTGGATGCTTGGCGGCCTCCGCGGACATCGCTCCGTTCCACTGCGCGAGCGCCGTCGCCGTCTCCTTCTTGTCGGGCCAGATGGTGAGCGCGCCGGGGCAGGAGGCGGCCTTCGGCTCGTAGTAGAAGTGCCCGGTGCCGCCGCTCGGATCGTAGACGTTGGGCATGAGCACGTCGGCCTTCACGCCGGCGCCGAAGCGATCGGGCTTCGTGAGCTCGGTCATCGCTGCGCCGAAGCCCGCCGTGAACGCATCGATCCTCGCCTGCACCTGCTGCGGCGTTCCGTTGGCCGCGGTGACGAGGCCGGCGGTCACGTCGTTGCCGCCGATCGTTCCGACGACGAGGACCGGGCCGGGGAGCGTCGCCGGAAGGCCTGTCACCTGATTGAGGAGGACGCCCTTGTCGGTCGGATTGTTCGTCGAGGAGAGGGTCGCGACGGCGCCGGCCTTCGACACCTTCACGACGCCCGTCGTCGGGTCGAGGCCCCAGCACGTCGCGAGGTCGAAGCCCTTCCAGTCGGGGTACTTCGCGTCGTCGTTCTGCACGAGGAGCTTTCGATAGAACGGCTCCTGCGCGGCGCCACCGCCGCCGGCGCCGACGTCGGAGATCGAGTCACCGACAATGACGAGGGTGTTGTACTTCGCCGTGGGACACGCGGTCGGAGGCGGGATCGACGGTGCTTCGACCGTCGAGCCGTCGGTCTCGGTGCCGGTGCCGGTGCCGGTCTCCGCGTTGGCACCTCCGCCGTCACCGTCGCCGTCGCTCGGCATGATGCCGCCTGCCGGATCGGGAGGGCCCGAGTCGCCGCTGCTGCTGCTGCACGCGACGAAGCCGGCACAGGCGGCGAGCGGGAGAGCGAGAGCGAGGAGGTGGCCGGAGGTCTGGAGGACGCGCGGGATCATGCGCACAACCTAGCGCGCTGCAGGCGCGCGTCGAACCGCTTCGATGCGCGGCGCATCGTCCATTGTCCGACGCGGCGGGAAGCAGATAGGCTCGCTTGTCTCATGGGCCCGGTGGACGCGCTCGATGCGGCGCTCGCGCAGCATCTCTCTGCCATCCAGCGCGCGGCGATCGGCGCGCCGCCCGGGGGCGGCGCGGAGTGGGACACGCTCATGCGGCACTACGGGCACACGACGTTCGACGCTCGAGAGCGCGCGATGATCGTCACGTGCATGCATCTCTCGCGCGGCGCGGTGCCCGCCGAGCTCCGCGTCGTGTTGATCGGTCTGCAAGGATGGGCGCAGCGCGAGCTCGATCGCTTGCGCGCGAGCGGCGCCGCGACCAGCGACCCCGCTGCGCGCGCACACGTCGACACGTTGCAGCATCGCGTGGCGATGCTCGTCGACGCGGAGGTCTCGGCGTACGAACGCGCGCTCGGGATCCCGCCGTCCGTCCCGATGGCCGCGCCGGTCGTCGCGGCGGCAGCGCCTGCGGGTCCCAGCCTGGCGTCGATCTTCGCGAACGCGCAGCAGACGTCGAAGGAAGTCCCGTGGGCCGGCATGAAGCACAAGTCGGTCGTGAATCTCGACTGCGTCCACTGCGGCGGGCCGCAAGAGCAGCCGCATGACTTCATGTGCAAGTACTGCCGGCGACCCATCGCCGGTTCGATCAAACCCACGGCTTAGCGCGAGAGAGAAACCGATGAACCCGGCGCAGCAGCAGATCGTCGCTCAGTGGAACCATTACCTCCAGCAGATGGGAGGACACCTCCAGCAGCTCCTGCAGCAAGCGGGCGGCGGCTGCGAGCAGATGATCGCGCAGAACCCGATCGATCCGATCCCGCTGAACAACGCGCTCGGCGCGATCGAGCACCAGGTCAAGGACCTCAGAGGGAAGCTCGGCGACGCGTTCTCGGAGCACTACGACCGCGTGTGTGAGGCAGGGCAAGGCGAGCCCTCGCACATGCACATGAAGCGCGCGATGCGCGGCTTCGAGCGCTGGGCCGACGAGACGTGGCAGCGGTTCGACGCGCACGTGCACGCGCAGCAGTACCGGGCGATGTGGCCGCACGTGCAGCAGGCGATGGCGAAGCCCACGGCGTGCAATCGGTGCGGCGGTCCGATCCAGCGTGCGACTCCGCACAAGTCCGAGTCGATCAACTGTCCGGCGTGCCGGACCGTGAACCAGGTGCTGCCGGAGTCCGTCGTCGCGAGCTACTTCGGGGGCATGCCCCACTACTTCGCGCAGGGCGCCGTCCTCGATCGCTTCTTCGCGCTCCAGAAGCTCAAGGACGACTGGGAGGACTATCGCGACGCGGAGTATGCCGCCGATCGCGATCGCCCGGACGAGCCGCTCGAGCGCCTGAAGCAGCGCGAGCAGATGGAGCGCGATTACTGGACGGCCTACGCCGAGGCCCGCGTGAAGAACGAGGGCGGGACGCCGGACGACGTGCGGACGCTCGTCGAGGCGCGCATGAAGCAGTCGTTCTACGACGAGATGAACATGCACGACGTGTGGCGCAACGCGCACGGCATGCAGGGCGTCGCCGAGCAGATGAGCGTGCCGGCGCATCTCCAGAACGTCGACGAGTGGGGACCGCTGAACCCGCACCAGAACCCGAATGCGCTCGAGGACAACTACGTGCACGAGCAGCTCTTGAACGAGGCGGTTCGCGAGCCGGATCGGCACGCCTCGCTGCTGAAGGCGCTCGGTTATCGCGATGCGATGCAGCGCGCGATGGTGCACGGGACCTTCCGCCGGCATTACGAGGGCTTCCTGACGTCGGAGCAGGGGGTGGCGCTCGTCACGAAGGCGGCGATGCGCGCGATGAACGAGCGCATGAAGTACATGACGGCGGCGGGCGCTGCGGGCGGGCTGCTCGATCCGATCGAGGGCGTTTCGGTGGCGATCTACGGCAACCTGCAGGTCAAGCAGGCGAGCGCGAGCGTCGACGAGTTCAACGCGCTGCTCGCGCAGCACCAGATGGATCGACCGAAATGGGATCGCGTCGCGAAGGGCTGGCTCGATCGCATGACGCGTGACACTACGGGTGTCGTCGCGACGGAGTATTCGAAGGCGTTCGCGGGCCAGGGAGCCTACGGATCGATGGGCGCGGCGGCGGCCGACAACATGGCGTCGGGTCAGATGGGGCTCGTGGGTCCGAGCACCGCGGCGGCCGAGCCGATGAGCTTCGAGAAGTACTGCGAGATCGCCGGCGCGATGCAGGCGTGGTCGAAGCAGGGCAAGGACATCAGCGCGGGCCTGCACAAGTACTTCCAGATGACGGCGATGGACTACTCGAACGTCAGCATGTACTGGTCGCAGAAGATGATGGCGGACCTGTCGATGTTCGATCGGCAGACGCAGATGACGAACCACTACGAGCTGCAGTACGCGTCGATCGCCTGACGGGAGCTGAGCCTTTTTTTCAACCCCGGACGTCCTGGGGCGAGGCGCGTGCTAAGAACGGGCCCGTGGCGATCCAGTGGTATCCCGGCCATATGAACAGGGCGCGGCGCTCCATCGAGGAGGCCATGCCGGCGCAAGATGTGGTGCTGGAGGTGCTCGACGCCCGCATGCCACGCGCGAGCGAGAACCCCGTCGTGAGCGAGCTCCGGGGGCGGAAGCCGTGCGTGAAAGTCCTGAGCAAGAGCGACTTGGCCGATCCGGACGTGACGCGTCTCTGGCTCGAGCATTTCGAGGCGCTCGACGCTGCGCGCGCCGAGGGCTCCGGTAGAGTCGTCGCGATCGCGGTGACGACGGAACGCGCCGCGGAGACCCGCAAGCGCATCGCTGAGGTATGCGGCGCGATCGCGACCCCCACGCGCGGCCGCAAGACGGCCCGCGCGATGATCGTGGGCATTCCGAACGTAGGAAAGTCGACGCTCGTGAACACGCTCGCGAAGCGCAAGATCGCGAACGTTGGCGACGAGCCCGCGGTCACCAAGAGCGAGCAAGTCGTCCTCCTCGAGAACGGAATGACGCTCTCCGACAACCCGGGGATCATGTGGCCGAAGATCGAGGACCCCAGCGGGGGCCTTCGGCTCGCCTTCGGCGGCGCCATCCCCGATGCGGCGCTCGATTACGAAAGCGTCGCGCTGTTCGGCGCGGGCCTCTTGTTGGAGCGATACCCCGCGCTGCTCGCGAAACGCTACAAGCTCACGACGTTACCGGCAGATGCGGACGCGCTCCTCGACGAGATCGGCCGGCGTCGCGGCTGCCTCCGGAGTGGAGGGAAGATCGATCGGCACAAAGCCGCTGATGTCTTCATCCACGATTTCCGAACCGGAGCCATCGGGCGCATCAGCCTGGAGCGTCCGTAGCCCACTCCGGCGTGCCGGCCGTGCTCGTTGAACGACGCAGCCTGTGTCGGATCGTGCCTCTCTCTGGCACCTCGTGGCGCGACGACCCACGCGATGATCGACCGGGGTTGTCATCGGCCGCGCGAATCGGCGGAAGGAGCGGCGTTGGAGTGCGTCTTGCTTGTCCGCACCGGAGGTCCGTCAGCGCGCGGACCGGGGAGCTGGTCATGCCGTACGCGATCGAGGTGAGCCTCACGGAAAGGCACCCGCAGCCCCAGCTCGACGATACCGAGCTGCACATCGTCGTGGAGCGCGTCAGGCGAGATCACCGCGCGCTCCGTGGACTACTCGATGAGGTCGAGCAAGCATGCGATATCGCCAAGCAGGTCAGTGAGCGGCGCTGCGAAGCCTTGCGCGACACGGTTTGGGACCTCTACATCGCCTTCAATGCACACCTCGCGCTAGAGGAGGCATACCTGGCCCCCATCCTCCGCTCACTCGACGCATGGGGCGAGCTTCGCGCGGCGACCATGCTCAACTCCCACACCGAGCAGCGGCGGGCCATCCTCGAGATCGTCGAGGGCACCCACTATCAGACGAAAGCCGTGAGCGCGCTCGTCGTCCAGGCGCTCGCGCTTCTCGTGCTCCTTCGCGCCGACATGGAGGATGAGGAGGCGACGCTGGCCGACGCCGAACGCGAGCCGGACGTGGTCGCCGATCAAGAGGACGGTTGACGTCGACGGCCTGCCGCTCGCCGCGCAGGGCGCGTAGGATGCCCTCCGGCGAGGAGCACGATGACGACGGCTTGGGTTGCAGGCGGGACGGGGTTGGTCGGGGGCGAGCTCTTGCGGCTGCTTCTAGCCGACGAAGCGTTCACGAAGGTCGTCGCCGTCGGACGGCGACCTGCGCCGCTCGAAGACGCGAAGCTCGTCCAGGCGACCGTCGATTTCGCACGACCTGAATCGTTTTCCGCGTTGCCGGCGCCGGGCGTCGCATTTTCGTGCCTCGGCACCACCATCAAGAAAGCGGGCTCGCGCGAGGCGTTTCGCGCGGTCGACCACGACGCTGTCGTGGCCTTCGCGACGGCTGCACATGCAAAGGGCGCCGAGGTCCTCGTGCACGTGTCGTCGCTCGGCGCCGATCCGCGGTCACGCACGTTTTACGCCGCGGTAAAGGGCGAGACCGAGCGTGCCCTCGCCGCGCTCGGATACGACAGCGTCTACGCGCTCCGGCCTTCGATCCTCGACGGCGAACGGAGCGAGAGCCGTCCACTGGAGCGCGTCGG
>JAQBQJ010000185.1 GCA_028287065.1 Labilithrix sp. | reverse complement strand
ATGCCCTACAAGAGCGGCCTCAAGGGCGGCTACTGGGGCCCGGTTCGCGATCGCTGCAAGAGCGCGTTCGGCGTGCAGGACATGACCGGCAACGTCGACGAGTGGGTCGTCAACGAGAAGGGCAAGCCGCACAAGAGCGCGCTCAAGGGCGGCTACTGGAGCTGGGTCCGCGGTCGCTGCCGTCCCCTCACCGACGGGCACGCCGAGGACTTCCGCTACTACCAGATCGGCTTCCGCTGCTGCAGCGACGCGAGCGAGCGCAGCGCGATCGAAGAGCCGGCTACCGCTTCGCGCTAGCGAACGTCAGAAGACCTCCCCGCGATCGACGGAGCGCGCGGGCGCCGGGACTGCCGGCGGAGGCGGCTCGCTCGCGGAGATCGCGGGCGGCGCGGACGGGACCGGCTCTGGCGCAGTCACCGACGCGGCCGGTGCGGCGGACGCGAGCGAGCTCGGAGACGAGGGCGACGGGCTGGGGAGAGGACGCGACGGAGCGGGCGCGGACGCGGACGCGAGCGCGGACGCGGACGCGAGCGCGGAGGCGGACGCGGACGCGGACGGGGATGCGGACGCGGATGCGAGAAGAAGAGGAGACGAGCGCGGCGCGCTCTTGCCCGCGTCAAGGACCGCGGCGTTGGCCTCGCGTCGCTGCGCCACCACCGAGGAGCCTCCGCGGAGGGCGACGCTGACGACGAGCGCGATCAGCGCAGCAGCACCGAGCACGGCGAAGAGCACCGTACGTCGCGCGCCGCGCTGCATCGGAAGCTCGATGGGATCGTCGTCATCGGCGGGAGGAGCAGGACGTCGAGGATCCGGCGACGGCGCTACCAGAGGAGGAGGCGCCGACGTGGGCGCCGCTCTGGATGGTGCGGATGCGTCGGGGGGCATCTTCGCGAGCGGAGGCGCCAGCGAAGGACGGTCGGATGCCACTCCGGCCGCACGCGTGAACGTCGTCGCGAGCTCCGTCGCCGATTGGAAGCGATCGTTCAGCTCGTCGGCGAAGGCCCTCGCGAAGAAGCGATACACGCCGTCGGGAAGATCCTCACGCCGCAGCTTCAGCGGGACCTCGCGACCGATGCCGATGTTGATGAGCACGTCTTGCAACGTCTCGCCTTCGAACGGGACCGCCTTCGCGAGCGCCTCGTAGGCCACGACCGCGAGCGCCCACAGATCACAGCGATGGTCGACGGCCTCGAGACCGAGCGTCTGCTCCGGGCTCATGTAGGTCGGCGTCCCCACGATCGTGTCCTTCGCGGTCGCGAACGGCGAGCGCGTGGGGACCTTCGTGAGCGAGCGCGCGATCCCGAAGTCGAGCAGCTTCACCACCGTGCGACCGTCCTCGTCCTTCGTGAGGAAGATGTTCGCCGGCTTGAGGTCGCGGTGAACGAAGCCCTCGGCATGCGCGTGCTTCAGCGCGCGCGCCACCTGCGTCACGATGGCCGAGACCTCGGCCAGCGCGAGCGGCGCGGCCTCCTCGATGCGCTGCTCGAGCGACTCGCCGTCGAGGAGCTGCATCACGAGGTACGCGAGCTGTTCGTCCTCGCCGTGATCGGTGACCGACACGATGTGGCGCGTCTTCTTCGACAGCTTCGCGGCGATGTGGGCCTCGAGCTGGAAGCGCCCCGCAGCGTCGGGAACGCGCCGGACGTCGATCAATTTGACCGCGTACGAGTCCTCGAGCGTCGCATGGCGAGCGCGCCAGACCTCGCCCATGCTGCCCTTGCCGAGAAGGCGTTCGAGCTCGTATTTGCCGCCGATGAGCTGCCCCGGCTCGACCTTCACCCGGAGAACTGTAACCCCGCCTTTGTAGGGCCAGCCGCGAAATGCGATATCGTGCCGGTTGTGCTCGAGCGTCGCCCAGCCCTAGCGCTCGCCCTCGCGCTCGCCATCCCGCAATTCGCCTGCACGGATCCGCCGTCGCCCGACGCCCCCGCGGACCCTCCCGCGTCCGCTCCCGCTCCTGCTCTCGCCCCCGCTCTCGCCCCCGCTCTCGCTCTCGCCCCCGCTCCTCACACCCGCATCGACGGCCAATCGTTCCCCGACAAGGTCATCGCCCTCACGTGGGACGACGGCCCGGACGCAAACACCCTCGAGCTCGCCGGCTACCTGAAGCGGCGCCGCATCTCGGCGACGTTCTTCGTCGTGAGCTCGTGGGTCGACGGCCTCTCCGACGACCCCGGCGACGGCAAGGGCGTGTTCGTGAGCGGCTATGCGTTCCTGCCCATCCTCGGCGATCTCGTCGGCCTCGGGCATCGCGTCGCGAACCACACGCTCCACCATGTCGTGCTCCGCGAGTCGGTGGGCACGCGCACCGTCGATCGCGAGCTGCGCGAGAACCAGCAGAACCTCGATCCCTTCCTCACCAACGAGCTCCGCCTCTTCCGGGCGCCGGGCGGCGGCTGGGGCTCTTTCGCGGCGGGAATCGTCGACGCCGATCCCTACCTCGGTCGCATGGTCGGCCCCATCGCCTGGGACATCGATCGCAAGGACTGGGACGAGTCGCTCCACTGCCGTGGCCCGCGCGGCATCTTCGAGTGCGAGCGCGCGGGTCCCGGCGGAGCGCTGCGAATGAAGCCCTCGGTCGTGGCCGCGCGCTATGTCGCCTCGATCGAGAGCGCCGGTCACGGCATCGTGCTGCTCCATGATCGCGTCGGGCACGTCGGCTCCACCTACGGCCTCGACGTGGCACAGGCGATGATCCCGCAGCTCGAGGCGCGCGGGTTCGTGTTCGCGGCGCCGGTGCTCCGCTTCTCCCCTCCCGTCGTGCGCCATCACGAGGCCGACGTCTCCGACGCGCACCGCTGGGATCCGTCGACCGTGCGCATCGGCGACGTCAACGGCGACGGCCGCGAGGACGTCTGCGGCAAGGGCGCGCTCGGGATCACGTGTGCGGTATCTGTGCAGAGTACAGCGATTGGCGACGACCGCATCCCGCGCACGGTGTTCCGCGCCGTCCACACGACCGCGCGCACGACGGCGCCCAGCGTTGCTCCCGCGGGCGCGATTCACCTCGCCGACATCACCGGCGACGGTCAGGCCGACGTCTGCATCGCAGCCTCCGACGGCATTGCCTGCGCCGCTTCCAACGTCGTCGGCGAGCTCGGCGCGTTCCGCTCGTGGTCGCAGGACGATCACGCCGCGTCCTTCCGCTTCGCCGACGTCGACGGCGACGGCAAGGCCGACGCATGCCGGCGCACCGCGACCGGCATCGCATGCGCGAAGAACCTCGGACGCCGCTTCGACGCCGCCCGTTCGTGGCTCGCCGACATGACCGACGCGCGCGGTTGGGCCGACGCACGCTACGCGTCGACCATCCAGCTCGCAGACGTCGACGGCGACGGCCGCGCCGACGTCTGCGGACGCGGGCCGAGCGGCATCGTGTGCGCGCTCTCGAACGGCAAGGGCTTCAGCAAGATCGAGCGATGGTCGGCGGCGTCGGACTTCGGCGACGGCGCGATCCGCTTCGGCGATCTCAACGGCGACGGACGCGACGATGTTTGCGGTACGGGCGCGGGGCCCGGCGACAACGGCGCCGTCGTCTGCGCGTTCTCTACCGCTCACGGCTTCACGCGCGCCACCGTCTGGCTCGACGCCGACGGCGTTCGCGCGCAGGGCTGGAACCGCCCCGAGCTCGCCGCCACGTTGCAGCTCGGCGACGTCAACGGCGACGGACGTGCGGATCTCTGCGGCCGCGCCGACAATGGCGTCGCGTGCGCGCTCGCGCCCTGAGTCGCTGCGACGATCAGAGCCGTGCCGCGCGGCAACGAGAAAAGCCCGCCCGGCCCAGGGTTTGCTTGCGACTTCTCCCCACCCGCGCGACAGTCCGTGGCGATGGACGAGACGCTGACGCGCCTCGCGTTCCGCGTGCAGGGGGGCGATATCGAGGCCGCCCGCGCGCTGCTCGTCGAGGCCCGCGATCGACAGCACGCGGCGGGATTCGAGCGCGCCGCGAAGGCGCTCGCCGGCGGAGCCACCGTGCTCGCGCTCCTCGAGGAGAACGTCGATCCCACGGAGCGCGCGCGCGTCCGCGAGCTGCTCCCGTCCGCCGCCGAAGCCGCAGGCATGTTCACACCGGCGGCCGTCGATCTCGAAGCCATCGATCGCGTCGGCCCCTCCGCGCTCGTGACCGCTGCGCGATGGGCCATCGAAGGCCTCCATGCCGTGCCGCGCTACGGCAGCGGTCTTCCTTATCTCGGCGCTGCGCTCGCCGGGCCGTGGCTTCACGTGCTGCGCGCATTCGGCAATCGCGTGGAGGCGCCGTGGGTGGCGATCCGGGTCATCGCCACGCTCGATCCCGCGAAGAAGGCGCTCACCGATGCGCTCGTGAAGGGCTTCTTCGCGACGTTCGGCGATCGCGCGGCGACGCCGGTGCAGACCGTGCTCGCCAACGAGGCGCCCGCGGTGCGACGGCCGCTGTGGGCGAAGCTCGTGCTCGATCATCCCGATCGCGTGGACGACGCATCGCTCTGCGCGCTCCTCGACGACGCGCCGACGCGCGAGCTCGCGATGAGCGTGCTCCTGCGCCGAGGTCCCGCCGCCGCTCGTCATGCGATGCCCTTCTTGCATGCGAGCGCGCCGGGAACGCGCCGCGCCGTCGCGGGCCTGCTCGCGGTGACGGGCGATGCGTCCGCCATCCCGATCCTCCGGCAAGCGATCGCGCGCGAGCGTGATGCACGCACGCGCGTGCAGCTCACGTCGGCGCTCGAGAAGCTCTCCGGCGCGGAGCCGCTCGTGCCAAAGACGACGGGTGAGGACGTGCTCGTGGCCCGCGCGCGCGCTGCGCTGATGGCGCCGCGCCAACCGAAGCCGCCGACGTGGCTCGCGGGCACCGAGATGCCTCGTCTGTTGTGGCGCGACGGCGAACCGGTGACACGCGCGGAGATCGACGCGCTCGCGGGTCGCCTCGCGTTGCAGCGACCGACACACGTCGATGCCATCGTGCCCGACGTGCGACGCGCCCTCGATCCCGCGTCAGCGACGCTCTTCCTCGAGGCGATCCGGAAGGCCTTCGTGGCGTCGCACGAGCGGCATCTCTTCCCGGAGTGGCTGCTCCGCGCCATCGCGCATCTCCTCTCCGAGCACGCCGTCGATCTCGCGTGCGAGGAGATCGACGAGAACCTCCGCACCTCGGCGCGCGAGCGCTGGCATCGCGGTCCGGGCGCCGACGTCGAGCTCGTCTGGGATCCCGAGGCCATCGCCACCTCACCGTGTCGCGTCGCCTTCGCCTGGCTCGTGCACTGGGCGGAGACGGGACCGAAGCGTCGCGATCGCGAGAAGGCGCAGCGCGCGCTCGCCGTGTCGACACGCTCGGTGCCCGAAGGCGAGCGTCCCTTCGCGGTCCTCCGTCGCTTCGGTCTCGACGACGACGGCGCTCGTCGCTGGGAGGCGGACGGCGTCGAGCTCGTGGTGCGGGTGCGCAACGGAGGAGCCATCGAGGTCATCGGAGGTGACGGCGAAGCCGTCCTGCGTCTGCCCGCCGACGATCTCGGCAAGCGCGTCAAAGAACACGTCCGCCAGCTGGAAGAGGCGCTCCTCGACGCGCGTCGCACGCTCGCCGAGGCATACGCGGACAAGCTCGTCATCGAGGTCCGCTTCGTGAGGCACTTCCTCCTCGCGCATCCTCTCTGGCGTCCGATCGCGCAGGGCTGTGTCGTCCGCCGTGAAGGCGCGCCCCAGACGGTGCGCGTCGGAGACGAATCGCTCGCCGAGCTCCCGGATGCGGAGCGGGTGAGGTTCGTGCTGGCGCAGGTCGA
>JAQBQJ010000067.1 GCA_028287065.1 Labilithrix sp. | reverse complement strand
CGAAGCGGCGGTGGTCGCCGTCGCGAAACCCGTCGATTGCGTCGCGATCGGGGGCGCCACGTGCGGGGTCGCTCCCTTCGCCATCGCACTCTGAAGCTGCGGCAGCGCATCCGTACGCGGAGCACCGAGGACGAGGAGGACCGTCGTGACCGCGACCGTGATCGCGCTCAGCCAGAGCTTCCTCCGGGTCGGCAAGCGCTCGCGCAGCTCGCGCAGGCGCAGCCTCCCCGGCTCGGTCGGCATCTGCGTGCGCGGCATCGGCGTGCACGGCACCTGCGCGGTCGGCATCTGCGCGCTCCGCGTCGTCTGCGGCGCCGTCTCGAGGTGCGCGTCCAGCTCGCACCCGGTCATCGCCACCGTCGGGTCGTATTCGATGCCGCGAGCACTCGGCAACGTCGTGAGGCGCGCGCGCATGCCGCGCGTCGCCGACCACGTCTCGGGCCTCGGAAGCTCGACGCGCACGTCGAATTGCTCCCCGCCGGCCTCGAGCGCCGACGGGAGGGGCACGCGCGTCCACCTACCGCCGACGCGGTCGCCGTCGATGGTCACCGGCACGTCGGCGAGCGCAGCGGAGACCTCGAGGTGCTCCCCGTCGAAGAGCAGGTACGCGAGGATCTGGTTCTTTTCTCTCACGTTAGTCCCGAGAAGCGGCACGGCGAGCTGCTTCTCGCCGATGACGAACACATGACGTACGGGCACGAGGCCCGGGCGTCGCCTCTCTACGATGATGTTTCGCGCGCTCATGATCCGACCCTTCGTGCAATGCGCGGGCCACCGCCGGAAGCGTTCGTCCTGGTGCCGGCAGCCCCGAGGAGCTCCGGCGGCGGAACGACGCCGTGCTGCACGAGCTGCTGCGTGAAGGCGGAGCGCGCACCGGTCGGCGCGAGCTCGCTCACCACCTCGGCGCCGCTGCGCGCGAAGCGGCGTCGGAACAGATCGGTGACGACGTACCGCGAGGAGGCTTCGTCGTAGCCTCCGACCTCGCTCACGTGCGTGACCTTTCGCGTCCCGTCATCGAGGCGGCTCACCTGCACGATGACCTGGATGGCGGACCCGATCTGCGTGCGCATCGCCTCGAGCGGCATGTGCACGTCGCTCATCATGCACATCGTCTCGAGCCGCGACAGCGCGTCGAGCGGCGTCGCTGCGTGGAGCGTGGCCATGCAGCCGCCGTGACCGCTCGTCATGGCCTGCACGATCTCGAGCGCCTCGCCGCCGCGTACCTCACCGACGATCACGCGGTCCGGCCGCATGCGGAGAGACGCGCGGAAGAGGTCCCGCATCGTGATCGCGCCGTTCCCTTTCGGCCCGGCTGGACGCGCCTCGAGGCAAACGACGTGCTCTCCCTGCAGCTGCACCTCGCGCGTGTCCTCGATGACGATCACGCGCTCTCCGTGCGGGATCACGCCAGAGAGCGCGTTCAGCAACGATGTCTTCCCCGTGCCGGTTCCGCCGGCGATGAGGACGTTGATCTTCGACTGGACGTACGCGCGCACCGCGAGCGATCCAGCGCGGCTGATGGACCCGAGCTCGAGGAGCTTGTTCAGCGTGAGCGTGTCGCGCGAGAAGCGGCGGATCGAGACATGCGGACCGCCGTGCGACGCGGGCGGGAGGATCGCCTCGACGCGCGACCCGTCGGGCAGGTGGCCCTCGAGGATCGGCTGGTCGTCCGAGACGATCTTGCCCACGTATTGCGACAGGTTCCGCACCGCAGCGAGCAGCGCCTCACGGCTCGCGAAGCGTGCGGGCGTGAGCTCCAGCTTCCCATGTCGCTCGATGAAGACCTCGAACGGACCGTTGATCATGATCTCGCTGACCGTCGGATCGTCGAGATAGGCGCGGACCGGCGCGAGGAACGCCAGGAGCGACTCCATGTAGAATGCACGGTCGGTCACAGCGCACCTCCGACGGATGCGCGGGCGACCTCGGCGAAGGGGCCTTCCGGCTCGAGCTTCAGATACGCGAGGAACTCCTCTCGCGCTGACGTCTCGTCGCTCTTCTCGGACAAGAGGAGCGACGCGAGCGCGAAATGCGCCGCGGCGAGCTCCGGCCTCTCACGGACGACGCGCGCGTACTCGACGAGCGCGCGGTCGCGGCTGCCGGAGGCGAGCTCGAGCGACGCGAGGATGCAGCGCATACGCGTGTCCTTGGGATGGCGGCGCACGTACTCGGCGGCATGCGCCCTCGCGAGCGGATAGCGGCTGTCCGCGACGGACGCCGACACGAGCTTGCGGGTCAGGCGCAGGTCATCACCGCCTCGATGGAGCGCCGCGGCGAAGTACTCCTCGGCGCGCGTCATGTCGCCGAGCGAGCCTGCGGCGTCTCCGAGCTGCTCGAGGTGCGCCGGGTCGGCGTCGATCGCGGCCTCCTTGGCCGCCGTGCGGGGGTCCGACTCGGCCCCCTGGGCAGCAGCGCAGCCGCCGAGCGAGGCGAGCGAGGCGGCGAGGACGACGAAGCGAGCGGTGACGGATGCGATGCTCATATCAGGTCCTTTTGCACGTCGCGGGCCAGCCGCACTCCCACGAATTCCCGCGTCCCAAGGCCGAACCCACACACGTTGCTCGGATCTCGACAGCTGGATTCCGACACCTCAGTGGTGCCGGAGAAACCACGAGGCGAGCGCGCCGGCGAAGATGCTCGGCCCAAGGCGGAACCAGACGAGCAGATGTGGCGTGACCGCCGCCGGCCCCTCGCCATTCGCGCGCAGAGGCCGCAGGAACATCGAAGCCGAGCGCACGATCGTCTGGACGAGCACGCCGCGATGCACGATCTGCCCGAGCGCGACGATCATCGCGACGACGAACGCGTAGACCTCTACTTCCAGGCCTCTCATCGGGTGGAGGAGCGCGCCGACCGCGGCGAACAGCTTCAGATCGCCGCCGCCCATGGCGCCGCGAGCGAACAGGAGGAGCACTGGCGCGATGCAGATCAGGGCGCCTGCGAGCGACCACGCGACCGCTATCGCCGCCGCAGACGCTCCGCCGTCCATGGCGCCTGCGACGCCGTGCACGACGAGGCCGGAAGCGAACGCGAGAGCGGTCAGCCAGTTGGGGATGTGACCGCTGCGCATGTCGGTGAGAGCAGCGATGGCGGTGACGACGAGCGTGAGCGTCCAATAGAGGGTCATACGCGCGGCCCGTTGCAACTCGGTGCCCAACGCATGGAACGGCGTTCGCTAGTTGGAATGCATGACGCGTATCCCTGTCGCCGGCACGATGATCGTCAACCTCCTGCTCCTCGTGTCCTCGCTCTCGTCGTCGGCGTGCACATCCAGCAGCGCGCCGTCGTCTGCGAACGACCCCGCTTACGAGCTCCCCGTCCGTGCGACGGACGAAGCCGAGACGCCGCTTGCCGGCGTCGCGCTTCGGATCGGTCAATCCGAGGCGCTGATCACGTCGGCCGACGGGACGACGCGCCTGCGCGCGCGCGGGCGGACGGGTGACGAGGTCGAGGTCCACACCTCGTGTCCCGAGGGTTACGTATCGCCGACCGCGCCGCTCAAGGTCACGCTCTACCATGTCGTCGCGGGAGCGGCCCCGCCGGCGCGCGTCGTCGTGTGCACACGCAAGGCGCGGAAAGTGGTCACCGCGATTCGCGTCGACGGCGGCGGTCGTCTGCCGATCGTTCGCTTCGGCCAGGCGATCGGCGCGACCGACGACTCGGGCGCCGCACATGTCCCCATCGAAGGAAAGCCGGGCGAGCGCGTCGAGCTCACGCTGGACACGACCGAGGCGGAGCGGGGAGCGCTGCGACCGCGCAGCCCCACGCTCTCGTTCGTGATCCCGGAGCGCGACGAGCTGCTCGTCCTCGAGCAGTCGTTCCAGAAGGAGGCCGCGAAGGCGGCGCCGCGGCGGCCGAGCCGTCGAGCGACACCGGCTGCGGCGTCTACCCGTCCGAGCCGGATCTGAGCCGATGCGAGCACGTCGTTCCTCGAGCGCTCGGGATGGTCTCGCGTGGTGTCTCGCGGCGTGTGCCGCGTGCGCCGCATGCTCTTCGCGGCCGTCTGCAGCGAGCGTCGACGTCGTGGAGCACGCGGCCTCGGCGATCGTCGGTGGCGTTCCCGACGGAGATGGCGGCACGGACGCCGCCGACGGCTCCGATGCCGGCGTCGATCCGATCGCCGACGCCGTGGTCGCGATCGCGCTCGACGATGGCCACATCTGCAGCGGCACACTCGTCGCGCCCGACATCGTTCTCACGGCACGGCACTGCGTGAGCAACACGACCAGCCTCGAGTCCCGCTGCACCGCCGACGGCGAGGACACGGGCGCCGCGCAGTTCTCCGACGACAAGCCGCCTTCTACGCTGCGCATCTTCGTCGGACGAACCCTGGATCTGCGCCGGGCGCCCGCGGCGCTCGGGAAGAAGGCGCTCTACGCCGACGCGAGCGTGCCATGCAACACGGACCTCGCGCTCCTCGTGCTCGATCGGCGCGTGGCCGGACCGAAGCCGCTGCCCGTACGCCTCTACGGCCCGACGCGATCGGGAGAGACGCTGCGCGCCATCGGATACGGTCGCACGGAGACGGGATCCATCGGCGAGCGGCGCCATCGCGACAACGTGCGCGTCCTGGCGAGCGGGCCGACCGTGAGCGCCTCGCAGACGGCGCTCGGCTCGCGTGAGATCGAGACGTCGCAGTCGTTCTGCGACGGCGACTCGGGAGGCCCCGCCCTATCCGAGGCCGGCGCGGTGATCGGGGTCGCGTCGCGCGGTCCCGAGTGCACCGAAGCGGCCGGGTACGTCTACACGACGGTGACCGGGTTCGGCGCGGTGTTCGACGAAGCGAAGAAGCTCACCGACTCGGCGATTGCGCTCGAGCCGGGCGACGCCGAGCACTCGGAGGACCCTGCTCCCGACCCGCCGGCGCTCGATCAAGGCGACGGTCGCGCCGACGCGGGGACGCATGCGCCGTCGTACGATCGGGGGCTGCCGGCGAGCTGCTCGTTCGCGCCGCCGGGCCGCGCAGGGCAGGGGACGGCGTCTTCATGGGCGCTCGCGTTGGCGCTGACGTTGATCGTCGCGAGCGTTCGTCGCGCGCTGTCGGTCGACCGACGCTCTGTGCGTGACCCGAGCAACATGCGCGGTATCCGCGCCTGCGCCGCGGTCGATGCCTCGCGAAGCACGGAGATCACGCGCGCGTCGTAGTGGCACGCGCGGCGCATGAGGAGAGAGCAACAAGTGCAGGGCAGCCCGCAGTGCCGGACGCCGAAAGGAATGCCTCATGTTTCGATTTCGATCCACGTCAAGTCTTCGCGGACCTCGTTCTCTCGGCTGTGCGCGCCCCTTCCTCGGGGCGGCCGCGGCGCTCGCCTTCTCGGGAGCGGCGTGCGGTGACTACGGCGATCCGCCCCTAGCGGACACCGGAGGCGAGGAGGTCGGGGCCGGAGCGCCGCGCGCGCTCCGTGCGGGGCACTACCGGGAATACAAGGACGATTACACGGCCATGTCGGAGCTTGGAATGCGTCTCGTGGGCGTGAATCCCGACCAAACGCGACATCCCGGAATGATCGACATCGCCGACCAACTCGGCTTTGCGTATGCGGACGACGAGTGCGGAGCGGGCTTTCAGACCACCTTCAAGAACGGCGAATTCGTCGCCAGCGCGGACCACTCCGTCCCGGGCGGGTCCAATTGTGGAGGCAGCAACTACAACACGGCCGTTGCAACGACCTACAAGTTCCGAGACTGGCGAGTGGACCCCAAACTCTCGTTCGCGACGCCGCACCCATTCGACACCATCCCGACCATCCCGAAGGGGGAAGGGAACCATGTGACGCAGGATACGCCGAACGTCGACCCGAAGACCGGGGAGGTCTCGGTCGACGAGCATCATGTCATCCTCGCCGACGGCGACTATTCCAAGCTCCCTGTGGGCTCAGGCGGCGGCGGCCCGATGACCGCGTTGATTCCCTATCAAGTCTCGATCGCGCATACCACGGGGACGAGCTGGTCCAAAGCCAACTCGGTGGGCTTTTCGGTGGGGCT
Source organism: Labilithrix sp. (assembly GCA_028287065.1). Taxonomy (GTDB): domain Bacteria; phylum Myxococcota_A; class Polyangia; order Polyangiales; family Polyangiaceae; genus Labilithrix. Next base: position 2,499 of record JAQBQJ010000067.1, on the reverse strand, counting down.
CAAGGTGAAATCGGGAATCCCGCTCATCGGAGGCGATGAGGTCGAGTACAAGTTTGACTACAACCATACGGAAACGGAAGGTGAAAGCACGACCAACATGAAGACGGAGACTTTCACTCCCACCTGCAGCTTCACCGCGAACGTGCCGGCCGGGTGCCACTACCGCGGCGAGCTGACCGCGACCGTGAAGCGCGTGCGTCAGGCCTATTGGGCAGACGTGACCGTGAGGCCCCAGACGGCGTCGCTCGCGGGATTCATGCGCTACGAGCAGGGGGGCGGGTGTCAGCACAAGTACTTCCGCAATGGCGACGGGAAATGCCCCTGCAACGAGGAGCTCGTGCACAAGCTCGGGGGGTCTTGCCAGAACGCGAGAGCGACCTTCCAAGCCGATTTCGGAACCCCCGGAGAGGGCCTGTACTTCCTCGACGAAATTATCAACCGTCGTAAAGACGACAAGGGGCTTTGGTACTGGTGGGCCGCCGCGACCACGGGGACGGCGATGGATGAGGCGATCGCGGCGCTGAGGGACGAGACCGATCGTTACCAGTTCTCGCTCCCGTTCGTGTATGCCGACGATCAGCTCCTCATGTGCTCGTACAAGGTGACGGTGGTGGAGGGCTCCGACCCGAGCTGCTCGGAACCGAAGTTCCCGGACAAGCCTCTCGTCGAGGGGCACGTCGGCCTCGGAGCGCCGAGTGCGCGGGCCGCGGCCAAAGACGGGAAGTAACTACGACACAGACGGAGCTACGGAGCAGGCGGCCGGTCCGGTCGCCTGCTCCGTTTCGTTTTGTTCTACAAAAACAAAACAAAGAAAGCCGAGCACGGTGGGCTCGATAGGGCCACCGTGCTCGGCATTCTCAATGCTCCGTCATGCTGTGCTGTGCCCTGCTCTCTGGTTCGTCAGCCGCCTCCTCCGGTCGTGGCGTTGATGGCGTCGATCGCACTCTTCTCCTGGCCGATCTTCTTCTCCACGACATCGCCAAACTGCCTGAAGGCGACGATGCAGAGAATCGCGATGAGCCCGACGAGCATGATGTACTCGACGAGGTTCGCGCCGCGCGTATCGCGCACGAATCGAACGACGAGCGAGTCGGTGGCCGGCGAGCCTGAAGTATTGTTGGAGTCGGTGATGTTCATTCGGCCCTCCTGCGAGCGTTGCTGAACCAGAAGCATCTCGCGTACCAACGATGAATTGCCGAAAATGACGATTCATCGTGCGGCGAATCGCACAGCTCGTCGCAATTCGGTCAACGCTGTTCGGAATACGAACAACGTTATTGCCTGACGTCGTCAATTCGAGGGAGGCACGGCGCTCGCAGGGGCACGGTGTCGTGATTCGATCTCGTTCCCATCGTCGTCGCCGCGCGACCAACGGCGCCGCCCTGACCGAGGCCGTCATCGTGATTGCCTTCTTCATCACCATCTTCGGGAGTCTCTCGTTCGTACATCGCCTGTACGCCGAGAAGCAGCGCGCCTCGCGGCGTGTCCGCGAGCAGGCGTGGACCGAGGCGATGGCCGGATGCCCGGGAAGCGGCAACGGCGGCGAGGGCGTCGCGTCGAGCCTTCGCCCCGACACGCGGAGGCTCTTCGCGCCGATCACCGGGATGGATCGGCTCGACGCCCCGGTCTCGTTCTCGCGCAAGGAGAGCGGCGCCGAGGTCGTACCGGGCAAGAGCCTGGGCATCGCGCCCGCCCGCGTCCAGAGCGCTGCACTGTTCACCTGTAACGAGCGCCTCGTCGATCTCGATCCGCGGCCGGCGGGCGAGCTCGCCTGGCGCGATCTCACGGGCTGGTGAGGAGGCGACGATGAAAGAAGAACCGACCGACGTGCTGCGCGTGACCCGAGCAACATGCGCGGTATCCGCGCCTGCGCCGCGGTGGATGCCTCACGAAGCACGGATATCGCGCGCGCATCGTCGTGGCATGAGCGGCGCATGAGCGGAGCAGGAGAGAGCAATGCGGTCAAGGCGGTCTGTCAGTGCGGGGCGCCGGAAGGAGTGATTCAATGTCACGATTTAGAACCACGTCAACGTCACGTCTCTTACTCATCTTCGCGGGCTTGGGGGCCGCCTGCGGCCCGATCGACGATCCCGTCACCGCATCGCTGAACGACGAGGACGTCACGAATGCCAATCAGAACGCCGCGAAAGGAAGCACGCTGCGTGACGGCGACTACCCCGAGTACAGCAGCGTGAAGAAAGCGTTCTCCGACGTCGCGCAGCGAATTGTCGGCATCGACCCGAAGACTCAGAAGATTACCAACGTGGGCCTGCAGAACCTCGCCTATGAGCTCGGCTTCGCCTACTCGGCGAACTCGTGCGGCACGGACTGGGACGTCGTTGCGCCCGCGTCGGGAAAGGTCGTCATCACGAGCAACCACCAGACTGGAGCGGGGCCTGGATGCAACCAAGGACCCGATCGGGACACCCCGACGAAGTACACGCTCTCGGATTGGTACCTCGCGGACACCAAGACGGAGCTGGTGAAATATGAGCAGAA
>JAQBQJ010000065.1 GCA_028287065.1 Labilithrix sp. | reverse complement strand
ACCGACGGCATCAAGAACGGTGACGAGACCGACGTCGATTGCGGCGGCAAGGCGTGCGGAGCCTGCACGGTCGGCAAGGTCTGCAACGTCCCCACGGACTGCCGCAGCAACGCGTGCACCAACAACGCGTGCGCCTGTCCGAAGGACATGACGATCATCGCGCTCTCGACCGGTGGCGCGTACTGCATCGACTCGGCCGAGGTGAGCAAGGGGCAGTACAACAAGTTCATTACCGCGAACGTGCCTGTCACGACGCAGACGGGCGCATGCCTCACTTCGAATGCGGACTTCGTCCCGCGGGGCGCGTGGCCGCCGGCGGCCGTCAACCCGACTCTGGCATTCAACCTCGGCCTGCCCGTCCACTACGTCGACTGGTGTGACGCGTTCGCCTACTGCAAGTGGGCCTCGAAGCAGCTCTGCGGAACAATCGGCGGCGGCACGCTGGCCGCAGCGGACCGCAACACGGCGGCGAAGAGCGCCTGGTACAACGCGTGTTCGGCCCAGGGCACGAAGACGTATCCCTACGGCAACACCTACTCGTCGACGTTCTGCAACGGCGACGGCGTGGGTAGTGCGGGGGGCGCGACCGACGCGCGCGGCTCTGGTTTCGGGTTCAGCAGCAATGGGGACACCGGCGTCTACGAGGTCGTCACCTCCGACGCAGTCGGTAACATCACGGCGCCGGCGCACGCGGGGTGCCAGGGAGGCTCGGTCGGCGTCTACCAGATGAGCGGCAACGTCGCGGAGTGGGAAGACTCGTGCGACGGAACGCTCGCGAGCTCGAGCTGCGCCGTTCGAGGCGGCTCGTACAACGCGGCCGCCGATCCGGCCGCGCTCACGTGCGCGTCGGCCCGCACGGAGGTCCGCATGCCGGCGGTCGCGGATCCGGATCCCCTCGCGGATATCGGCTTCCGCTGCTGCGTCTACTGAGACGCCTCGGCCGCGAACATCAGGCCCCGGGATTCAATCCCGGGGTCTCTCAGTAGCAGCCGACGAGCTCGCCCTTCACGGCGCACTTCTCTTGCTTCTTGCACTTGTCGTCGGCCGCGAACTTCTTGCCGACGCATTTGACGATCTGCTTCTCGTCGGGCGCGCACGCGAAGTGGCCTTCCTTGTCGCAAGGATCGCCGATGTTCGCGATCGAGTCGTCGCACTCGACCTTGAAGCCGCTGTTCTTGTCGCCGGTCACGCGGCAGCCGTTCTTGCCCTTGCAGTTGCTGGCGACGGTGAACTTCCCGCCCCGGCACACGACGGCGAGCTTCTTGTCGGGCGAGCACGCGTAGTCGTCTTCCTCGCGACAGGCGTCGCCCGTGTTCGCGATGCTGTTGTCGCAGGTGACCTTCTTCGACTCCATCACGCAGTTACGCTCGCCGAGGCACGCCTGCACGAAGGTCCAATGGTTCTTCGTGCACTCGAGCATGCCCTTCTTGTCGCCGCTGCACACGTAGTCGTTCGCGAGGTTGCACACGTCCTTGTCCTCGGCGACGGTCTGGTCGCACACGCTCTCGCTGCCGGTCTTCGTGCAGCCGTTCGGACCGCGGCAGGTCATGTCCTCCCACTTGCCGTCGTGGCACACGAGCGCCGTCTTCGCGTCGTTGCAGACCTCTTTCGTCTCGATCTTGCAGCTCGCGCCCGCCTTCGGCTTGCAGCCGCCGAGGAGTGCGGCCGATGCCGAAGCGATACAGATCAGAGTGAGGAGAGACCGCGTCATCGACGGCGATCTTATTCGGGACGGGCGCCTTCTGCCCAGCTTTGCGCTTTGGCTCAGCGGCGGCGCCGCGAGGTCACGCCGGCCTCGTCGGCCTTGGCTTCCGTGTCCTCGAGGAGGGTCGCGAACGTGATCGGCTGCCCGCCGAACCGGCCTTTCGCGTTCAGGAGGATGGACTCGAGGCCGCGGCGGCGCTCGGCGGCACGGTCGGGGAAGAGCGTCGGCTGGACCGCCCCGGGCCCGATGTCCTGGGCGGAGACGCCCGTGAGCCGGATCCGCGCGCCGTCCAGGGGGAAGCGTTCGAGGAGCTCGAGGCACGTCTCGTGGAGGGTCGTCGTGTCGGCGGCCGGCTCCCGGAGGGTCTTGCGACGGGTGAGGAGCGTGAAGTCCGCGTACTTCAGCTTGACCACGACGGCGCCGGCGCTCAGGCCGGCCTCGGTGAGCCGCTCGGCGACGCGCGCGGCGTGCGAGAGCAGCGTCCGGCCGATGGCGACCTTCGTCGTGAGGTCCTCGTCGTACGTGCATTCTGCACCGATCGACTTCGCGTCGCGATCGGGCTCCACGTCGCGGACGTCGATCCCGCGCGCGAGGTCCCGCACGTCCGCGCCCCACGCGCCGAGCACGCGCTCGAGCGCCGCGGCATCTGCCCGCGCGAGATCGCCGAGCGTCGCGTAGCCGAGCCGACGCAGCGCCGGGGCGGTCTTCGGGCCGATCCCCCACATGCGCTCGAGCGGCAGCGGCGCGAGGAACGCGGCGACGTCCGGGCCGACGACGGTGAGGCCGTCGGGCTTGTTCATGTCGCTCGCGATCTTCGCCGCGAACTTGCACGAGGCAACGCCGGCCGAGCACGTGAGCCCTGTCGCGTCGAAGACGTCCTTCCGGATCGCGCGCGCGATGGTCTCGCCGTCGCCGAAGAGCGAGCGGCTGCCCGTGACGTCGAGGAACGCTTCGTCGATCGACAGTCCTTCGACGAGCGGCGTGTACCTGTGGAAGACCTCGAAGACCTGACTGCTGACCTCTTCGTAGCGACCGCGTGTGGGCGACACGACCACAGCGTGCGGGCAGCGACGGAGCGCCTCGTGCATCGGCATCGCCGACTTGCACCCGAACACGCGCGCCTCGTACGACGCCGCCGCGACGACTCCACGACGTGACGCGCCCCCCACGAGCACCGGTTTTCCGCGGAGGCTCGGGTCGTCGTGCTGCTCCACGGACGCGAAGAACGCGTCCATGTCGATGTGGAGGATCTCTCGCAAATTCCGGCCTCGCGACAAAGATTTACAACGTTTCACCAGTTCCGGACGGGGGTTTTCGCGCGCGGGGCGTCCTTACGTTATGAAACATGCAGTGAGGAGAGAGCGCCGCAAGAGGACGCGGATCGCGTTGTTCGTGATCGCCGTCGTGGTGAGCTTCGTCGCGCGGCCCGCGTCGCACCATGCGCGCGCGACCACGCTGCTCATGTCCTTCTCCGATCCGAAGGCGAAGCCCGAGGTCGTCGAGGAGGTGCTCGCGATCGACGTGCCCGCGTCGCCCGCGGGTCCGGCGCGCACCGTGAAGGCGCGCATGTTCTCCCCTCCGGGCGGCACACCGAAGGATCGGCCCGCCGTCGTTCTCGTGCACGGCGTGCAGTACCTCGGCATCGAGGAGCCGCGCCTGCAGCGCTTCGCGAAGTCCGTCGTGAGCGCGGGCATCGTCGTGCTCACGCCGCAGGTCGACGAGCTCGCCGACTACGAGGTGTCGGCGCGATCGATCGAGACCGTCGGCGCATCGATTCGTGCGCTCCGTGCGCGGACCGGTGGGGCTTCCAAGGTCGGCCTGATGGGGACGAGCTTCGGCGGCGGCGTGTCTCTTCTGACCGCGGCGGACGCTCGGTTCGCGAACGACGTCGCGTTCGTCGTCGCGATCGGCGCGCACGACGATCTCGCGCGCGTGTCGGGCTTCTTCGCGAACGACGCGATCGAGGAGGTCACCGGCGAGACGAAGAAGCTGCGCGCGCACGGCTACGGCGCGACGGTGCTCGTGTACACGCATGCCGAGGACTTCTTCCCGGTAGAGGACGTGCCCGCCGCCCGCGATGCGCTGCGCTTCTGGCTGCACGAGAAGCGCGAGGCCGCGCGCGAGTCGGCGAAGGCGCTCGGGCCCGCGTCGAGGGCGAAGATGGACACGCTCTTCGGTCCGGACCTGAGCTCGCTCCGTCCGGAGATCCTCGCGATGATCGAGCGGCGTCGCGCCGACATGAAGACGGTGTCGCCGCACGATCGGCTCGGCGGTCTGCGCGCTCGCGTGTACCTGCTGCACGGCGCGGGCGACACGGTCATCCCGGCGACCGAGACGATGTGGCTCGCGAAGGACGTTCCGCCTTCGTCGCTCGCGATGGTGCTCGTGAGCCCGGCGATCGAGCACGTCGAGCTGAAGGAGCCGTCCGTCGCGGACCAGTGGGCGCTCGTGCACTTCATGAGCGACGTGATCGGCGAGGCCGAAGCGGCGCGCTGACGCCAAGATCTCGCGTAGGCTCGCGTCAGCGAGGTCCACGATGCGTCGTTCGTTCGGGTTCGTGTGTATGTCGTCGTCGTTGTCGATCGCGCTCTCCGCATGTGGCGGCGGCTCTCTTCCCGCGACGGAGCCGTCGCGCGCGAGCGGCCAGAGCGGGCTGATGGGAAAGAGCTTCGCCGGGCAGAACGCGTGCAACGCGAAGAGCCACGAGAAGCCGTTCGTCATCGAGTGGGACGCGACCGACATGAGCATGTTCGAGAGCCGCGCGGCCACCGACGGGATCTTCGTCCACTACGAGGGTTGCGATCTCAAGGTGCTCGACGGCTGCGCGAACGACTCGATCCGCGGCGCGTACGGCGCGTACCGGCCCGTCGAGTGGACGAGCGGCTCGGTCGAGAAGATGGACATCGCGACCGAG
>JAQBQJ010000058.1 GCA_028287065.1 Labilithrix sp. | reverse complement strand
CGTCGTCGTGAACGGCGGCTACGCGGTGGCCATCTCCGGCACGATCGGCGGGCCGAGCGCGAAGCCCGATCTCTACTTCGCCTCGCTCAGCGGGGCGGGCGCCCTGGTCGGAAGCGTCGTCCACGTGACGACGGGGCTCTACGCCGAGGACACGCCCGCGCTCGCGTCGAGCGGCAACGGCTTCGGCCTCGTGTGGAAGGACACACGAGACGGCGACCCTCACATCTACTTCGTGGAGCTCGACGGAGCGGGGAAGGCGAAGGGCGCAGAGAAGCGGATCTCGGGCGGGACCGTGAACGCCGAATACCCGTCGATCGTGTGGACCGGGAGCGGCTATGCGGCTGCGTGGCGGCAAACGGTGGGCGTCACCGACTCGAACCAGGTCGTGAAGGTCGACCCGACCGGCAACATCGTCGCCGGTCCGGTCGCCGCGAACCCGAAGACGGGCACCAGCCACAAGCTCGAAGGCCCGGCGTTGACGTGGAACGGCCAGCTGCTCGGAGTCGCGTTCCCGTGGGTGAACCCGATCGACGGCATCACCTTCGTGGAGCTCGACGAGACTCTGACGCAGCGGAGCACGTTCGCTACGTTCGTGCCCGACGCAGTAGGAGCCGGGGGACGTTACCCTTCGCTCGTCTCCGACGCCGACGGCTACACGCTCGCGTGGTCAGGCTCGCCGACGTACGAGATCTTCGCCACGCACATCACCTGCAAGTAGCGCCCGCCGTCACGTCTGCGTCGAGTCCGCCGCCGTCTTCGTCGAAGAAGCAGGTTAGCGTACAGGAGTGACTCTCTCGCCCTGCTACATCTCCGGCGTCACGATCGCGCTCCTCGCGTCGACTCCGACGGCGACGGCCGACCCCGCGCCGAGCGCGACGCCGAGCACCACTGCAGAGCCGAGCTCGTATCTCGAGGCGATGGCCGACGACCACCGCCCGCTCCGACGTGGCTTCACGTTCGAGCTCGGCTTCGGAGGGTCGCTCACCTACGTCGCTCGCGAGCGCGCGGACGGGCATACCGGCATCGGGCCGACGACACTCGCGGTGGGCGCTGGCTTCTTCGTCACGCCGAAGGTCGCCCTCCTCGCGCGCTGGTCCGGAACGACGTACTTCGACACGAACGCCGCGGGCGAGACGACCCAGGTCGTTAACGAGCTCGGCGGACTCCACCTCCAGTACTGGGCGAACGACACCATCTCGCTCGGCGCCGGTCCGGCGCTCGCCGTGGTCGGCGTCAATCCCTTCTTCGGCGCCGACGGCAGCCCGCAGGTCGGCTTCGGTGGGTCGGCGCGCGTCGGCTTCTCCGTCTTCAGCGCGAAGCATCACGTCCTGCGGCTCTCGTGGGAGACGTTCAACAGCAAGATCGCGAGCGCGTTCCTCTATGGCTCCGCGCTCGCCTTCGAGTGGCAGTACTTTTGATCGCGCGGCGACAGCTGTTGTTCGGGCTGGCCGCGTCGAGCCTCGCGAGCGCGAGCTGCAACGAAGCCGCACACCGCGAGGCGAAGCGCCCGAGGCCGATGCCGGGCAGGCGCGTCGTCGTCATCGGCGCCGGGATCGCCGGGCTCGCCGCCGCGAAACGGCTGCGCGAGAGCGGCGCCGACGTCGTCGTCATCGAGGCCCTCGATCGCGCCGGCGGTCGCGTCTACAGCGTGAAGACGCCCGCGTGGGACGGCGCGCAGGAGCTGGGGGCGCAGTTTCTCCACGATCACTACACGTCGCTCCTCCCGCTCTTCGGCTCCGGATCCGCCGGCGCCGGCCACTCGCCTGTCGCGACGCTGAGCGGGCGGACCGCGACGATCGTCGACGGGCGCGCCGTCACCGTCGACGCCGCCGATCCCCGCACCTACGTCACGCGTGGGGTGATCAGCACCGCGGACGCGCTCGCCGTGGGCGTCTCGTTCGCCGACGTGGCGAGCGGCGTCCGCACGCTGCCGCTCGACGACTTCGCGCCGTGGGAACGCGAAGACGACGAGACCGCGCTCTCGTGGCTGCGTCGGAGCTTCGGGCCGCGGGCGACCGATTACCTCGCCGTGCCCGCCCTCGAAGGGCTCTTCTTCACCCGCGCATCGGAGATGTCCGCCGCCGCCTACAAGTGGATGATCGCGAATGCCGATCGCGCAGGACGGTGGTACACGAGCCCCGCGTCGAACTTCGCCGCTGCCACGAGCGTCATGAAACGCCTCGCGTCGTCCGGGGTCGGCTTCATGCTCGGAAGCCCCGTCGCGCTCGTCGTCGAGGACGCTGCGCAGCGCGTCCGCGTGACGCTCGCAACGGGTGAAGACCTCATCGCCGACGGCGCGATCGTCACGGTTCCCGGCGTGCTCGCGCGTCGTCTCATGCGGAGCCCCGGCCGCGCGCAGGCGAGCCTCCTCGTCGAGGAGTACGCGGCGACGATCGTGGTCAACGTCGTCGTCGAGCATCCGGACGAGGAGCTCCGGCGACACGGCCGCGTCTACGGCGTGAACATCCCACGCGTCGAGAGCCCGAATGGTCGCATCGCCGCGCTCTCGGTCGAGAGCGGCAAGACGAACCTCCCTCACGGCGGCCGCGAGCTCTACGGCTTCCACCTCCGCGACGAAGGGGCGCGCGCGCTCATGGATCGTCCCGACGAAGCCATCGTCCAGGAGGTCGTCGGCGAGGCGCAGCGCTGGCTTCCGAGCTTGCGCACCGGATTCGTCGATGCCGTCGTGCAGCGCTGGCCGCTGGCGATCCCGAAGATGCGCGTCGGTCATGCCGCACGCTGCCGCGAGCTGTGGCAGGAACAAGCGAGCCCGGGCATGCGCATCCTGCTCGCCGGCGATCAGACGAGCGTCTCGACGATGGACGGCGCGGCCTGGTCGGGCGTGCGCGCCGCAGAGCTCCTCGAGGCGAAGCTGACGGCTTGAAGGGGTTGGCCTGGCTGCCCGCCTCGGCAATCATCTCTGACGACGTTGGCGGCGAGCGAGGCTCGATTCGTAGACGCGCGTCCCATGGTTCATGGCGGGCTTCGCAAGCGCAGCGCCATGCTCGTTCTTCAGCGGTCGAAGTACACGCCGCGCAGCCAGCGCGCGCCGCGGAAAGCCGTGCGCGCGTGGAGCATCCGGTAGTTGTCATAGAGCACGAGGTCTCCCGCTCCGAGCGAGAAGCGCAGCTGGTTCCGCGTGTCGCGCACGAGGCGCGCGAAGCGGTCGTGAGCGCGGTACCAGCCCTCCATGCGTGCGAACGGGAGATCGTAAGGTGCCACGGTGAAGTACGACCAGCGCACCTGGAACGTCTCGCCCTCACCGCTGAGGATCGGCGCGTCGAGGATCTTCTCGAAGCCCTTCTGTTTTCGATGGAAGCGGACTCGCGTGCGCGTGAGCAGCTCGTGAGCCTCCTCGTCGATGCTCTTCAACGTCTCGGCGGCGGAGCGCGCGTCGACGAGGTAGCTGTCGCCTCCGCTCTCCGCCGGACGAATCCCCTGGAGCAGCTGAAATCGCGGCGGAACCTCGAGGAACGGCTGGTCGGTGTGGAGGTCGACCGCGGCGTCGGTGTAGCCGAGCTGGTCCGTGTTCTCGTTCGTGGTGTTGTCGGTCCGGAGGTCCTCGACGCGGCCGAAGTGCGTGCCGATCACGCGCAGGCCTGCAGTCGAGAACGCGCCGATGAGGTGCTCGGTCTCGTTCTCCGGGGGCGTCATCACGCCCGGGGCGCGACGAACGACCGCCGCGCCCTCGAGGTCGACGATGGCGAGGGCGCGCTGCACCGTCGCGTGTAGGCCTTCGCCGCGATCGCCGATGGTGATGCGCTCGGCGTCGTTCGGCGGGCGCACGTCCACCCGGTCGCGCGCGTACGCGTGCTCTTCGAGCCAGGCGAGCGGATAACGACTCTCGCGCTCGTCGTGTGCCCAGCGCACGACGAGGGCGTCGTCGATCACGGCAGCGCCGCTCGCGCGGAGGTCGTCGGGCAGCTCGGACGAGCAGACCGTGCGCTCGTGCGTGAGCGGGTGGAGGTCGCGGTCACAGTTGTGCCGCAGCCAGCGCAGATGAAAGTCAGCATGCCCGCGGCGCCCGAAGCCGACGCGTAGCCAGCGGTCGTGGAGCTCGACGGAGCCCGACGCGGGCCCCAGGGCGGTCTGCTGGTTCGTCATAGAGGATATATCTCTACTATAGGAGACGCTTCCGGCGAGGTCGACGACAGCATGTCATCGATCAGCGCGAGAACTCAGCCAACTCGTGAGCTCCTGTACGGTGTATCGCATGTCTATTATGATAGAATGTGATTGACGCCCCCGCGGGGAAGCGCATGTTTCCCGCATGGTCTCCTTCGCTCCGCACGGATGTTGTCGTGGGCGGGCTGTCGCCTGTCGTCGGCCGGCGGCAGCGTGTGGAGCGGCCCGATCCTCGGACTCTTCACGCTGAGCGCCGGCACGCGCTGCTGAACGTGTGCGTTGCGCGCTCTCGGTCGCGGTCGATCCGCGCCGGCGACGAGCCGCTCGAAAGGAGCTCTCCGATGGGTCAGGTCCCGCGTGTCATCGCGAGGCAGCTGCTGGGTTACGTGCTCGCCCCCGTGTGGTTGGTAGCGTTCGTCTTCGCCTATGTGCGCGATGAGCGAGAGCGCCATGAGGCGTGACGCGGCGGAGATCCTGTTCGCCGTCGTCGCGGGAGGGGCGGTTGGCGGAGGCTTCGGCCTCGTTTCGGGCGTCGCGGTCGGCGTGGGGCTCGGGCTAGCGACGTGGGGCTACGCCAACGTCGTCAGCTGCATGCGGTCACGAGGTCAGGGCGCAGTCTCGTCGCTCGCTGCCGATGCGCCGGTTTCGACTCGCGGACGATCCTCGACGAGCAGGGCGCAGAGCACCTGCTCGGCCGCGGCGACATGCTGATCAAGCTCGCGACCGCGCGTCGCACGCTGCCCCCGGCATCCTGCGTGCTTGCTCGCGGTCATGAAGACCGAGAGCGACGACGGGCACGCGGTGGGACGACGAGCATTCCTGACCGTCGTCGGTGCGACCGCCGCGGCGGCGTGCGGCAGGGCGACCCGCGAGCCGCGCTCCTCGCAGACGGACGTTGCGGCCCCTGTACCGCCGGCGCCGGGAACGACGACCATCACCTCCAGCGGGACCGTTCCGCGCCGCCGTCTCGGGCGCACCGGCGTGCTCGTCTCGATGATCGGCGTCGGCGGATACCACCTCGGGCGGACAAGAGACGAGGCGGAGGCGATTCGCATCGTGCGAACGGCGTTGGATCACGGCATCGACTTCATGGATAACTCCTGGGACTACAACGGCGGCGTCAGCGAGGAGCGCCTCGGCAAGGCGCTCGCCGACGGTCACCGCGATCGCGCCTTCGTCATGACGAAGCTCGACGGACGAACGGCGGCGTCCGCCGCCGGGCAGCTCGAGCAAAGCCTCCGCCGCCTCCGTACCGATCGCATCGATCTCGTCCAGGTACACGAGGTGATCCGAATGACCGATCCTGCGCGCGTCTTCGACAAAGGCGGCGCGATGGAGGCCCTCGTCGCCGCGCAGAAGGCGGGCAAGGTCCGCTTCATCGGGTTCACCGGCCACAAGGACCCGAACATTCACCTCGCGATGCTGAAGATGGCCGACGACCACGGCTTCCGCTTCGACACGGTCCAGATGCCGGTCAACGTCATGGACTGGCACTACAGGAGCTTTCAGAAGGAGGTCCTGCCCGTGCTCCTGCAGAAGGACATCGGCGTGCTCGGGATGAAGGCGATGGGCGATCACTTCATTCTGGACAGCGGCGCAGTGACCGCACGGGAGTGCTTGCGCTACTCGCTGAGCACGCCCGTCTCGGTCTTGATCACGGGTATCGACAGCATGGAGATCCTCGACCAGGCGCTCGACATCGGGACCCACTTCGAGCCGATGAACGAGAGCGAGCGCCAGGCCGTCCTCGCCAAGACCGCCGCGCTCGCACAGACCGGGAGCTACGAGCGCTTCAAGACCTCGACGCACTTCGACAGCACGACCCAGCATCCGCAATGGCTGGAGTCGGCGCAGATCTGACGTCCAGTCTCGAGCACGGCGCCGCGGGTCAGCGAAGAAGAGGTCCAGCCGGTCACGGACTTCCGCCGCGCCCAGGGCGGGCTCGTCTACGACGAGAACATCCTCGAGCCGCGCGACATGGCGGTCACGAAGGCTCGGTGAGCTTCTTCGCGATCTCTTCGTGGTCTCCGCGTATACGCAGTGACTCGCCGTCCTCGAGCTTCACGAGTGTCGCGTTCTCGGGATCGGTCGGATCGGGACGCAGTGAGAGGACGTGGGTCGCGTTGAGGTACACCGGAGTTCCGGTGGCGACATCTATGAACGGAACGATCATGACGGGCCTCGTTGAGCAACGCGTCGTTGCAATCGCCGATCCGCATGTCCACGTTCCGGGGCATGGCACTGCATCTGAACAAACAAGCGTTCGAGCTCGCGAAGCGACTCATCCGCGAGGGCCGCTACGTCGCGGATGGTCGCGACGCTTGGAGCGAACATCAGCCGTCGGCCGAGCGCGAGAATGAATTCATCGAGCGCCACGGGTGGGCCGAATACGGCAAGTGGCATCTCGGCGTCGATCCTTCGGAGCCCGACGAGAGGAAAGCCAAGTACAAATTCCCGTATGGCGACTTCGTACGCGTGCACCGCTGCGGTGTGCTCTCCGCGGAGAGCCGAGCAGGGCAATACAAATATCCCGATATCGAAAGAGCAGCCCACGAGCTGCACGAGATGATGGACGCGAAACGCGCCGAAGTACGCTGACGACGAAGAGGCTCAAGGCGTCGTGAATTGCTTCACGGCGCACTTCACCCTATCGCTCTTGCCGTCCGCTCCCGCGGAATCGACGTTGTAATAGTAGGTCGTCCGAGGCCGCAGGCCCTCCACGCGCACGCGGAAGATCGTCTGCGGGTGGCTCGGGTTCAGCCTGATCGGAGACCGCGCCGTCTCGCTCAGCTTCGTGGGCTCCGTGCCGTAGCGCACGATGCCTTCATGCACGGGCGACCCCGTTGGGGTGGTCGTCGTCCACCTGACAATCGCGAAATCCGATCGAGCTTGCTCGATCTCCGGCCCTTGCGTGATGCGGACGCGCGAGGCGCTCTCCTCCGCGGCCGCCGGGGCCGCGCAGAGAAGGATGACGAGCCATACCGGTGAATTCATGAAGAGACCTCCATGGAGAGCTAGCGAATCGGCGGATTCGGGAGCGGGGCGAGGCCGCAGACAGCCGTTGCGCACGGCGGAAGCTCCGGAGTCGGGATGAGGAGCTCGTTTCCTTGGGTCTTGGCCGAACCACCGGTCATGCACGCGCCCGTGAAGCTGTCCCCGTGAGGGTATGGCTTCGTGAAACCATCCGTGAGTGTCTGCATGAAGGCAACGACCTGGTCTTCTTCGCGATCCGTCAATCCGAGATTGCCAGTCGTCATGTCGATGTTGTTGGGCACCTCGGGCCTGGGCCAGCAGTCGACTTTTTCGGTTTTGCCCGCCGGGCAGTGTCCGGACGTGACGTCGAACTTGAACACGTCGCGCGTGTTGTAGAAGTGGACGAGCTGCTTGAGGCTCTTGATGTAGCCGTTGTGAAAGAACGCTTTCTGGAAGTACGGCCCGGGCGCTTCGGTGCTGGGACACTGTGGCGGCGTCATCGCCGCATTGCGCGCCGAAGACGTCTGCATCTGACCATCGGTCTTTGGTGCATATTGCGTCCACGTCGAGTTCGGATTCGTGGCTGAGCCCACACCGCTGCGGAGGAAGGTCCCCAATCCGAGATCTCTGTAGCCAAAGCCCAACGTGTTGGCGGTGAATCCCAGAGAATCCGGCGTCGTCTGGTAGTAGATCGCAACTCTCGGATTCAGTGGGACGCCGAGGTTTGCCGAACCGAAGCAGGTGAACAGTGGATTCACTTCAGCGGCCGCGCTCGTGTCGGACTGTCCAGATTTCGCGGCAGCTCCGCGTCCGTCGAGGTGGCACGAATTGCAGTTTGCCTTACCGTCGAACAGCTTCAGACCTGCCGCCTCGTCCGCAGTCAATTGGGCGCTGCCGGCCAGGAAGGCGTCGAACTTCGAAGAGAAGGGACTGACCTGCACGGACTGTTCGTACGCGTCGATGGACTGCGCCCAGTGGTTGAAAACCGTGGTTGCGTGCGTACGGTCCGTGGGGGCCAGCGCCACGGGCGTGAGGCTACCTCCGAACATCGACGCCCCTCCAGGCGTTGCGCAGATCTGCTCGGCATCGGCTGGGAAGGCGATATCCAACGATCCGGCGCCCCATACCTGTTCGAAGAGAGGTCTGTAGGCGGACTGCGAGAGCCGGTAGGCGATGCAAGCCGTATCCGAGAAGCCCATCTCCTGCGTGTCGACGGGAGGATGCTGGGACTGCTCGGCGTCGGGATTTCTCACCAAGTACCCGGTCGCGCGTGAATCCCAGAAGTTTCCCCCGAAGAAGAGACCCTGTGTTTGGTTGTACTGCAATACGGGAAAGAACGGCGAGTACGTGTATCGCTGTGTGGCTCGCTTGCCTGCCCGGTAATGTGCCGTTCCCGGATAAGCAACCATCGTCAGATTGACTGACGGAATCGGCCCACCGAAGGCCGTATACGGCATATGGCAAGAAGCGCAGGACACGTTCTTGTAGGTCGACATGCTCTTGTCGTAGTTCATCAGCTTGCCGAGGACCTCTATCGCGGCGGTCCCTCCGGCCCCCTTCTGCGCGCGCCACTCTTCCATCGCCGTCGCTTCGAGGGCATCGACCTCGCGCAGGACCCTGGCCACTTCCGCGTCGAGATCGGCCGGGAGAATGCCGGGCGGGTACGGGTCGTACGCACGGACTGGCGGCGCGCCGGCATCCGAAGCCGGCTGCGAGCCAGGACTCGATCCGGGTGCACCTCGCTTGTCCGACTCTCCGCATGCCGCCGCGCCGGCTGCGCTCAGACACGCGAACGCCAAGAGCCCGACCGCGCTGGTGCTTCGCATGAGATCATCTCCGCTCGCTTGCCGTCATCACCGGCGAGCGTGCACCGCGCGTACCCGCTGCTGTCCCTTCGCGTTTGGACCGACGAGGTCAGCCCGCAACCTCAGCGCGCGCCGGCGCCCCAGCCCGGCGCGTCGAAGTCGAGCGCCATCGAGCTCCTCGAAGGGAAGCTCGCGACGGTCGTTGACTCCCCCAGAGGTCGAGGCTGTTCAGGCGCGATCGATCACCTCGGCAACGAAGCCATCCATCCACGAGGCCAGACGGCGGAGCTCGGGGGCGCCGTGTGCGAGCAGCTCGTCGAGCTCGTCGAGCGAGCCATTCGCGCGACGGGAGCCGACGAGCATCACCGCGGCGGAGGCGGAGCGCCGCGCGGTCGAGGCGGCGGAGGCGGCGGAGCCCTCGACGTCGGAGGCGGAGGCGGTGGCGGAGGCGGCGGCGCCTTCGCGGTCGGCGGCGGAGGGGGCGGCGGTGGCGGAGGAGGCGGTGGCGCAGGAGCGCCCGCTGGTTTCGGAGCAGGCGCCGGTGCTGCGGCGACAGCCGCTGCAGGTGCCGATCCCGCGCGCTCGCACACGCCGACCCTCTCCACGAGATCCGCGTCGCAGCTCGGGATGCGCACGGTCACGGCGCACGCGGCCTGGCCCTGGCGACCGCACAACGGCGGCTTCACGCACTTCCCCGCTTGCTCGACCAGGTTGATGTCGCAGCTCGGGATGCGAACGAACACGGTGCACGCGCTGCCGCCCTCGCGCCCGCACGCGGGATGCGAGCAGAGGTCCTTGCCGAGATCGTGCTTCAGATCCTGATCGCACGGAAACGGCTTCGGGACCTTCAGCACCGGATCGAGCCTCGTTCGCTCGAGCACGGTGCAGCCGCGCTGCCCGTCTTGTCCGCACAGAGGACGCACGCAGCGACCCGCGCCCTCCACGAGGTTCACGTTGCAGCTCGGGAACTTCTCCGGGATCGAGCAGGCACGCTCCCCGTCCGCCCCGCAGTAGTCGGCGCGAGCGTCGCGGCTGACGGACAGGACGAACGCGGCGACGGCACCCGCGGTCAGCGCGATACGGACGATCCTCGAATCGAGCATGCTCGTGAGTCGTGAGAGCTTCAAGAAGGCCTCCCGGGCGATGTGCGGACCAACGTTGCCCGACGATAGACGCACGACGAACGACGCCATTCGTCAAACCCGTCGCTTGGCGCGCTCATGGAACGCAATGGCGCGCGGCTGCTACGCTCGCTTCGCTATCCGTTCGGTATCCGTTCGCCCGCGCCAATGACGACCCGCTCGACGTTTCAGCGTGTCCCCGAGCTGACGTCCTTCTTCGACGAGCCTGCGCGAAGGTACGTCGTGCGTCGCTCGTTCGCGTACTGGCAGGCGGAGCGTCGCGTGTTCGGGATCATCCTCTGGGGAAGGCCCGACGAGATGGACGTCGACGAGATCTGCGCGGCGCACGAGGTCGGCGCCAATCCGCTCTTTCGCGGGCACACGTCGCTCGTCGACGTCCGCGCGCTCGAGGCCGTGGACCTCCTCGCGTTCGGCCGTCTCCTCGCGTACCTGAAGAAGCGGCGCGACGCGTGGTCCCCCATGGTGTCGCGGCAGGCCGTGCTCCATCGCGGCGGATTCGCGCAAGCCACCGTCGCCGGCATGTTCCAGTTCCTTCGTCCGGGCCACCCCGTCGTCTTCTTCGACGATGCGGAGACCGCCTACGACGTCGTCGGCGCGTCCGACGTTCGTGCCGACGTCGAGGAGCTTCGCCAGACGCTGCTCGGCGTCCCCGAGATCGTGCGGCGCGTGCGCGCCGCGTTCGAGGTCCTCCCGAACGACGCGGGCGTCACGGAGGTGGCCCGCACGCTGGGCACGAGCGTGCGATCTCTCCAGCGTCGGTTGAGCGCGGCGGGGCGCTCGTTACGCTCCGAACGACAGGACCACATCGTTCGCGTGAGCGAGCGCCTGCTCGAGGACACCGAGCTGGATCTCGACGCCATCGCGGCGCGCGCGGGCGCGAGCTCGGCATCGCATCTCGTCATGCTGTTCCGCCAGCACCGCGGGACGACGCCGGGCGCGATCCGCGAGGCGCGCAAGAAGAGCGGCTAGCGGCTAGTCGCAGTTGTTGGCGGGCGCGCTCCACTCGACCGACGCGCTCTCGCCACCGGACTCGCTCGTGACCGTGCTGCCGTCCGTCGTCTTGTAGATGCCCTGCGAGCCGCCGCCGTCGTTCATCTCGACGACGAGCCAGAACGTGTACGTGCGTCCCTTGAATTTCACCGGGAGCTCGAACGCTTGCGACGGGTAGTCGTCGACCATGCCCTTCTGCCACGCCTTGAAGTCACGCAGCGCATCGCCCTTCAGCTTGCTCTGCGGAATGCTCGTGAGGTCGCTTCCCAGATTCGACTCGTCCGCCGCCGCAGCCGCGGCGCAGACGAGCGGCTTCGAGAGCGTCTTCGTGAGATCTTCTTCGGCCGCTCCGTCGTCCGCCGGCGGCGACGTGCTCGCGTCGGTGCTCCCGCCGCATGCGAAGGCGAGGCTGGAGAGGAGGAGCGCGGCGGCAGCGAGCGTTCGGCGGTGCGTCATCTCCCGACGGTCTAGCGTGGCTCTGGCGACACGCAACCACTGGAGCGCACATCGTCACACATGCCACCCAGGCTACAAAGATCCACCGGCGGCGGACATTCGAGGGCGTCCAGGCGCGGTTTTACCGCGGGTTTTCACGTGTCAGCTCGCGGAGCGAATCTTGCTGCATGTGCGTGCAATGCGCACATTGGGCCCTCTCTCCTTACTGATCGGCGTCTCGCTCCTTGCCGGCTGCGCGGGCGAGACGGGGGCGAAGGACGCCGACCAGGCCGCCTCGACCGACGAGGCCATCGTCGGCTCGATGCAGGCCGGCACGGCCACCGCGTTCCCCGAGGCGGTACAGATCCTCCATGGCAACGGCGTCGACTACTGCACCGGCGTGCTCGTGAGCCCGACCGTCGTCCTCGGCGCGGCGCACTGCATCTGGGGCACCGCGTACACGGTGAAGGCGCCGTTCGCGGCGGGAGCGCCGAGCCGCAAGGTGGTGCGCTCGAAGGTGCTCTCGCGCGCGTACTCGAACGATGCCGCGAGCCCCGACGTGGGCGTGCTCGTGCTCGACGAACCGATCGAGCTCGCGCACTACGGCATCCCGACCAGCATCGGAGCGGAGGCCGACAACGGGCGTTCCTACGAGGGCGTTGCCGTCGGCCGCAGCCGCGAGGCTCGCACGGCGCCGCTCGTCCGCTCCACCGTGCTCACGATCACGAGCGGCAAGCCCTCTGGTTACGACACCGGCCTCCGCACGCCGTACTACTCGACGGGCGGCGACTCGGGAGGACCGCTCTTCCTCGTCGAGGGCGGCACGCTCACGCACAAGGTCGTGGCCGTCGAACGTCAGCCCGATCCGGCGAATGACGCGGACTGGTTCACGCGGATCGATGCGGACGTGGTGGCGCTCATCCGCCCCTGAACGCCCTCATCTGATCAAGGCGCCTCGTGCAGGCGGAGCACCGTCCGCCATTCCGGGATCATGTTGTCGTCCGTGATCACGAGCGCGCTCTTCGTCCGCGCGAGGATGTTCTCGCGCGACTCGAGGCCCTCTTCTTCCGGCGGTCCCGCGATCGTGTCCGGGTAGGCCATCAGGTCGTCCATCACCTTTTGGCCTTGCTCCGTGCTCGGGTCGACGACCAGCTCGCCGTCGAGGCGGTACGCATCGAGCACGCGACGAAAGCGCTCGCGTTCGAAGGCGATCGGCGAGTCGGACACGGCCGCGAAGTTGTACATGCGCAAGCCGAACGGGAACGCGGTCATGGCGGTCTTCATCACGTCGTCCGAGCCGGTCGTGTTGAAGAAGAGGAAGCCGCCGTCCGCCAGATGCGCACGCGCGATCTCCATGAAGTCCATGGAAAGCAGGCTCGTGGCGTGCGCGCGCCAGTGGTAGGTCGTGTTCATCACGATCACGTCGAAGCGTTGCGCGTGGCGGCGCAGCCAGCGCCGGCCGTCGTCGATCGTGATCTCGACCTTCGGATCGGTCAGCAGGGACGCGACCTCCTTCCGCCGCCCGATGAGCGTGAGGTACCCGGGGTTGATCTCGACGATCGTGAGCTTCTCGAGGCCGGGCATGGCCGAGACGACCTTCGCCCACGAACCCGAGGCGAGACCGATCATCAAGACGTTCTTCGGCGAAGGATGCATCGCGCCGATGCCGTAGGCCCGCTGGATCCCGTTGTTGTCGTACACGAGCGAGGTGTTGATCTTTCCGTCGTACACGCCGCCTCCGTAGACGACATCGTCGTTCGTCACGGTGATCACACCGCTCTTCGTCTCGATCACCTCGGCGAAACGCGACGAGCTCTCGTCGAACTTGTCCTTGTAGAGGAGACGCTCCCAGATGCGGTCGTAGAGGCGCGGCGTCATCAGCACGACGAGCATGCCCGACGCGACCGTCGCGGCGACACCCACGCCACGCGTGGCCGTGCGCCCGCCCGAGAGCGCGAGCAGGACGACGACCAGCATCATCCCGAGCGCCGTGACCGCGGCAGAGGCCTGCTGGAGCGGCCACAGATCGAGGAACACGAAGCCCGTCACGAGGCTCCCCGCCGCCGAGCCGAGGATATTTGCGAGATACACGTAGCTGATGTTCGCGCCTGCGCGGTCGTCCGGCTTGATGCCGAAGTGGCACACGAGCGGCAGGATGGCACCGAGCAGCGCAGCCGCCGCCGCGACGGCGCCGAGCGCGAGCGGCCAATCCCAGATCCGCGCCGACCATCCGAACGCCGGGACGACGAGCCATGCGAACACGTTCGCGACGAACGTGAACGCCGCGAGCCTCCGCAAGTGACTCCGGTCGCCCGCGGCCGCGTCGTCCTTGCAGAACGCACCGGCGATGCGCGCCCCGAGGGCGAGACCGAGGAGATAGACGGCGAGCAGCAGCCCGAAGGCGCCGGACAGCCCCAAGCTCGCGAACGAGATCACGCGGTACCAGAGGATCTCGTACGAGAGCGCGATGAACCCGCTCGCAGCTGCGACGCCAAGTGCCAGGCCGAACCTCATGCCGCGCGCAGCATACGCGGGGTCGTCGACCACAGCGCTACCGTCATGCAGGTCGTCAGCTACGTGCAACGCCTGGAGACGAGAGATTTTGCCGCCAAGACGCAAAGACGCCAGTTGATTGCCGCGCTTCGCGCGGGAGGAGAGCGCTCTCGTCCCGCGCGAAGCGCGTAAACGAAATTGCGCGTTTGCATTAGACTCGCGAGTCGCATGCCGAACCGTGACGACATCGCGCGCCTCGTGACGGAGGCCGCGGCTTCGATGAAGAGCGACGTGCGCGGCGCCGTCGGAAAGCTGGAGGCCGCATACGAGCTCGCCGTCGACTCCGGCGATCCGACCGAGTCCGCGAGCGTCGCCGAGGAGCTCGCGCGCGGCTGGGCACGTCGCAAATCGACCGCAAAATCCCTGTACTTCGCGCGCCAGGCCACGAAGCTCGCGCCCGAGCGCAAGGCGGCGTGGAACACGCTCGCGAAGACGTGCGAGCTCGTCGCGTCGCGCACGAGCGCCGATCACAAGCAGCGCCGCGCGCAGGCGCTCTATCGCGCCGCCGCGAACGCGTTCAAGAAGGCTGCATCGCTCACCAAAGATCCCGAGGACAAGCGCTGGCTCCTCGAGCTCGCGGGCGACGCCGCCCGCCAGGCAAAACCGCGCGAAGAGAAGCCGTGAAGAAGACCACCGCGAAGAAGACCACCCCGAAGAAGACCACCGCGAAGAAGACCACCGCGAAGAAGACCGCCGCGAAGCGCTCCGACTATGGCCTGCCGATCGACGGCTTCTTCGCGAAGCAGCCGCCTCCGCTGCGCGCGCTCCTCGAAGCCTTGCGCGCGCTCGTCGACGAGGCTGCGCCCGACGCGACCGCATCCCTCAAGTGGGGCATGCCGTTCTTCTCGATCGGCAGCGGGATGATGTGCGCGCTCGGCGCGCACAAGGCGCACGTCAACTTGATCCTCTCCGGACCGCCGGGCTCGTTCGCGGATCCGAAAGGTCTCCTCGAAGGCGATGGGAAGACCGGACGTCGTCTGAAGATGCGCACGCTCGAGGAGCTTCCTCGCGCGGCGGTGCGCGGCTGGCTGAAGGTCGCCGCGCAGCACGCTCGGAAGAAATAGAGCGAAGAGCTCACGGACGTACGGGAGCGTCGAGGACCTCGCGCACCTTCTTCGCGAGGGCTTCGGGCGTGAGAGGCTTCTCGAGGAAGGCGATGCCGGCCTCGAGCACGCCGTGGTGGACCGTCGCGTCCTCCGTGTAGCCCGACACGTAGAGCACCTTCGTCCCGGGTCTCTGCGCGCTGACACGCGCGGCGAGGTCGCGACCGCTCATGCGAGGCATGACGACGTCGGTGAGAAGCAGGTGGATCGTCGCGCCGAACTGCTCGCTCACGAGGAACGCCTCGCCGCCGTTCTGCGCCTCGAGGACGTTGTAGCCCTGCTTTCGCAGGATCGAGAGCATGACCGCACGGACCTGCTCCTCGTCCTCGACGACGAGGATGGTCTCGTTGCCCCGGTACGACGACCCGGAGCGCGGCTGGGTCGAAGGAGTGTCTTCGCGAGCCCGATCCGTCCGCGGCACGTAGACCCGGAACGTCGTTCCTTTGCCTGGTTCGCTGTAGACCCTCACGTGACCGCCGCTCTGCTGCACGATTCCGTACACCGTCGAGAGGCCGAGGCCGGTGCCCTTGCCCTGCTCCTTCGTCGTGAAGAACGGATCGAAGATCCGCTTCACCGTCTCCTTGTTCATGCCCACGCCCGTGTCGGTGACCGCGATCATGACGTACCGCCCAGGCGTGACGCCGTGATGCTCGGCGGCATATTCCGGATCGAGCACGACGTTGCTCGTCTCGATCGTCAGGTTGCCTCCGCGTGGCATCGCGTCGCGCGCGTTCACCACGAGGTTCATGAGCACCTGTTCGACCTGCGATGCGTCCGCATAGATCTTTCCGGGGTCTTTGGCGGTCAGGAGGCTGAGCACGATGTCCTCGCCGAGCACACGCTTCAGCATCTTCTGGACGCCCGCGAGCACCTCGTTCACGTCGACGACCGTAGCTCGCAGCATCTGCTTGCGGCTGAACGCAAGGAGCTGTCGCGTGAGATCGGCGGCGCGCAGACCGGCTTTGTGGATCTCGTCGACCTCGACGCGCACCGGATCGGCCGGTCCGAGCTCGTCCGAGAGGAGGCTCGTGTAGCTGAGGATGACCGAGAGCAGGTTGTTGAAGTCGTGGGCCACGCCGCCAGCGAGGCTCCCGATCGCCTCCATCTTCTGCGCCTGGC
>JAQBQJ010000040.1 GCA_028287065.1 Labilithrix sp. | reverse complement strand
TCGAGCTCGGCATCGTCGCCGATCCCGAGGCCGACGCCGATCCGCTGCGCCAGCATCGCCTCGCGACGCGCTCTCAGCTCGGTCGCTTCGGCACCCCGCAAGAGGTGGTGCACGTCGTCACCTCGCTCCTCGACGCGAGCTGGGCGACGGGCGAGATCTGGGGCATCGGCCGCTAGGGTTTCGTTCCCTCGGACGGGAGGACGCCGGAACTAAGGACGGGAGGACGCGTTCGTTCCCTCGGCGTCGATGGCTGCCGCCATCGCTTCCACGTCGTCGCCGTCGTCGGCCTTGCGCGCGCCCGCTTGCACCGCGCGCATGCGCATCTCGGCGAGGCCCATCTCGATCTTCTGGCGCCGGTCGAGCGCCGCCGTCGTCGCGCCGGTCAGCGGCGTCTGCCGCGGCCGGAGGATCCACGACGGATGCGCGATCCATCCGACGAGCGGCGGCCGCTCGCGGTCGTCGAGCTCCTGCGCGATGAAGTAGTTGCGCGTGACGACGTCGAAGAATTCGCTCCGCTTCCCGACGATGCCCTCGAGCGTGAGCTCCCCGAATTCGTCGATCACGAACGCCGCATATTTCCGGTCCTCGAGGCCCTTCACGAGGTCCGCCGGGATCGGCAGGCCGCCCCGCATCACGTCGATCAGCGCGATCGAGTGATAGTGCCGCGGCACGGTGAGGTGCCCGCGGCCGTGCACGATGACCTCGCCCTTCTTCTCGAGCTCCCGGATGCGATCCTCGACGAGCTTCTGATCGAGCACACGTCGCTCGTCCGGCGCGGCGTCGCCCGGGTCGTACAGGAAGTGCGCGAGCTGCAGCAGCGCCGCGACCACCACCACGCCCTCGGTCGCGCGATGCAGCTTCGCGAGCCGCGACCCGACCACCGCGAACGCGATCGACCCGAACGTCGTCCAGAAGATGAGCACGTTCAGGAACCCGCCCACGTGCAGGCGGCTCGTCGCCGACGTGAACGCCGCCGCCGCGAGCATCGCTCCGAAGATCGCGTCGTCGTCCTCGAGCGCTTCACGCGCGCGCAGCGCCCGCACCACCTGCTTGCCGAACACGACGAGCGCGAACGTCGTCGCGCCCGCGATCGCGAACGCCTTCATGGCATCGCCGATGAAGAACACCGTGATGAGCTTCGGATCGATGCCGTGCGACGCGGGCATCTTCACGCAGTAGAACCAGAACCATCCGTCGGTCTTCGCCGAGAGCAGCGCGACGCCCGGCACGAGCAGCGCGAGCCCGCCCGCGGCGAACGCCGCTGCGCGCCGGTAGCTCTTCGCGACGACCAGCCCGCCAATCGCGGCAAGGAAGAAGATGCTCGCCGGCTGCTTCGCGAAGAACGCTCCACCGACGAGCGCGCCTGCGATCGCCGTCGGCGCGAGCGCTTGCCGTCCGAGCGCGAGGACGAGGCCGCCCGTCAGCATCGCCATCATCAAGAGGTCGCTGCGTTCGAGGTCGTACCAGAAGCCGCTCAGCGAATACGCCCCGAAGAACAGCGCCGGCGCGCACAGCGCCCAGAACGGCGTTGCCCCGAGCTTCCGCGCGGCGCGATGCGTGAGCACCGCCGTCACGAGCGTCGCGATCACCGACACGAGCCGGCATGCGGCCTGCACCGTCATCGCCTTCGCGAACAGCGCCGAAACCCAGTAGTAGAGCGGCGGATACAGGAACGGAATGAAGCTCGCCGACGGCGCGACGTAGATCGGCTCGCCTCGCGACACGCGATCGACGTGCTCGAGCACGCCGCCGCTCATCCATTCGAGCTCGATCGGATAGTGGAAGCGCTGCACGACCGCATACGTGAAGAAGATCGCGTGCACCGCGCCGAGCGCGAGGACGAGCGCCTGGAGGATGCGGAGCCAGCGCGGCGCCGCCGTCTCCTCGTCGGTCACGGCACCACCACGATGTCGCCGTCGACGAGCGCGCCGCCCTCGAGGTCCGCGCGCGTGAGCTTCACGAAGCCGCCGTGGCGCTCGCGGAACACCCAGGCGCCCGCCGGGTTCGCGCCGGCTGCCGCCCCCGCAGCGGCGATCGCGGCGTCGAGCGTCGGCGGGCTCGGTTCCACCTCGCCCGAGCTGCCGACGCGCCCGCCCACATGGATCGAAGGACCGCGCAGCGAGACGCGCGTGACGAGGTGGATCTTCGTCTCGCCGAACGGGCTGGTCTTGCCTTCGATGCGCTTCTGGATCTCCGCGGCAGCCTCGGCCGGGAGGAGGCCGCGCACGAGCGTGGGACCAAAGCCTCGGAGCGGGATGGTCCCGTCGTTGTCCACCAGGTAGCTGCCCGACGTCTGCGCGACGCTCGTCTCTACGACGACGCGATCGCCCGCGCGCAAGCGATCCGGCGAGGTGGGGCGATCGGCATAGCGCCCTTCCGCGGCGACCGTCGCAGGCAGCGACGGCGCATACGCGCGCAGCGCGTCGATGACCTTCGCGTAGCTCTCCGGATCGGTCGCGTAGATCGCCACCGTAGGGAACGCGCACGACTTGTTGTTGTCGATCCGCCACCTGCCCACGCGCAGCCAGCTCGGCGGGAGGTTGTCCTTGAACCACTCGTCGTAGACGATCGCCGCCTTCACGCCCTGCGTGAGTCGCACCACGTCGGCCGGCGCGAGCGGCTTCTCGAGCTTCAGGCTCTTCGCCTCGGCCACCGGCAGCGTCGCGAGGCCGACGAGATCGACGACCTGGTCGTTGCCGACCCACGCGACCGCGCCGATGTCGTTCACGGCGACCTTCTCGTGCGGGAAGCTCGCGACGAGAAAGCGTGCGCTCTGCATCTGCTGCTCGAAGATGTTCTGGCAGGCCTGCGGCGTGTTGTTGTTCGCCTGCACGGCGCGCCGGCACAGCGGCGCAGCGAGGACGACCATGCCGATGAACGCGGCTCCGGCCACGAACGGCGCGGCGCGGCAGGCTCGCCAGAGCTCGTGACGCGGCGGGAGGACGCGCGCGAGCGTCGAGCCGACCACCGTGATGCCGGTCGCGAGCAAATACGACTCGTAGCGGTAGAACCAGCCCACGCTCGCGAGCTCGAGGTGCATGAGGATCATGCCGAGCACGAGCAGGCACGCGAGCACGTTCACGGTCCAGAAGCCGTCGCGCCGGATCAGGTAGTACGCGAGCCCGGCGCATGCCGCCGCGATCGCGAGCGCGTAACCCTCGGTCCCGAACCGATCGAGGAGATCGCCGCCGAGGAGATCGAAGTACGCCGTGGCGTCGCGCAGATCGAAGTGGCGCCCCTTGAGCAGCACGGGCGTGGGCAGGAAGTGCGAGCCATGCGCCTTCGAATAGAGCCCGAAGCACAGGATCGGCATCGCGCCGCCGATCGCGACGAGCATCGCGGAGCGCCCGCGCCGGCGCGCGAGGGCGAGCGCGCACACGAGCGCGACGGGGAACATGCCCTCGTAGCGCCACAGCGTCGTCGCGCCGGCCCACGCGGCGACCGGCAGCACGCGCCGCCACGACGTCTTCGCGTCGTCCGAGCCGTCGGCGAGCCACGTCGTCGCGACCGTCACGAACGCGATCGTCGCGAGCGCATGCGCGGTGTGCTCCATGCCGAGCACGACGAGCGTCGCCATCGGCGTGAACGCCATCACGAGGAGCGCGAGGATCGTCGAAGTGGCGGTGGTCGCGTCCGGCGCGAGGCGATGAACCGCGCGATTGGCCGCGAAAAATAGCCCGATCGCGAGCACGCCGTTCAAGACGAGCGGCAGCCACGCGGTCGGACCCGAAACCTTCATCACGGCGGCGAGCAAGAGCGGCCAGCCGATCGAAGACGAAGCCGCCGTGAACTCGTGCGGAGTGACGCCGTACACGCCGTTCATGGCGATCTGCTTCGCGAGTGCGAGATGGATGAACGTGTCGTCGACCGGATACGACACGTTCCCGGCCGTATGCCGGAGCACGGCCTTGTACATCAGCGTGACGTGCGCGAGCAGCGCGGCGCACGCCACGAGGGGAGGGACGAGGCGCGAGCGGAGGCTCGTTCGGCTCGTCACTTGCGTGCCTCGAGATCGAGGACGACCATCCCGGCCTCGTCGTGGAGGTGCACGCGCGTCTCCGCGAGCGCCACGAGGTTATCCATCACGTCGACCATGTACGGCGCGTAGGTGCGCCAGATCTCGTCCGGGTCGTAGAGGTGATCGAACCAGATGTCGCGCCGGTAGAGATACGTCGAGCGATCCGGCAGCACGAACGCGACGTGCCGAATGCCCTGTTCGTGCAGGTATTGCGCGACCGGCTCCGGCCCCTGGAAGCAGGGAATCCCGGGCTGCGGGCTCGCCGTTCCTGGCATATCGAGATTCCATATCTCGTTACGCGAGTAATTCAGGAAATAGGGCTCGTCGAGCATGACGAGCATGCGCGCGCCGCTGGGAATGGCATTCTGGACTCGGTGATACGCGGCGGCATGTACGGGCTCCGCCTGCGCGGGCGCGGTGCGTCGCAGCATCTCGTCGGTATCGCGGAGACGCGCGGAGAGCATCTTGTTCGTACGCGTGCGATTCCCGGCTTCGAAGAGCGTCCCGAACAGCGCAAACGAGAGGATCGCCGCCGGCACGTGCAGGCCGAAGCCCAACGAAGCCGGCGATGTGCGCGAACGCGTCGCCGCGTGCAATGCCACGGTGTGCCACGTGAGGAGCGCCGACGCGGTGACGAACCCGTAGTCGTAGCGCGCGAGGTTCCCCCAGTCCGAGAGGCTGAACGCCGCGCAGAGCAGCACGATCGAGACGAACCCCGCGAGCCACTGC
>JAQBQJ010000035.1 GCA_028287065.1 Labilithrix sp. | reverse complement strand
TGACGGCGAGGAGAAGCTCGACGGCGACGCCGTAGGCGACGAGCTTGTGGTGGGGGAGCAGCGGAGCGCGAGGCTTGGTTTGGTCGGTCATGCCCCCCGTCGCGCAGGAGGCGTGACGGCGCGCCATCTCCAACGTCGTCATCTCTCGCCCGCATCGACGTGCGCCGGCGCGACTCCTGCGCGCTCTCGCATGACCGACCAAACCAAGCCTCGTGCGGGCCAGAGACCACGCGCGTCGAGTACTTCTCTTCTCGCTGCGAGATCGTGGTTGCGCGGACGGCGTCGTCGTCCGTAGCGTGCTGCATGCGAACGCTCCTCTCGGTTCTCCTCGTGGCGACCCTCGCCGCTGCGTGCGACAAGCCGGCGCCCGCGAGCGCGGAGCCCGACGCGACGATCCCGAGCGGGTCGGCGTCAGCGTCGACGCCGTCCCCTGCGGCGAGCGCCGAGGCCGATGCGTCCGTCGCGGCCAAGCCGACCGGCAAGACGGTGGAGACGCCCGCCGGGATCGCGAGCGAGGTCGGTGACGAGATCAAGCTCGCCCGCAAGACGATCTATCCGCCGGAGTGTCCCGCCGGCGGCAAGGACGGATGCGCGAAGGTGAAGGCGATCCGCGCGAGCATGGAAGGCATCAAGATCCTCCGCCACTTCGACGGGCCGGGTGGACCGAAGAGCATTCTGCTGCTCCAGGCAACGACCGCCGGCAACGCGTGCAACGGCGGGCCGCTGTTCTTCGTGCGCGTCGCGAAGGACGCGCCACCGCAGTACTCGGACGTATTCGACTACTGCGGCGGACCGGATCCGATGGTCGGCGCGATGCCCGACAAGATCCTGATCAACGTCCCTGCGCACGCGCCGAACCGCGGCACCGGCACGATCCCCGCGAAGAACATGGAGTACGACATCGCAACGGGCGCGCTCCAGGCCGCGGCGCCGGCGACCGGCAAGAAGAAGCGCTGACGGATCCGCCTGCGCGTTTCCACGACGGCGGGTGACGGGCTATAGCGTCCGCACCGCCATGCCCACGAACGGAACCCTGGTCCGACTCGGCGTCGCTCTCGTCGCCTCCGCGCTCGTCGTCGGCTCCGCCAGTTCGTTGGGCGCGTGCGGCGGTGACGACGCGACAGGGACGAACACGCCCGTCACGCGCGACGCGGATGCGGGCGCGGGCGCGGGCGACGACGCCGCGGCTCCGTCGGTGCGCGTGCGCATCCTCGCGATCAACGACTTCCACGGCAACCTCGAGGCACCGACCGGCTCGAACGCGTACGTGCTCGCGAAGTCGTCCGATCCGGCGATCGCGAATGCCGGCGCCACGGTGAAGGTCAGCCCGGGCATCGTCGGCGTGAAGACCGGCGGCGCAGCAGTGCTCGCCGCGCACCTGAAGGCGCTCCGCGCCGACGTCCCGAACACCGTGCTCGTGTCGGCCGGCGATCTCTCGGGCGCGAGCCCGCTCGTCTCGAACATCTTCCACGACGAGCCGTCGGTGCTCGTGATGAACGCGCTCGGCCTCGATTTCAACGGCGTCGGCAACCACGAGTTCGACCACGGTCCGGCGGAGCTCCTCCGGCTGCAGAACGGCGGATGTCATCCCAAGGACGGCTGCGTCGCGGGCCAGCCGCCCTTCCCCGGCGCGAAGTTCCACTATCTCGCGGCGAACGTCGACGACGCGAAGAAGCAGACGCTCTTTCGTCCGTACGAGATCAAGACGTTCGACGGCGAGAAGATCGCGTTCGTCGGAATGACGCTCGAGCAGACGAAGAGCGTCGTGCCCGCCTCCGCCGTGAAGGACCTCACGTTCCTCGGCGAGGTCGCGACGATCAACGCGCTCGTCCCCGAAATCAAGGCGCAGGGCGCGGCGGCCATCGTGCTCTTGCTCCATCAGGGCGACGTCCCGGCCGAGGGCACGACGTACGACGGCTGCGGGATCGAGGGCGGCTTCCTCGAGGACCTCCTGAGCGGCATGGATCCGGCGGTGGGCATCGTGGTCAGCGCGCACACGCATCAGCCTTATGTCTGCGAGCTGAAGAAGCGCCTCGTCACGAGCGCAGCATCGTACGGACGCGTGGTCACGGAGATCGACCTCGAGATCGACCATGCGACGCACACGGTCTCGAGCCGCACGGCGAAGAACGTCCCGGTCACCTCCGCGCGCAAGCCCGATCCCGAGATCGCCTCGATCCTCGAGACGTACACGACGCTGTCGGCCTCGCTCGCGAACAAGGTCATCGGGCATCTCACGGCGGATCTCTCGATCGCCGCCAGCTCCGCTGGCGAGATGCCGCTCGGCGACGTCATCGCCGATGCGCAGCTCGAGGCCGCGAAGAGCAACGGCGCCGTCGTCGCATTCATGAATCCGGGAGGCATTCGCGCCGATCTCACGCTCGCTCCGACGGGCACCGAGAAGGCCGGAGAGATCACGTACAAGGAGGCGTTCGCCGTCCAGCCGTTCTCGAATCAGCTCGCGGTGATGGACCTCTTGGGATCGGACATCGTCGATCTTCTCGAGCAGCAGCTCGGCGCGAGCGGCGCGCGCATCCTGCAGGTCTCGAACGGCTTCCAGTACTCGTTCTCGCTCACGCCGAAGAACGGCAAGTACGTCGACGCGGCGAGCATCATGATCGGCGGTGCGGTGCTCGACCCGACAGCGACGTACCGCGTGGCCGTCAACGACTTCCTCGCCGGCGGCGGCGACGACTTCACGGTGCTCACGCGCGGGAAGAACCTCGTCCGCATCGGGATCGATCTCGACGCGCTCGTGACCTACGCCGGCGCGCACGACCCGGTGCCGGTGCCGGCCGGCGGGCGCATCACCGTCAAGTAGCGGCGAGGCATGCCGCGAGCGCTAGCGCGTGCGCGTCACTTTTCATCGAACCGAGTCCACACGCCGCTCAGCCAGGCGTCGTTCGCGTCGCGGAATGCGCCGAGGTACGCGGAGGTCGCGTCGAAGAAGCCGTCGTCCGGCGGCTTCGTCGCGCCGGTCGTCAGCGCGGATGCCGGATACGGCTTCGGGCTCTTCGGATCGCTGCATGCGACGAGCCCGGGATCGCTTTCCGTGTTGGAGCGTGCCGCCGTGCGGAACCACGCGATCTCGTCGAAGCCGGCGTCGTCGTCGAACGTGGGCAGCGTCGCATCGGTGACGGCGGCGGTCTCCGCGCACGCGGGGTTCGCAGCGTTGCGCCCTGCGAGCGTCGAGCGGAGCTCGAGCTTCGGGCCGATCGGGCCGCGCGCATCGAAGCCGGCGAACCAGCCCGTGACGACGGCATTCGCCAGCGCGAGGCTCGCGCCGTTCCGCGCGACCACGCCGTAGTTCTGGAGGGTCAGCGAGTCGCCGCAGAGCGTCGCATTGTAGATGGTCGGCGCCGCGGCGTCGGTCAGCACGCCGTTGTGGTCGATGCCGAGGTCCGGCATCTTCTGCCCGAAGAGATACTGGAGGCGACCGGTATAGCCGCCGGACAGCTCGAAGTACTCGTCCGCGGGATACTGACAGACGAGATGCTTCGCATCGACGGTGCCGCCCGTCATCGTGAAGCAGTTGTCGTTCGCCTTGCGGACCTGCACCGAGTCGACGGTCGTCTTCCTCCCCACGCCCGCGAGCACGAGGCCGAGCGTTCCGTACTCGATGCGCGTGAAGGCGACCATGCCGCTGTCGTCGTCGGCATTCGAGCCGCCGAACGGCATCGCGGGATCCGCGGCGAAGAATGCGCCGGTACCCGGCGGAGCGTTCCCGAGGATGACGACGCCGCGCCAGTCACCCGGTGCGGGTGTCGATTGGTCGCTCGTGATGACGATGGGGAAGTACTTGTCGCCGGCGGCAACGAGCGTCGCGCCGGGCATGACGACGAGGCCGGCGTTCGAGGCTTTCTCCGCGCGGATGGTGGTGCCGGGCTGGATGGTGAGCGTCGCGCCGGCGCGAACGAACACGCGGCCGCTCAGGATCCAGTTGGTCGTGCAGCCGAGCGTGACCGAGCTCGTGATCTCCTTCGCGGGCGTGCCGTCCGCGAGGGTGATCTCGTTCGCGGCGATGACCGCGCTCGGCTTGTTCGGAACGTTGCAGCCGTTGACGTCGACGGACGACGGCTCGCCGTCGTCCGTCGCAGAGGGCGTGCCCGGCGTTCCGTCGGCTCCACTCCGCTCGCGGCCGGGCTCGGAGCCCGACGCATACGCGTCCGAGCGCGTCTTGCCCGACGTGTCGGCGCACGCGCCGAGGCCCAGCAAGGCGAACGAGATCACGGCGAGCATGGACTGTGCGCGGCTCACGGAAGCGCCTGGGGAGCACTTCGCGTGCCGGCGGCCGCCGGCGCTGTCGTCGCGCTCGGGCGCTGTCATCCCACGAAGGAAGCCATCGCATGGGCGCACACACGTCGAACGAACGCGATCCGAGTCGTTCCGCGGAGCTGCGCGATCGGCGATCGATCGCGCTCCGGTGTTTGCATTCTGCAATCCCGGCGGGTGGAACGAATCGAGGTTGCTCGGTGAGGTCGGGCGACCGCGCATGGAGGACCATCGGCCCAGCCCCGCCGTGTGACCGGCCAGGGCCCTGGCCACGGCTACGGCTACGCCTGCGCGAGTGACGGCCCGGCTGACAAAGCCGGTGACCAGTTGCGATGCACGAGCAGTCGAGGCAATCTGGCTCGATGGGTCTGCGTGCTCTCAGCGCGTGTGCCGCCGCTTCACTCGCGATGATCGTGGCGTGTGGCGGTGGTGGCGACGGCGCGCCCTCCGACGACAACGTCGGCGGGACGATCGCGCCCTCGAACCCGAGCGCGAGCCTCGAAAAGGCCGGCGGGCAATGCGCGAGCGACGCCGACTGCCCGACGGGCTTCACGTGCGTGAGCGTCTCGCTCGGCGAGTTCGTGCAGCGGAGCTGCGTCGCGCCGAGCGATGCCGGCCCGCCGAAGGAAAACCAGAGCGCCGAGGGCGGCGCCGACGACGACGCGAAGGCGCCCGACGCGGCGATCGACGCGAGCTACTCGTGCTCGAATCCGCTCGTCGTCACGATCACCAGCGTGCTGCCGAACCCTCGGCCCAAGTGCTTCTTGAACACGACCGTCGACACCTCGAGCGCGGCGGTCCTCGGCTTCGTGTGCGGCGGCGGTAACGCGAGCGTCACGTTCGGCGCGCAGACGTTCACCGGCACCGATACCAACGGGACCGTGACCGTCACGAACAAGAGCCAGTATCCGATGTCGAGCACGTATCTCGGCGGCGTGACGTGCAAGATCGACGCGGTCCAGACGATCACGGGCACGCTCGCATCCGGCACGCTCGCCTACAGCTACAGCGAGACGTTCGCCCCGGGACAGTCGAGCATCTGTCCGCTCGCTTTCCAGCTCTGCTCTGCGACGGGCTCTGCCGCAGTGAAGTAGACTCGCCGGATGCGCTGCACCATCCTGGCAGCGGCCGTCGCTGCGTGCGCGTGTGGTCCGACCACGAAGGACGTTCCGCCGGTCGGCGAGGTGATCGTCGTCATCGACACGGACATGCCGGTGCCGGCGTTCATCAGTCGCCTTCGGATCGATCTCTACACGACCGACGGCCGCTGGTACGAGTCGCGCGATCTCTCGCGCAGCAAGGCGACCGACTGGCCGACGAGCTTCGGTGTGTACCTCGCGGACCCGGCGAAGGAGCAGACGACGATCGTCCGGCTGCGCGCGTATGCGGAGGGCGAAGTGCGTGACTATCGCGGCGAGCGTTACGCGACGCGGCCCGATGCAGCGGCGCCGCCCTTCGCGCTCGCGGAGATCGGGAGCGCGACCGACGAGCCCCGCTTGCTCCGCGACGACGGCTCCGACGTCACTCCCGCGACCGAGCCTGCGCCGCTCCTCACGATCGATCGTCTCCTGCGCGTGCGCGTCGTACCGGAGGTCCGCGGCGCCGTCCGCGTGCTCTTGCACGGCGTGTGCGTCGGCACGATGGCCGACGTCGCCGGCGGGGCCTCGTGTGTCGATCAGGAGAACACGCTCGTGCCTTCGATCGACGAGCCGACGATCGCGGACACCACGCTGCCGGCCGTCTCCGCGATGGGGACGTTTGCTCCGGCCACGCCTTGCACCGCGATGCCGCGTCGCGCCGGCAACGCCGCCGACGGCTCTCCGCTCTTCGACGAGGAGGCCTGTGTCGACGGCAAGATGTTCATCCTCGGGACGAACCGCGCCTTCGGCCTCGCCACGCGCAACGACGTTCCGCGACGCGTCGCGATCCTCCCCTCGTTCCGCATCGACCGGTACGAGGTGACCGTCGGACGCTGGCGCGATGCGCTCGCCCATGGGTTCGAGCCGCAGGCCGAGCCGGTCGCGAACGAGGGCGTCGTGCCGAAGGAGAGCTCGAACCCCACCGACAACGCTCTCTGCACATGGAGCGCGGCTCCGCGCGGCCGCGAGGACTACGCGCTGAATTGCGTCGACCA
Source organism: Labilithrix sp. (assembly GCA_028287065.1). Lineage (GTDB taxonomy): Bacteria > Myxococcota_A > Polyangia > Polyangiales > Polyangiaceae > Labilithrix. The sequence continues at coordinate 16,700 of JAQBQJ010000035.1, read as the reverse complement.
TGCCTCGGCACGTGCGTTCTGCACATTCTTGGGCGGCGACCTCCCGACCGAAGCGCAATGGGAGTTCGTCGCGGCCACGGCGGGTCGCGAACATCCAACGCCGTTTCCGTGGGGCGGTGACGCCAACGCCGTCATCCCGTGCGAGCGCGCGGCGGTCGGACGCGGTCCCTTCCCGTTCGACAACCAGTGCAATCCCGACGCGAAGCACTTTGGTCCGCTCGCCGTCAGCGCGCTCGCCGGACCGGAAGGCGACATCTCGCTCGGCCTCGGCGTCGTGAACCTCATCGGCAACGTCGTGGAGGCCACGCGCGACACGTTCGCGTCGTTCGCGTCGAACTGCTGGGCAAGGCAGCCGCTCGACTCCCCGGGCTGTCTCGTGAAGGGGACCGACATCGCCGGCCGCGGAGGCAGCTGGTATTCGTCGGCCGCATTCGTGGGCACGCGACTGCCGCTTCCCGGCAACGCCAACGGCAACCAGATCGGATTCCGATGCGTGCGCTCCGGAGGCTGATCCTCGCATTGGTCGCGGCGCTCGCCGCGTGCTCGAGCCAGACGCGCGACGCGTCGGACGGACAGATCGTCCTTCATTTCGACACCGACGCACCGCTCGCCGCCGGACCGACCGGCACCACCGCGCTCTTCGATCGCCTTCGCGTCGATCTCTTCTCGCCCGGCTCGGACGCGCCGTGCGCAGGCTGCACGAACGAGTTCGAGGTCGATCACGCCTTGTTTGCCGAACGTCGGGCGTCGATCGGCATCGTCCCTCCCCTCGGTGTGTCGGGATACCGCGCGCGCGTGCGCCTCTTTCGTCGTGCGTTCGCCGACGAGTCTGGCGAGCCCAACCCCGAGGCGAGCATCGACGTCACCGTCGCGCTGCCGGTCGTGACCGAGGGCAACGTCTCCGACGTCACCGTGAGCCTCGGCGTCGACGACTTCGGGCCTCCGCGGGGATCGCCTGCGGCGCCCGTCGATCCGATCCTCGGTCGCCTTGCTCGTTCGGCCGTCGGCACGTGGCCGGGAGCGAAACGCGTGGAATGTACAGGCACCGCCCCCGAAGGCGCGCTGTGCGTTCCAGGCGGCGCGTTCTGGATGGGAACGCCGAATCCGGCGGCGTTCTCCCCTCTCCTCTTCTTCACGAAGCCGAGGCTCGTCGTGCTCGACCCGTTCTACATGAGCGCAAGCGAGGTCACCGTTCGCCAGATGCGCGCGGCCGGGAGGGCCGCGCAAGACGTATGGAGCGGCTCGACGAAGGGGCTGCTCAAGCAGGACTGGTGCACGTTCACGACGGCGCCGGGAAAGTTCGAGGACTACCCGGTGACGTGCGTGAGCTTCACGGCGGCGCACGATTACTGCGAAGCGCTCGGAGGGCTTCTGCCGACCGAGGCTCAGTTCGAATACGTCGCAGGCGCGATGTCGGGCGCGCTCTTCCCGTGGGGACAAGACGAGCCGACGTGCACGGACGCGGTGTTCGCGCGCGCAGGCTACGGCCAGTTCGCGTCGGTGTTCGCTCCTTGCATGCCGCCGCATCCTCCCGGCGGCCCGATTGCCGTCGGATCCGGTGCGCGCGATCGCGTGAGCACCGGCGGCGGCACCATCGCCGATCTCGCCGGAAACGTCGGAGAGTGGACGCGCGATCTCTGGAACACGGTCGACGAGCCGTGCTGGAAGCGCGCCGGCATCTATCACGACCCGTGGTGCACGACCGTGAGCCCCTCGATGGGCTCGGTCGTGGCCTTCCGCGGCGGGACGTGGGTGCATCCCGCTTCTTCGATGGAGTCTCACGCGCGCAACCTGCACGACCCCGCCGGGAACGATGTCGATCTCGGATTCCGCTGCGTGTGGCCTGCGCGCTGAGCTACTTGATCTTCGCGGCCCAGCCGAGGCCGCCGCCGTCGATCGGTTGCTGGTTCGTCGTCTCCGTGCGCGTGAGCGCATACGTGCCGACGGCGACGCCCGTGACGAGCACACCGGCTGCCGTCCAGAACCACCACCGCGACGTGAGCGACGACTCCTCCTTCGCGAGCGGCGCGCGCAGCTCGATCTCCTGTCCGGGCTGCACCGCGAGCTGCTGGTCGTACGTCTTGAAGCCCGACTTGCGTACGATGACCCGATACGTGCCCGCCGGTCGCGACACGTCGAGCGGCGCGATCCCGATGTCGAGGCCGTTGACCGCAACGACGGCGCCCTCCTGGCTCGATGCGACGTGAATCGTGGCGGGCAGCTTGTCGAGCTCGAGCTTCAGGGCGACCGTCGAGCCCGGCGTCATGGTCTTGTTCACGACGGCGTCGGCGAAGCCGCTGCGCGACACGGTGAAGACGTGCGTCCCCGGGTTCAGCGAGAGACGGAAGACGCCCGCGGGCGGCGGCTCGCCCTGCCCCGGCGGACGGACTCCGGCGACGAGCAAGCCGTCGCTGCGCACGGCGAGCGGCCGTCCGTCGACGGCGATCGCGGCGTTCGCGGGTGAGAGGCGCACGTTCGCCGTCACGAGCAGCCCGTCGATCTCCGTGGTGTACGTCTTCGCTTCCGCAACGAGGGGTGCCGGCATCTGCGGCGGCTGCGTCGCGTTGCTGTCCGTGAGCGCGCGCTCGAACGTCTCTCGTGCGAGCGTGTAGTTGCCCATCGCGCGATGACAGATGGCGAGGTTGTACGTCGTGACCGCGTGCGGTCGAAGCTCCGCCGACTTCGTGAACGAGGCGAGCGCCTCGGCCCACTGCGAGCGCTTCGCGAGGTCCGTGCCTTTCACGAACGCCGCGCGCGCTTCGACGACCTCGGGCGCGTCCGCATCGTCCGCACGCGCGGTCCCGGCGGCGAGGAGCACGATCGCGAACGCGAACGCGAGCTCAGAACGGCGGCTTCTCAACGAGTCCTCCTGGGGAACCGGTGGTGCTCGCGGTCGGTCGTGGCGCCGGTGGTTCCGCGGGCGTGGTCGTGACGGCTGCTCCCGTCGCATTCGGCTTCGGGCGCACGGCCGCGACGGCCGCCTTCATCGCCACTGCCGATGCGGACGCGGACGGCGCGGGGGCCGTCGCAGCGTCCGTCGCGCTCAGCGGCGTGGGCTCCGCGACCGCAGACGGTATCGGCCCAGGTGTCGGTGTCGGGCCGGGCCTCGGGCTCGGGCTCGCGACCGAGCCGGTGCTCGCGCTGGCGTCGGCGCTCACGCCTTTCTTCTCGGCGGTCACGACGTACCCAAAGGCGACCGCGAACGCGAGGCCCGCGGCGGCGAGCGCGACGAAGCGCGAACGCTTCCCCGGCGCGGTCTGCGCGGCTGCATCCGCGCCGCGCTCCGCCGAGGTCGCGAGGGTCTCCGATTGGCTGTCGCGCTTCAGCGCCTTCGGGGGCGGCGCGCTGCGCTCGACGGGCTTCACGGTGACCGTCGCCGGACCGTCGGCCGCGCTGAGCTGATGGTTCGCGGTGGGCGCGCTGTGGACGCGCGGATCGGTGTTGCCGAACAGCAGCGCCACGTCCGCCTTCCGGAGGCCACGTGCGTCGCCGGAGTCGTCGAGCGATTGCTTCATGGGACGAAGCACGGGCGCACCGAACGACGTCGCGAGCACGTCGGTGTAGTGCTCGAGCACGTCGCTGACCTCGCGGAGCGTCTGCGGGCGCTTGCTCTTGTCGAACGAGAGCATGCGCGTGACGAGCGTGGCGATCTCCGCCGGCACGTCGGGCGCCGCGTTCGCGAAGGGCACCATCGACTGCGTCGCGATCACCTTGACGATGTCCGCAAACGAGTTCGCGCGCGTGGGCCGCATGCCCGCGAGGCATTCGTACAAGATGATGCCGAGCGCCCAGATATCGCAGCGATAGTCGAGCGTCTCATCGGTAAAGAGCTGCTCGGGCGCCATGTAATACGGCGTGCCGAGCATCGCGCCCGTGCCGGTGAGCGCGTTCGAGGCGGCGCCGTCGGGCTCGGCGCTCATCTTCGCGATCCCGAAGTCGAGGACCTTCACCACGACCGTCCCACCTTCGTGCCCGTGCGCGAGGAAGATGTTGTCGGGCTTCAGATCGCGGTGCACGACGCCGTGCGCATGCGCGGTACCAACCGCGCCGATGGCCGGGACGATCACGCGCGCGACCTCGCCGATCGAGAGCTTGTGCTCGCGTCTCAACCGCTGCCCGAGCGATTCGCCGTCGAGCAGCTCCATGACCATCGCCGGCGTCTGATCCTCGAGCTCGATGAAGTCGAGGATCTCGACGACGTTCGGATGCTGCACGGCGCTCGCCGCACGTCCCTCGCGCAGGAATCGGCGGCGCGTGCCGGGATCCTTCGCGGCGTCCTCGTGCAGCAGCTTCATCGCGACGCGACGACCGGTCACCGTGTTCGTGACGGCCCACACGACGCCCATTCCACCCTGCCCGAGCAGGCGATCGAGTCGAAAGCGTCCAGCGAGGATCGTGCCTTCGCGACGCTCGGTGCTCACGGTTCGAGGATACGAAAGCGCCGACAATGCGTCTACGCGGGCCCCGTGACCGCTGTGACATGATGTGGTCGCCACGCGTACGTACGGCCGGCAATCGATCGACGCGCGGTTGGTAGATCCCTGTTCGGCTCGAGAGCGCGTACGGTCGGTACCATGAACATCGCAAGCTTCGTCGTGGTCGGATTCGCCGTGATGGCCGGCGCCGCCGCGTGCACCCCCGCTACGGTCGAGAACAACGCCGAGCGCACGGCTGCATGTGCCGACCGGACGAACAACATCTCGTGTCAGACCTGCTGCAAGACCGAGCAGGCCGCGTACGCGAACAACGTGTGCACGTGCAAGGGCAAGCCCGAAGCGCCGAAGTGAGCGCTACGGGCACATGATTCGAGGCGATTGATGAGCCTCGGTGTGGAACGCGCGATGCAGCGTCCGATCGCGGAGGTGGACGCATCATGGCACAGCACATCGACCTCAATCACGCAGGCCCCGACGAGCTCGCCTCGATTCCGGGCATCGACGCTCGCCGCGCTGCGGAGATCGCGCGATACCGCGCCGAGCACGGCCCGTTTCACTCGTGGGAAGAGGTGGAGCAGGTTCCCGGCGTCGGATCGACGCTCACGGAACGGCTTCGCGCCGAGGCCACGCTCGGCGAGGCCGAGGACACCGAGGAGATCGAAGAGATCGACCAGGACGAGATCGCCGCGCTGACGGCGATCGCGAACCTCGACCTCGAAGCGGCGCTGGTTTACGAGATCGTCGCGGAGCTCGCCAGCGACGGCCAGCTGCGCGACATGCTGCTCTCGTTCGCCGACGATCACCGGCGGCATGTCGAGGAGCTCGATCGCGTCGTCGGCGACGTCAGCGGCAAAGCGCCAGACCGAAGCCACCCGGCGGGCGGCACCCTCGTCGGGCTGGCCACGACCATCGGCGCCCTCGACATCGACGCCGCGGTCGAGACGCTCGTGTCGAACGAGGAGCTCACGAACGGAACCTACGAGACGGCGATGTGGGTCGTCTCGCTCTCGGCGGCGGAGCCGGTCCTGAAGAAGAACGCGTCCGACGAACAGCGCCATCTCCGCTCGCTCCTCGAGTACCAGCAGAAACGCGACACCGAGGGCGCAGGCGACGACGAGAGGTGACCCCGCTCGGAGTGCTTCAGCGCACGGGAGGCACCGGCTTCGGGCCGACGCACACGCCCACCTCGAGCAGGATGTGCATCAGCGCCTTCTCCTGCGCGAGGAAGCTCCCCTGCCCGTTCGCGGTGTCGCTGCCTTCCGCGTGGTACGTGCTGTAGAGCACGCGGCCGCAGCGATCCTGGAACGAAACCGTCGCGGGGTGCGTTCCGCTGGGCTGCTTCACCGAGGCCCACACCTTCGGCGTCTGCGTGAACGTCTTTCCGTTCTCGTCGACGGACGCCACCGGGTTCACCTTCTCGATCGTGCTCCACGCCGACTTCAGCGACGCGCTGCCTTCGCCGATCGCCGTCATCCAGTCACGCAGCGACGGATCGTCGAACTGCGCCGGCGAGTCGGCTCCGCCCGGCTGGCAGCCCGAGCCGATCTGGCTCGTCTCGCCCATCCACGACACGAACCCGGGCCAGCCCTGACGCACGTACTCGTAGCTCCAGTCCGACACGTACAGCTTGCCGCCCTGGCCGACGAAGTCCTTCACCGCGGCCTTCAGCTGCGGATCGACCGAGACGCTGCACGCCATGCCGTTCGAGCCCGGGTCGTTCACCGTGCCCGAGCACGGAAGGAAGACGACGTGATAGCTCGCGAGGTCCTTCATCTTCGCGGCGTAAGCGCCGAAGTCGAGACCTGGCTCGAACTTCTCGAAGTCCGTGAGCCCGATCTTCGCCAGCGACTTCTCGACGTGGTCCCACTGGCCCGGCCAGATGAGCATGTGAGGTGTCGAGTCACCGAGCGCCGCGTCGGTCTTGCCCGGGAGCCGCGTGAGCTGACCGTCGACGGCCTGCGTGCCCGCGCTGACCTTGATCGGCCGCACACGCCGGAACTGTCCCTTCTGCACGACGAGGTACTGGTCGCCCGCGTCGTACGCAGGAAGGTCGAAGGTGCCGTCGGGCTTCGAGTACGTGAACGCGTACGAGTCGAGCTGCACGCACTTGTCGCAATAGACGCCGCGCGGGATCGGCTCCGGCATCGTCTTCGTCAGATAGACGAGCGCGTCGGACAGCGGGATCGTGCCTTCGGGCATGACGACCTTGCCCGTGAGCGTCCCGATCGGCGGCGGGCGCGCGTCGGTGCCCGCCTCGGCGGCGCCGAAGTCCTGATCGCCGCCGGCGCCGGGCGCGCTGCCCGGCGGAGACGTCCCGTCGTCGAACCCTCGGCCGCTCGACCCGCAGGCCACCACGAACGCAACCCCGACGACAGCCATGGCAACGAGCCGCTTCATGGCCCGATCGATAGCCCCGGGGCCGCCGGCCCGCACATCTCACGCGCGTCCCAATTAGAGCAAAGACTCTAATTGCCCACACGTCTCCCTACATGGGATTTCGCGGGTCGTTGCTACTCGCAGCGCTTCTCGCATGCGTCACGCAGCGAGAGGCACGAGCTGAGAGGCGGCACGAGCGTCGCGCCGGGGAGCGCGAGATCGACGAAGACCTCGCCACCGTCGGACGAGAGCGCGACGTCCGCGCAGCCCACGAGCAGGTCCTGCTTCTCGCGCGTGGCGACGGCGAGGATCGAATGCTTTCCGACGGGGAGCTCGAGCGGCTGCGTGCGTCCGAGCGCGACGTCGCAGACGGGCACTGGCGCGGCGTCGAGGACGACGGGCGGCAGATCCGGCTGGTTCGTGATCCGCTTCAGGTAGATGCGCTGGCACGCGCCGGGGTTCGGATCGTCGAAGACGATGAACTTCACCTCGTCGCACGCGATGGCGAGCGCCGTCGAAGGGAAGACGACGTTGAGGCTGAAGCTCGCGGTCTTGTCCTCGGCGCAGCCGGCGACGAGCGCAGCGACGAGCGCCGCGGCGAGACCCACGGCGGTCGCGCGAATCGTGGATCGGACCGGCAAACCGCTCATCGGCCGCGAAATGCTAGCATGTCGTCGAGGCAATGGTCCGGCGCTCCTCTGCATGTGCCGCGTTCGCGCTCTTCGCCGCGACGCTCGCCGGCGTGATCTCGCTGGCCGGCAGCCCGGCATGCACCAAGGAGGAGAGCGTCGTCGCGGACCCGCCGGTCGTCATCGGCGCGACCGTCGACCTCACGAAGCAGAAGGACTTCGGCGCGGGCTCGCAGCGCGTGCTCCGCGTGGCCGAGCAGCAGCTCAACGCGGTCGGCGGCATCCTCGGACGGCGCGTCGTCATCGACGTGCGTGACGACGGAGGCGACAACAAGCTGATCTCGGGCATCTCGTCGGAGCTCATCGGCAAGGGCGTCGCCGGCTTCATCGGGCCGAGCACGTCCGAGGCGCTCGAGATCGTCCACAGCCGTTACAAGGACGCGAAGATCCCGATCCTCTCTCCGTTCACGACGTCGCCGCGCGTGCCGCTCCTGCAGATGGGGAGAGATCGCTATCTGTTCCGCACGGCGTGCGCGGTCGAGTACCAGGCGCGCGCGATCGCGCGCTATGCGCTCGGCGCCTCGTTCGCTCCGCCGGGCTCCGCGACGTCGGGCGACGCCGGCACCGACTCCGGCATCAAGGACTCGGGCACGTCGGACGCGAGCGACGCCTCCGCCGATGCGAAGGTCGACGCCGCTCCGCCCCCGGACGCCGGTCCGCCGCCGTCGTCGTTCAAGAAGTGCACGAAGATGGCCGCGATCTACGCCGAGGATGCGCCGGGCGCCGGCAGCTCGACGATCGAGGCGCTCAAGGCCGAGTATTCGAAGTTCGGCGGCGTCCTCCAGGACTTCATCGTCAAGCCGAGCGCGGCGAGCTATGCCGCGGACGTCGCGAAGGTCCTCGATGCCGCGAAGGCCGGCGATGTCGAGTGCCAGACGATGCTCCTCTTCCCTGCCGACGGCGGGAAGTACATGCGCGAGTTCCGCAACGCGACCGCGACGGACGCCGCGTTCGCGTCCGACAAGTTCCTCTCGTTCGGCTTCATCCGCTTCTACCAGCAAGGGTTCATCGAAGCGGGCCGCATCGATCCGAAGAACACCGCCGAGGTCTCGAAGGTCGACGGCGTGCTCGGCGCGGCATGCAACCAGCAGCGCGACACGAGCCCCGAGTGGACGCGTTTCGCTGCACTCTACAACTCGCAGTTCCCGCCCCCCGCGGACGCCGGCTCGCTGCCGTCGCCGATCCCGCAGATCTACGACTCGGTGATCCTCCTCGCGCTCGCGATCGAGAGCGTGGGCAACCTGACCGACCGCGTCGCGATCCGAGATGCGCTCTACACGCTCTCGGCGCCGCCCGGCGAGGCCTACGGTCCCGGCCAGCTCGCCGAGGCGCTCGACGCCGTCCGCAACGGACGAGACATCGACTACACCGGCGCGGCCGGTACGTTCGACCTCGACGATCAGGGCGACACCGCGCTCGAGGTGATCCTCTGGAAGGTGTCGGGCAACGGCTTCGTCACGCTCCCCGGATTGCGGCCGGCCGATCTGAGGCAGTAGGCTGATCGGGCGTGAAGACCTCGCTCACTCTCGCCGACGGCACCGTCGTGTCGTATCGCGATCGCGCCGCCTCCGGCCGCGCCGTCGTGTTCGTCCACGGCTGGATGGTCTCCGGCCACGTGTTCGGCGAGCTCCTCGCGGCGCTCCCCGACGTCCGTGCGATCGTCCCGGACCTCCGCATCGCAGCCGCGTCCGCGCCGCCGTCTCCCTCGGCCACGCTCGACCTGCTCGTCGAGGACGTGCTCGCCGTCGCCGAGCGCGCCGGCGTCGAGCGCTTCGATCTCGTCGGTCACAGCATGGGCGGACAGATCGCGCTGCTCGTCGCGGCGGCCGCGCCCGAGCGCGTACGCTCGCTGGCGCTGCTCAGCCCCGTGCCGGTCGGCGGGCTTCCTCTCCCCGACGACGTCGCAGGGTTCTTCCGCGCGTCGGGTGCGCAGCGCGGCGCGCAAGGCGGCATCCTCGACAAGGCGTGCCTCGCGCTCCCGCCCGCCGCGAAGGAAGCGCTGCTCGACGACGCAGGTCGCATCGCGCCCGCGTGGATCGCCCATGCCTTCGATCTGTGGACGCGCGGCGCTGACGCCTCCGCGCTCGCGAAGATCGCCTCGCCCACGCTCGTCGTCGCGTCGGACGATCCGTTCCTGCCGGCGGCGTTCCTCGAGGCGCAGATCGTGAGCCGCGTGAAGGGCGCACGTCTCGAGATGGTCCGCGGGGCCGGTCACTATCCGCAGCTCGAGCGATGCGACGACACCGCCGCGATCCTGGAGCGATTCTGGAGCGAGCTGGGCGGCGCGACGTGAGCTCGACGAACCTCGAAGAGATCCTCGCCCTGCAGCGCAGCGCGATGGCGGTGCTGCTCCGGTCGGAGGCGATCGCACGCGGCGATCTCCCGCGGGCCCTCGGCGAGATCACCGAGGCGGCCGCGCGAGTGATGGGCGTGCGCCGCGCGAGCGTCTGGCGCGTCGACGAGACGCGCACGCGCATCGACTGCCTCGACCTGTTCGACGCGATCGAGAGGACCCACGTGGACGGCGCGAAGATCCACGCCGCCGATGCGCCGCAGTACTTCGAAGCGGCGCTCACGGTCCGCTGCATCGTGGCGGACGATGCGCGGACCGATCCGCGCACGTGCGAGTTCACGAAGGGCTACCTCGAGCCGCACGGCATCACGTCGATGCTCGACGCGCCGATCCTCGTGCGTGGTGAGCTCGTGGGCGTCATCTGTCACGAGCACGTCGGGCCGGCGCGGGCGTGGCGCCCGTGGGAGGAGCTCGCGGCGGGCACGCTCGCGGACGTCGTCGGCATGGCGATGACCGCGGCCGAGCACGCCGCGCAGTCGCGCGAGCTCGAAGGCCTGCGCGGCAACCTCGAGAAGCTCGTCGAGGAACGGACGCGCGAGCTCTCCGAGTCGCGCGACAACGTACGCGCGTTGTTCGCGACGTCACCCGTCGCGCTCGTGCTCACGAAGCTGAGCGATCAGTCCGTGCTCATGGCGAACGAGCGCGCAGCAGCGTTGTTCGAGGTCGACGCGGACGCCGCGCGCGGTACGCCGGCAACGGACTTCTGGGTCGACCCGCAGGACCGCATGACGATGGTCGAGCGACTCCGAGCGACCGGCGTGCTCGAGGACCTCGAGGCCGAGCTGAAGGCGTCGTCGGGCCGTCGCTTCTGGGGCAACGTGTCGGCGACGGCCCTCGTCTTCGAGGGTGAACGCGCGCTGCTCGTCGGCGTGCACGACGTCACGGCCAAGAAGCTCGCGGAGGAGACGCTCCGTCAGAACGAAGAGGTGCTCCGGACGATGCTCGAGGCGGCGCCGATCCCGCTCGTCGTCACGGGGCTCGACGACGCGATGCTGCGCTTCAGCAACAAGCGCGCGGCCGATATGTTCGGCACGACGGTCGGCGAGCTCGTGGGCAAGCGCGCCCCCGATTTCTACGAGAACCCGGACGACCGCCAGACGTTCATCTCGTCTCTGCTCGGCAGCGGGCGCGTCGACGACTTCGCCGCGCGGCTGCGCGCGCGTGACGGGCGGACGTTCTGGGCGCTGCTCTCGGCGCGTACGATGGTGCTCCGCAGCACCCGTGTCTTCATGGTCGGCTTCTCCGATCTGACGGCGCAGAAGGAGATCGAGCACAAGCTGCGCGATCTCGCGTCGATGGACGGCCTCACCGGCGCGTTCAACCGCCGTCACTTCTACGAGGCGGCGTCGGCGGCGATCGTGCTCTCCGAGCGCCGAGGGCGAGGCTCGTGCATCGCGATCCTCGACGTCGATCACTTCAAGAAGGTCAACGACGTCCACGGTCATGCGGCGGGCGACGAAGCGCTCAAGATGCTGACGCGCGTTTGCCAGCGCGAGTGTCGATCGAGCGACCTGCTCGCGCGGTACGGCGGCGAGGAGTTCGTCGTGCTGCTCCCGGACGCGAACCTGGAAGCCGCGCGCGCGGTGGTCGAACGTATCCGCCGGGCGCTCGCGACCGAGGTCGTCGACGCACCGACCGGCGCGTTCGCGATCACGGTGAGCGGCGGCCTCGCGGAGCGACGCGAGGGCGAGAGCCTCGAGGCGCTGCTCGCGCGCGCGGACGAGGCGCTCTACCAGGCGAAGCGCGGCGGCCGCGATCGCATCATCGCCGCCTGACTCGGCCCATCGTACCGAATCGGCCAGGCCCGCGCGGCTCGCGGACGCTGCGCTCCCCCGCCATCTTGATCGCTGCCTGAGCCGGCGCACCATCTCTGCGCGGTGCTCCGGATGGGAGCACCGCGTGCGAGGGGGAGGATCATGAAGCGGGAAATCGCCGTCGCGGTCGGGTGCTCGTTGCTGGTCGCGTGCGGGTCTCGAGCTCCGCAGATAGCCGCGACCACCGCCGGCCGTCCTGTGCAGACGACCGCGGCGCAGTCGCCTCCTCAGGTACCGCCGTCGCCGCCGTCGGTGAGCGCGCTCGCGAAAGGAGCGGTCCTCTTCGACAACCTCGGCACGCTCACGAAGCCGATCACGACGACGTCACCGAGCGCGCAACGATACTTCGACCAGGGGCTCCGCCTCACGTACGCGTTCAATCACGACGAGGCGACGCGCTCGTACGCGATGGCCGCGGAGATCGACCCGGCATGTGCCATGTGCTTCTGGGGCGTCGCGCTGACGCTGGGCCCCAACTACGACGTGCCGATGCTCCCGGCTCGCGCGAAGGCAGCGTGGGATGCGCTCGAGCGCGCGAAGGCGCTCGCACCACGAACGACGCCCGTCGAGCTCGCCCTCGTCGCGGCGCTCTCGAATCGATACAAGGGCCAGGACGCGCTCGAGCCTGCAGCGATGCATTCGTTCGACGTCGCGTACGCGAACGCGATGCGGACGATCGCGCGGAGCTTCCCCGACGACCTCGACGTGCAGGTGCTCTTCGCCGAAGCGACGATGGACATCGACCCGTGGAAGCACTGGACGCTCGACGGCAAGCCGTCGGAGGGCACGGAGGAGACGGTCCGGACGCTCGAGCGCGTGCTCGCGAAGGACCCGAATCACCCGGGCGCGAATCACTATTACATCCACGCCGTCGAGGCTTCGCCGCACCCCGAGAGGGCGCTGCGTTCGGCCGAACGACTACCCGGGCTCATGCCGGGCGCCGGTCACATCGTCCACCTGCCCGCGCACATCTTCCAGCGTGTCGGGCGCTATGCCGATGCGTCCGCGGCGAACGAGCGCGCGGTGCGGGTCGACGCCGCGTACATCAACGAGGCCACGCCGCCGGGTTACTACCCGATGTACCTCGGGCACGACTACGGGTTCCTGTCGTTCTCTTCGTCGATGGAAGGCCGAAGGGCCGTCTCGCTCGATGCCGCACGCAACGCCACGCTCGCGATGCCGCCGGGAATGATCGACATGATGCCCGGGATGGATTTCTTCGTCGCGGAGCCGCTCCTCGCGATGGTGAGGTTCGGTCGCTGGGACGAGCTGCTCGCGGAGCCACGGCCCGATCCGAAGTACCCCGTGCTGACGGCGTTCTGGCTGCACGGCCATGGGATGGCGCTCGCGGCGAAGGGACGGACGTCGGCAGCGGTCGCCGATCGCGACGAGCTGCGCAACCTCGCGACCTCGGTGCCCCAGGACATGCAAGCGGGGCAGAGCCGTGCGAGGGACGTGATCGACGTCGCCGCGAAGGTCCTCGACGCGCGCATCGCGACCGTCTCGAAGCAGAAGAACAGCCTGGCGCAATGGGCGCAGGCCGTGGAGGCCGGCGACAAGCTCGCGTACTCGGAGCCCGACGACTGGTTCTATCCCGTGCGCCACTACTACGGCGCCGCGCTGCTCGATGCGGGACGCGGGAAGGAGGCCGAGGCGGTGTACCGCGAAGATCTGCACCGGCATCCCAGGAACGGCTGGGCTCTCTTCGGGCTGTGGAAATCGCTCGCGGCCCAGAAGAAGACGGAAGAAGCCGAGGCCGCAAGGCGCGACTTCCACGACGCGTGGAAGGGCGCGGACTTCGAGCTCACGACGACGGCGTTCTGACGGAGAGCGCCGTCTGCAATTTGGACTTCTCGTGGGCGGGCGTGGTCCGATCTCCGCCCCATGAGCCAACTCCGATCGAGCCTCTTCGCCTGGATCTGCGGCGCCGCTGCCGTCGTCGCGTCGCTGTCGTTCGAACGGTCCGCCCTTGCCGACGAGGAGGTCGGCCCGGCGCCGAGCCCTCCCCCTCCCGCGCCCGTCGTCGAGGGTCCGGCGCCCGCACCGGCGGCTGGGCCCGCACCTGCGATGGCGCCTGCTGCTACGCCCGCGCTCGCGGGTGCGCCCGCCGATCGCGACGTCGCGGAGGAGCGCGAGACCGTCGTGCTGAAGCCGTGGGACGTCGACGTCCGTGCGTCGCTGCATACGACGCCGATCCTCCAGTACGGCGGCGTCGGAGCCAGCGCCGACGCAGGCATGCGGAGGCTCGGCCCCGGCACGCTCGCTCTCGGTGGAGGGCTCGACTACTTCTTCTGCGGCACGACGTGCTCGTCCACGCCGCTCGCCTTCACGCAGCGCCAGCTCGCGGTCGAGGCGCGCCTGTCCTATCACCTCGAGCCGCCGAAGATCGGACGCGTCGATCTCTATCCGCTCCTGACCGCCGGATTCATGGTGTCGCGCTCGTCGATCACCGTCGGCGACAACAGCGAGTACAGGGCTTCGGACGTCGCGCCGACCATCGGCTTCGGCGCCGGCGCGTCGTACTTCTTCACAGATCGGTTCTTCGTCGCAGCCGAGGCGCGCTTCCGTTACGCGGCAGGCACGTACGCGTACGAGCTCGCGAGCGGCCCCGCACGCGAGTTCGATCGCAGCGGTATCGACACGTGGAGCGCCAGCACCGTGGACCTCGCGGCCGCCGTCGGCGCGCGGTTCTGATCGGGAGTTTCAGGAGCACGTCGGCGGCGGCGATACCCGGCTATCCTCGATGCCGCGATGATCTCTCCGCCTCCGCCTCCGACTGACGGTCCGCTCACACTCGAAGAGCTCCAGCTCGCGGCGCGCAACAAGGGGATGCCTCTCGAAGCGCTCCGCTACGACGTGACGCCCGTCGGCATGCACTACCTGCTCGTTCACTTCGACATCCCAGCGCTCGAGGCGGCGACGTGGCGATTGCGAGTCGGCGGTAACGTCGCGCGGGGTCTCGAGCTGTCGCTCGACGATCTGCGCAGCCTCCCACGCGTCACGATGCCGGTCACGCTCGAGTGCGCAGGCAACGGACGCGCGCGGCTCCATCCGCGGCCGATCAGCCAGCCGTGGCTCGTCGAGGCCGTGGGCACCGCGGAATGGACGGGCACGCCGCTCGCGGGCGTGCTCGCCGCCGCCGGGATCGCGCCGGGCACCGTCGAGATGCTCTTCGTCGGCGCCGATCACGGCATCGAGAAAGGACACGAGCACGACTACGCGCGAAGCCTCACGCTCGACGAGGCCATGCGACCCGACGTGCTGCTCGCTTACGAGATGAACGGCCGCCCTCTCGAGCCGCAGCACGGGTTCCCGCTCCGCCTGCTCGTTCCGGGTTGGTACGGGATGACGCACGTGAAGTGGCTCACGCGCATCGACGCGCTGAACGAGCCGTTCGACGGCTATCAACAGAAGACGGCGTACTGGTACAAGCGCTCGCCCGATGATCCGGGACAGCCCGTCACGCGCATCAAGCCGCGCGCGCTCTTGATCCCACCGGGATTCCCGGACTTCCTGACGCGCACGCGAACGCTCGACGCGGACCGGACCGAGCTGCGCGGTCGCGCGTGGTCGGGCGGAGCACCGATCGCGCGCGTCGAGGTCGGGATCGACGGCGTGTGGACGGAGGCGAAGCTCGGCGCCGCGCTCGGCACGTACGCGTGGTGCTCGTGGTCTCTCGACTGGGACGCGACCCCGGGCGAGCACGTGCTGTCGTGCCGCGCGTTCGACGAGGCAGGCAGCTCGCAGCCGCTCGAGCAACCCTGGAACGTGCAGGGCATGGGCAACAACCTCGTGCAGAGCGTGCGTGTGATCGTTCGCTGATCATGCCGCCACCTTCAGCACCACCTTCGTCCAGCCGTCGTCGCGCGCGTCGAAATGCGCGTACGCGTCGGGCGCCGCCGCGAGATCGAGGCGGTGCGAGACGATGAACTCCTGCCCCGAGGCGGTTCGGATCCTGTAGACGCGTGACGTACGCGCAGCCGCGCGTACGGCGCTTCGTTGACACGATCGGATCGATCCGCGACGCTTCTCCCGTGACGACCCGGCGCGCCCGACGCCTCGACCGAGGTGTCCGTCGCCCCGCCCGACGCGAGCGCGGACGGGCCGGGGAACGAGTATGCCGGGGCGGTCCGCGAGGATCGCCCTCTCCTGTTCCTCCGTCTCGGTGAGAGCGGCGGGCTCGAGGCCGTGGACTCGAGCGGTAACGATCGCCCGGGCGCGTACATCGGCGCCGTCGCGCGCGGCGTCAAGCGAGCCGTGCTCTCCGACTGCATCTGTTCGTCGACGCGCTCGACGTCGGCGATACGACCGCGAACATCGACGTGACCGCGAACACCTATGTGCTCGAGATCGGCCGACGCTTCCCCGGGACCCTCGACGAGTTCGCGATCTACGATCACGCGCTCACGGCCGAACGCGTACGCGTCCACCACACGATCGGCGTCGCCTCGGGCCGTTGAAGCCGTCGGGCGCTTCCTGCCGGCCCCGATCGATGGTCCAGATCTCCGCATTTCGCCCGGGCGCGATCGTGACTAGAGTCCGCGCGTGCAGAAGCTCGAGGCCGGAATCCACCACTTCCAGGCGACCTATTTCGCGTCGAATCGCCGCATGTTCGAGCGCCTTGCCGAACGCGGGCAGCGGCCGGAGACGCTCTTCATCACGTGCAGCGACTCGCGCGTCGTCCCGAACCTGATCACGAACGCGGCGCCCGGTGAGCTCTTCATCGTCCGCAACATCGGCAACATCGTTCCGTCCGTGCAGCGCGGCGTGCTCGGAGGCGTGTCGGCGGCCATCGAGTACGCCATCGAGGTCCTGGGGATCCGGAGCGTCATCGTGTGCGGGCACACGAACTGCGGAGCGATCGACGCGATCCTCCACCCGGAGCGCGTCGCGCATCTACCGAACGTGTCGCGCTGGGTCGCTGAATCCGGCCGTATCCCGAAGCTCATCGAGGAGCGCTACGGGCACCTCGAGGGCGAGGCACGGATGAGCGCGGCCGTCGAAGAGAACGTCCTCATCCAGCTCGAGAACC
>JAQBQJ010000026.1 GCA_028287065.1 Labilithrix sp. | reverse complement strand
CGACGGCGATCGAGCTCATCCGCGGGTACTTCATGCGACGAAGCGGGGTAGCCCGGTTTGGGGGGAGGGGCCACCCTGAACGTGGGGGCTGCGGACAGGGGATCGATGTTCAGTACGGTTTTGGCCGGAAAAAGGGGGCTACGGGACGAGAGAACAGGTGATGGAAATGGAAATGGAAATGGAAAAGCCGAGAGGGTCCGGTCTCGGCATTTCCATTTCCATTTCCATTTCCATCACCTGTTTATCGGGGCTCGGTCACTCATCCCCGAACGCCAACCCATCCGGATACACCCCCACCTCCCACCTCTTCTTCACAGCCAGCGTCCCCGTATCGATCTCCACCACGCTCCCCGCCCCGCGATGGTCGCCTTCGCACACCAGATAAGCCCGCCCATCTCGAGCCACCCTCACCACATGCGGCAGCGCGCACACGTCCTTCGGGAACGACGTCCGCCTCTCCACCTTCGCTTGCGTCAGATCGATCCGCGCCAGGCCGTCCGGCGACTGCATCGGCACGAGCAGCGTGTGGTCGTCCAGGAACGCCGGCATGAACGCCTTCGCGGCGAGCGGGACGTTCTTCTCCGGAAGGAAGCGCTTCGTCTCCCGATCCAGCACACGGATGTCCTGGCCCTCGAGGTCGGCGACGACGATCTGCTTCTCGTCCGGTGACAACGTCGCGGAGTACGGACCGAAGCGCGGCACGCCCGGCACGCCCTGCGTGGCGCCGAGCGGGATACGCGACGTCGGGAAGCCGTCGCTCGCGAGGTCGACGATCGCCAGCTCGTCGGACCCGTAGCAAGCGACGTACGCCGTGCGGTCGTCTTTGGTGATCGTGATGCCATGCGGCGCCACGCACACCGCACGATCGCCCACCCGCTTCATGTCCTTCGCGTCGAACACGACGAGATGCGCGAACATCGTCGACGGGCTCGCGCCTCCGCGTGCGGCGACATCCATCGCGCGCTTCATGTCGAAGTGCGTGACGAGCACGCGCGCGCGATCGTGGGTGAGCACGACGTCGCCCGGGTTCTCGTCGACGTCACGCGACTCGCGCACCGCGAGCGTCGCGAGATCGAGTCGTGCGAGCTTGCCGACGTCCGATGCGTTGCCGTGGGTCGCGTGCGGGTCCTTCTTCGCGTCCTTCTTCACCTCAGGAGGGAACGCGAGCGCGACGAAGACGTTCTTCGACGCCGAGTCGATCGCGAGATGGTGCGGCGCCTCGTGCGCGTCGGGATCGAGATCGACGGGCACCGAGACGACGGCGTCACCGTCGCGGTCGATGACGCTCAACGAGTCCGACCCGTTGTTCGTCACGTAACCGGCGCGCGCGGGAGGCGTCGCGATCGCCATCCCCGGCGTGGTCGGCCCGGTCCCACCGCCGGACGATCCACCGGAGCCCTGTTTTTTCGAGCATCCAGAGCACGCACTCAGCCCGACCGCGACGAGCGCGACGCATGCGACGGACGCGAGGTAATAAGGAGACGTGCTTCGGCTCCGTCGATTGCCCGCTCGCTGGTCTTCGTTCGCCTCGCTCGCCACGCTGGCCTTCGTTTGTAGCACCCGTGACGCGCACGCGAACGGACGATTCCCGCTCGCACAGGCGATCGAGAGCGTGCCCGGCAGCGACGGCTCGACGATCTTCCTCCGCGCGACGTTCGGCGTCCTCGTCTCGCGCGACGCCGGCAAGACCTGGCACTGGATCTGCGAGCGCGCGCTCGGCTACGAGGGCGCGTGGGATCCGCCGATCGCGGTGACGCACGACGGACGTCTCTGGGTCGGCCTCGAACGCGGACTCGTCTCGACGGTCGACGGCTGCACCGTCGACACGAGCCACGAGCTCGACGGCGAGCAAGTGAAGGACCTCACCGTCGATCCGAAAGGCGACACGCTCTGGGCGCTCACCGGCGCCCCCGACAAGGCCGGCGCGATCTGGCGCCGCGACGCCGCGGGCAAGTGGCAGCGGATGGGCGGCATGCCCGAGAACATCAACCCGATGACGATCGAGGTCGCGCCCTCGCGGCCGTCACGCATCTACGTGACCGGCCAGCCGTACGGCACCGTCCGCGGATGGCTCTGGCGCTCGGACGACGGAGGCAAGACGATCACTGGCGCGAAGAACGACGTCGAGAATTCCGGGCCGTTCTTCATCGCTGCCGTCGATCCGAAGGACCCGAACCGCGTCCTTCTGCGCCACCTCCACACGACGGGCAGCACGGTGCTCGTCACGCCGGACGCCGGCAAGACCTTCAAGCAGGTCCTCTCGATGGAGAGCGCCATGTTCGGATTCGCGAAGAGCCCCGACGGCCTCGTCTACTTCGCGGGGTCGGGGCTTCCGGAGCACGGCATCTACAAGTCGGAAGATCGCGGGGAGCACTTCGAGCGCGTGACGAACCACGGCGTGCTCTGCCTGCACGAAGCTCCCGGCGACCACCTCTTCGCGTGCGAGAACCCGGCGACGCTCGGAGGGCCGGGCATCGGGCTCTCGACCGATCGCGGCAAGACGATGAACGCCATCGCCGCTTTCCCCGACATCAAGGGACCCGTCGCGTGCGGGGCGGACGCGTCCGCGGCCGATGCCGGGGGCGCCCTCTGCGCCGATGCATGGCCGGAGACGCGCGCTGCGGTCAGCCCGCGGCGTGACGCCGGTGCGGGTCGTTCGAGGGACGGCGGACCGAGCGAGACGAGCGACGCCGGCGACGCGCGGATGCAACCGGACGCCGCTCCCACGCGTCGATCGGCATGCGGTTGCGTCGTCGTCGGCGCGCCGGCGCCATTCCCGGATCGTGCGTGGCTCACCACGGGGCTGCTGCCCCTCTTGGTGTGGGGACGAGCCCGCAGCCGTCGTGGATCGCGACACGACCAGAGTGGTAAGCGCTCGCTCAGGTGATGTCGGAATTGCGCATGATGGACCTGGAAAATTCGCCTGGAGGTGCCTGAATTTGCGGTTTTCAGGGCCCCGGCGTGGCTGCTTCCCGACGGACTGGGGTGCTCGCACATCGTGCGCGATCGTGGTCCGGGTTCGATCCGTTGGTGGCGTCAGCCTTGCACTCGTAAGGCACCATGCGGAAAGCCCTCCTCGCCCTGCTCCCGGTCCTCGCGCTCGCCACTGTCTCTGTTGCCGGTTGCGGCGACGCGAGCTCTTCGACGGGCATTCAACGGAGCCGCGGTGCGACGAAGGCGATCCCCGATCCGGGCGAGCCGCAGGATCACGATCCGAACACGCCCGACGAGCCGGCCGACGCGCCCAACCCGAACGCGAACACGCCGCCGCCCGCGCCTGCGACGCCCGGCACCGTTGCCGGTGAGCTCGGCGTCACGCTGAGCACCGCCACTCCGGCGACCGACCTCGGTACGTCGCTCGACCTCACCGTTACCGTCGAGCCGAAGGCCGGCTTCAAGGGCGACGCCGCGCTGAGCGTCACCGGTCTCCCGACCGGCGCCACCGCGACATTCGTTCCCGAGAAGGTCACGCTCAACACGACGCCGGTGACCTCGAAGCTCACCATCAAGGTCCTCGCGAGCGCCGCTCCGTCCGCCACCGGCGCAGCCTCGGCGCTCGTCGTGAAGGCCGCGTCCACGGGCACCACGCCGGTCGAGGCGACCGCGAACGCGAACTTCAAGATCAACCCGAAGATCACGATGACCATCCCGGTCAACGTCGACGCGATGCGCGCTGCCGTCGGTACGCGCTACGTCGACGGATGGTTCGGTCCGATGTTCGGAAGCGCGCCGCAGCCGCTCCAGACGCAGGCCGGCAACCCGATCACCGTCGTCGTGAAGAACGCCGACTCCGTCGCTCACATCGTCCACGGCAACGCGGGCTTCGTTCACGGCGACACGAACAACCCCGTTCCCGCCGGCGGCACCGATCCGAAGAACCGCACGCTCGCCGCGGGCGTGAACACGAGCGGCTACCTGCACGAAGGCCAGAACGGCACGAGCGAGTCGTTCCGCATCTCCGTCAACACCGCCCAATGAACGCGTAGGCCGAACGCGTCGGCCAGTGAGTCACTCGTAGCGGATGCTCACGATCGTGAGCTCCGCCTCGCCGCTCGGCTTCTTGAACACGACGGTCTCGCCGACCTGACGTTTCAAGAGCGCACGTCCGAGCGGCGAGCGATAGCTGATGCAGCCCTTCGCGAGGTCGATCTCGTCGGCGCCGACGATCTGGTACGTGATCTCCTTGCCGCCCTCGTCTTCGATGACGACGATGGCGCCGAAGAACACGCGATCGCTCGCGCTGCCCTCGCGATCCGCAGGGCCGACGACCGTCGCGGTCTCGAGTCGTTTCGTCAGGTAGTGGATGCGCCGATCGATCTCGCGCAGCTTCTTCTTGCCGTAGATGTACTCGGCGTTCTCGCTCCGATCGCCCTGCGCAGCCGCGTCGGCGACGTCGTGAACGATCTTCGGACGCTGCTTCGTACGCAGCTCGACGAGCTCGTCCTGCATCCGTCGCGCGCCGGCGCGCGTGATGTAATGAGGCTCGCGAGCCCCCGCGCCGCCGTTGGTCACGGAAGGTCGTTGCCTCGGTACGGCGTCCCGATGCACCCGATGAGGACGTCGAGCGCCCACGGCCGTGGCGTCGTTCCGTCGCCGAGCTCGAGCACGGCGCTCGCGATTGCGCGGCGCGACGCGTTCATCGGCACCGAGAGCACCGCCCAGCGCTCGCCTGCTGCGCCTCCCCACTGCCGCCCGGCCTGCACGCGCACGCGGCGCAAGCCCGGACAGATGGCGACCGTCGTACGGGGCGGCCTCACGAGCGCCAGCGCGCGCTCCGCAAAGGCGATTCGATCGAAGCTCTCGGTGGAGCTCTGCGCGGTCTCGTCGACCTCCTCGATGCGCTCGAGCTCGATGCGCGGCATACGCCGTTCATCTTAGCGCATCGCCGGAGGACATCATCGAGCGCGCGCGCGGCCTTGCAGCTCGAAGAAGTAGCTCACGAGATCGCGCTCCTTGTGACCCATCTCGACGAGGCGCGCGACGCGCCCGAAGGGCCACACGCGCGTGTCTGCCGGGACGATCATCGCCCAATAGCCGAGCTCGTTCGGAGAGATGTCCATCCACTCCGCATCGAGGCGACGCGCGAGGATCTCGCTGAGCAGCGCGCCGTGGCGGCGAAGCTCGTACGCGTCCTCGGGGCTGCGGATGGCGTGCTCCGGGAACGACTCGAGGAGCACCGACTGCATCGCCTCGATGCCGCTCACGTCGGCCCGAAGCTCGATGCCGCGCTTCAGGCGGTAGTCGAGTCCGAGCTCGCGAGCGAGCAGCGTGAACGCGACGCGCGCTTCGAGGACGGACTTGGGAAGCGTATCGAGCGAGCGTGGCTCGCTACCGAGACCTGCCGGCAGCGGGAGATGCTCCGCGAGCTCGTCCGATGCGCCGCCGAGCTTCGGAAGCAGCGGCGCCTTCGCGAGCATCGGAGGAGGGTTCTCGAGCCGGTACGGCGGCAACGACGCGCCGCGCATCGCGAGCTCGACCGCCGAAGACGGCGTCGGGTTGCTCGACGAGCTGTTGCGACGGATGTTCTTCTCGCGCTCGAGCGTGCGCGCGACCGCCTCGGTCGACGACGGCGGCAGATCGGCGTCGAGGACGGGCGTAGGCATCGGCGGACGCATCGGCGAGGGCTTCCCGCTTCGCGCAGGCATCGGCCCCGGACGCATCGGCGTCGGCCTTCCTCGATCGTCCTCGCCGCGCGGGATCGCCGGCGGCGGAGGAATCGAGGACATGCGCGCGTTGCGCCGCGCCTCTTCGAGGTCCTTGCCCTTCAGCGTCTCCTTCGACGCGCTCACGGTGCGCCCGCTCGCGGTCCGCGACGTCGTGACGATCGGCGTCGAGTCGACACCATCGGGCTCGGCGCGCGGATCGAAGCCGGGCGGAGCGCGCGACTCCATCTGCACGACGCCCATGCTGCGCCGGCGGGGCCGTTGCGAGTGCCGGACCTCTTCGACGTGCTCCGCCGCAGGAGCGGAAGGCCCCGCGGCCGCCGCCTCGACCTTCGGTACGAGCGACTCGGGCCCGGGGAGATCGAGCGTGAATGACGCCGCAAAGTCCGCGGGCGGCGGGAGATCGAGCTCGAGCGGCGGCGGCGGCGCGCTCGGCACGACCTCGGCGCTCTGCGGCTTGCGCCGAGGGAGCGGCGGCGGCTTCGCGGACGTGGGAGGCACCGGCGGAGGAAGCGACGGACCACGCGGCGCGGCACGCGGCGGTCGCGCCGACGGCGGCGGCGGCGGCGGAGAGAGCGGAGGCCTACGCGACGCCTGCGACGACGCCGCCATCGCCGACGCGCGCTCGGGATCGCGCTCCGTCGCGGCATCGCCGCGCTTGTTCGTGACGGGCGGCGGGGGAGGTGGCTCGGTCGGAGGGCGCAGCTCCTCGCGCTCCGTCGGCACGCGGCTCCGCTGCGGCGGGAACGAGCGCGGGACGTTGGGATCGGGAACGGAGACCGGAGGCGCCGAAGTTCGCTGGCTCTTCAGTGCGCCGGGCCTCTGGCTCGGCGGCATCGCCGCTGCCGGGATGCTGTCGGCGAAGGTCTTGTGCTTCTCGGGGGCCGCGCCGACCGCACGTGCGAGGAGGCGCTTGGCGCGAAGCAGCAGGCCTTCGTCGACGCCCGGCGCATCGACGAGATCGCGCGCGTACGGCATCGCACGTCGCGGATCGCCGGCTTCGAGCCAGGCCTCCGCCGCGAGCAAGCAGAGCTCCTGGAACGACGTCATCGAGAGCGCGAGCGCCGACACGCGCTCGGCGACGAGCTTCGGCGGCTCGAGGCGC
Source organism: Labilithrix sp. (assembly GCA_028287065.1). Classification (GTDB taxonomy): domain Bacteria; phylum Myxococcota_A; class Polyangia; order Polyangiales; family Polyangiaceae; genus Labilithrix. The sequence continues at coordinate 3,079 of JAQBQJ010000026.1, read as the reverse complement.
AACGCGAGCGATGCACGCGCGCGGAGATACGTGGTGCCCGGCGTGCGTCCGCGCGTCCGCTCGACCCCCTCGACGCTCTCGAGGATGCCGTCGTAGTCGCCTGTGTCGAGGCGCATCTCGATCGCCCAGAGCTCAGGGTCCGCGAGCGGTCCCTTGTCGGGGCTGTCACGCACGGCGATGGAGCGTTCGAGCGACGCGTAGAGCGCTTGCGCATCCTCGTCGGGCGCGGACTCGGCGCGCGTGCGAATGAACGCAATGACGTCGGCCCGCGGGAGCTGCTCGCGCACGGTCGGCCGCGGGTCGAGGCTCGCGAGCTCGCCGAGCAGCGTGCGGATGTCGCGCATCGCGGCCGTGTTCGGCCGGCGATGCGTGCGCTCGCCGGGCTTCCGCAGCTTCGTCCATGCGTCGGTCGAGAGGAAGACCGTGGTCTCGTCGTTCTCGCCCTCGAGCAGCATCGCCAGGTACAGCGCCTGCAACGCGACGCTCGCCGTCGGCATGTTCAGATCCGCGACGAGGGTCGGGAGATCGATGAACACGCCGCGATACGAGTGCGTGGCGCCGTCGTAGTGCTCGGCCTGGAACAGCTCGAGCGGGCTCAGGTAGCGCGAGACCTGACGCGCCGAGGGGCCTCGCGCATAGGCCGCCGAGAGCACCGGCTGCATGGTGAGCCCGCACTCGCGTGCGAGGCCGGCTGTCGCGCCGGCCTGCGCGAGTCGCGCGCGCGCTCGCTCGACGGTCGTCTGGTAGCCATGCTCGCGGACGCGGCCCGGCTCGCTCGACCGCAGCTCGATGTCGCCGATCTCGAAGAGGATGTACTCGGCCTCGGGCGGCGCGTTCGCGCGCAGCACGACGCGATCGCCGATGAGCAGCATGCACGTCGTGCTCGGCGTCACCGAGGGCGCGCTCGGCCCGGAGCCGCCGGGCGGCGGGCCCGACGGACCCGCGGCGCCTGCAAACGCAGGCTGGACGGGTGGCCTTACGGAGCTGCTCACACCCCAGTTTTACAGCGCATTTCAGGGCTCTGCCCACTTCTGTAACGGTGGTCACCGCGGGGCTTTTTTTGTGGATTCTCGTCGCGTTGCACGCCTATACACGTAGGCCATGCGTACCCGTCTCCTCGTGTGCTCGTTGTTCATCGCGACGGCCGCGTTCGTGAGCGGCGCGATGGGCGTGTCTATCGTCGCGTGCGGCGGAAAGCCTGCGCCCAAGGAGCCGCTCATCACGGAGACCGTCTCCGACGCCGGCCCCGAGGATGCTGCGCCGCCCGAGCCGCCCAAGCCGAAGTCCCTCTACGAGCGCCTCGGAAACAAGGAGGGGATCGCGAAGGTGGTCGACTCGTTCATGAAGAACCTGACCGCCAACGACATCGTGAAGAAGCGCTTCGCGAAGCTGTCGAAGGAAAAGGTCGAGAAGTTCAGGAACAACCTGGTCGACCAGATCTGCAAGGAGTCCGGCGGCGACTGCGAGTACGCGGGCAAGTCGATGAAGGATGCCCACAAGGGCATGAAGATCACCGAGCCCGAGTGGAACGCGACCGTCTCGGCGCTCAAGGCCGCGCTCGACGAGAACAAGGTCGCCGAGAACGAGCAGAACGACCTGATCGCGGCGATCGCTCCGATGAAGGACGACATCGTCGAGGTCAAGCCCAAGCCGAAGAAGTAGGGCCGGCCGCCGTGAAGCACGCCCGGGACGCGATACTCGGCGCCGATCAAGGCGCCTACCTCGAGGGGATCGAGCCCGCACGCGACCCGCTGCTCGCCGAGATGGAGCAGTACGCGCGCGAGCGCCGCCACCCGATCAGCGATCCGGAGGTGGCGTCCTTCCTCGCCGTCACGACGAGAGCGTCAGGCGCGACGCGCATCGTCGAGCTCGGCACCAACATCGGTTATGCCGCGATCGTCCTCGCCCGCGCGGCCGGGCCGGCGGCTCGCGTCGTCACCATCGAGCACGATCCGAAGACCGTCGAGGTGGCGCGCGGCTTCATCGAGCGTGCAGGGCTCACGGCGCAGATCGACGTCCGCCAGGGCGATGCGCTCGCGGAGCTCGAGGCCATCGCCGCGGCGCCCGGCGAGATCGATCTCGTCTACATCGACTGCGTGAAGGAGGACTATCCGCGCTACCTCGAGATCGTGCTGCCGAAGCTCTCGGCGCGCGGCGTCGTGATCGCGGACAACGTGATGTGGAAGGGCCTCGTCGCGAAGGCGGAGGTGCCGGCGAACGAGCAAGCTCGCGTCGAGGCGCTGCGAGCCTTCAATCGTGCGCTCGTTTCGGAGCCGCGGCTGCGCGCCGTGGTGCTGCCGCTCGGCGACGGCGTGGGCTACGCCGTCCGCACGTAACGCCCCGATCGGCGGGCTCTCACGCGGCGAGTAAAGCCGTTCCTGGTTTGGTCTACGCAGGAGGCGGGGCTGCCGCGGGGGCTGCGCCGCCGGCGAGCGCCGCGGGATCGGCGCCTGCCGTGGGCGACGGCTCGTCGATCTGCCGCTTGTACCCGCACTCCTTGTCGGCGCAGGCGATCACGGGCTTGGCCTTCGTCCCGCCCATGACGAGGAACTTCGCTCCGCACGCGGGGCAGGGCTCCGGCAGCGGCTTCATCCAAAGCTTGAAGTCGCACTTCACGGTCTCGTCGTTGTAGCGACTGCAGCCGTAGAAGGTCTTGCCGCCCTTCTTCTTCGGGCGGACCTCGATGATGTCACCGCCACACTTCGGGCAGGGAACGCCGAGCGGCACGGGCCGCGCGTTCTTGCACGCGGGATAACCGGTGCACGAGAGGAACTCGCCGTAGCGACCGCTGCGGATCGACATCTTCTTCCCGCACTTGTCGCAGTCGAAGTCGGTCTCGCGCGGCGGAGCGGCGCCGTTGCCGTCCGCGCCCATGTCGCGCGTCGTCTTGCACTTCGGGTAGTTCGAGCAGCCGGCGAACCAGCCGTTCTTGGACCAGCGCTTCGACATCGTGCCGCGTGGCAGTGCGCGGAGCTTCTCGTCGGTGCCTTCCGGCCCGCACGCGTCGCAGAACTCGCCCTCCATGAGGACGGGCTCCGGGTTCCAGCGCTTGCCCTTCTTGCCGATGTCGAGCTGCTGG